>DAORTY010000299.1:0-3512 GCA_035432905.1 Ilumatobacteraceae bacterium | reverse complement strand
GCAGACTGGATGCCTTGCCCACATAGATGACGCGCCCGTCCTTGTCCTTGAACTGATACGACCCCGGTGTCTCGGGAATCGTGCCGGTGGGTGGGCGCGTGACCATCGCCTCGACTCTACGGGGAGCACGACGGTGTCGCAGGTAGGGTTGCCCCGTGCCCGGCCGTTACCAGTTCTCCATGCCCGAACGACCTACGCGTGACGGCTGGTTCAGGGTTGGCGCACTCGATGTCACCACGACCGCGTTCCTCGTCGGACTGGGCATCATCTCGATGTTCGTCTATGCGATCAACCAGCTGGCGCTGTGGAAACTGGCCTACTACGGGCCTTACGTTCGCGAGGGTGAGGTCTGGAGGCTGATCACCTGGCCGGTGGCCAACCCACCCACGGAGATCTGGGTGGTGTTGACGCTCGCGTTCTTCTGGTTCGTCGGCCATCGGATCGAAGACTCGATTGGCCGGCGCCGATTCACAGTATTGATCGCACTGATGACGGTCGTACCGGCCGTTTTGGTGTCGTTCGTGCAGTTCGACCTGGCGGCGCCTGCCTTCGGCCTCGGAATCATCGGCATCGGGTTACTGGTCGTATTCGCGCTCGACAACCCGGGCGCAATGTTCTTCTTCGGCATCCCTGCCTGGGCCATTGCCGGCGTCTATGTCGGTATCGACATCTTGCGCTACCTTGGCGACCGCCGCTTCGAGACCCTGTTTCTGGAACTCGGCGTCATCGTGGTCGGCCTCGTCGCCGCCCGTCAATACGGTCTGGTCAGCTCGCTGGAGTTCATTCCGAAGTTCGGTGGTGGCACGTCGAAGCGCAAGACCGCTCGTGCCGTACGTCGCCAGGGTGGCTCGACAGTGGTCGCCGGCCCGTGGTCGGCTGCGACGACGCAGCATTCGGCTCTCGATCAGATGGAACTCGATGGTTTGCTCGACAAGATCAGCGCCCAGGGAATCGACTCGCTCTCACGCACGGAGAAGAACCGCCTCAACGAGCTCAGCAAGAAGCTCCGCGGCCGCTAACCGACCATCTGGACGCGGGTGCGCAGGTGATGGGTGTAGGCCACTACCAGCAACACGCCAGCGAGCAGCGTCGCCGCGTTGGCCAGCATGTGATAGCCCCATGCCTGCTTGACCAAGCCGGAGGCGAAGGCCGCAATACCACCGCAGAAGCTCATCGTCAGGTCTGCGGTTCCCTGCACCTCGACCCGAGCATTCGCCGGCACAGCGCCGGTGAGGATGCTGCTGCCGGCAATGAGGCCGATGTTCCAGCCAAGTCCGAGCAAGAAGAGCCCGGCAAAGATCATCGAGGGTACGTAACCCGCGACAACCGACACGACGGTGCCACTGGCGAGCACCACCGACCCGACCATCACCGCCCGTACCTGACCAACAGCGCTGACAAAGCGGCCGACAAATGGAGCAAACGCGTACATACCAGAGATGTGAAGTGCGATGACGTACGCCGACAGCTCGGCTTGGCCGTGATCTTTCATGTGCGAAGGCGTCATCGTCATCACTGCAACCATCGCAGTCTGCGACACCACCATCGCCACCAAACCCAGGGTGGCCAACTTGCTGCTACGAATGACGGCGGCCGAGAGACGCACCTGCTTCATCGGCCGCACTCGCACGGCGTGGGGGTCGAGTTCACCGTTGACCGCCAGCGGGTCTGGATGCAGTCGGCGGGCGATGACGCTGAGCGCAACCAGCAGGAACAACGCGGCGAACAGGAACGGTGCGATGAACTGGTCGAGCCCAAGTGCGTCGCCGACTCGCTCTTCCCACGGCGTCAGGACTGGGCCGAAGACGGCACCGAGCGTGCCAACCACCACCACGCTGGCAATCGCCTTGGCCCGGTCGTTCTCTCGCGCCAGGTCGGCTGCGACGTAACGCCCCTGCAGCGTTGCTGCCTGGGCACCGCCGAAGCACAACATCCCCAACAGAAACAGGGGGAACGACCGAAGCTGCCCACCAAGAGCTGCCACGATGGCGCCGAAGGAGCCCAGCACATAGGCGAACATCAGCCCAGGACGTCGGCCATTTCGGCGCATGAACGCCGTGAGCGGCACAGCCAGAAAGGCCGCGCCCAACGTGAAAGCGGCGCCCCCGGACCCCGCGAAGCGGTCCTTGCCATGGAGCAGGTCCTTGGCCAGCAACGCACCGACCGCCACCACGCCGGCGACTGCAGCCTGCCCGGGAACCTGGGCGAGGCGAAGCGTGGTGAGAGTTCGACGCTGCAACACCGAATGGTCTGCAACGACGTCGGCCACCAGTGGTAATTCAGTCACGTGGTGACCGTAGCAACCGGGGTCAACCGTCGAGCAGCGGTTTGAGGAATCGCCCGGTGTGACTGTCGTCCACCTTGGCCACAGCCTCAGGACTGCCCTGCGCCACGACCATGCCGCCACCACTTCCACCCTCGGGGCCGAGATCGATGATCCAGTCGGCGGTCTTGATGACATCGAGGTTGTGCTCGATGACGAGCACCGTGTTGCCCTGGTCGACCAGCCGCGACAGCACCGTGAGCAGACGCCGCACGTCCTCGAAGTGCAACCCTGTGGTGGGCTCGTCGAGCAGGTAGATGGTGTGCCCGGTGTTGCGCTTGGCCAACTCTGTGGCCAGCTTCACACGCTGCGCCTCGCCGCCCGACAGAGTGGGAGCTGACTGACCGAGCCGCACGTACCCGAGGCCGACATCCATCAGCGTGCGCATGTAGCGATGGATGGCAGGCTGGTTGGCGAAGAAATCAACGGCTTCAGCGACCGGCATGTCGAGGATCTCAGCGATGTTCTTGCCCTTGAACTGGATGTCGAGTGTGTCGCGGTTGTAGCGAGCGCCCTTACAGACCTCGCACGGCACGTAGACGTCGGGCAGGAAGTGCATTTCGATTTTGATGGTGCCGTCGCCGCTGCACGCTTCGCAGCGACCGCCGGCGACATTGAAGCTGAAACGCCCGGGCATGTAGCCGCGGACCTTCGACTCGGCAGTGGTGGCGAACAACTTGCGAATGTTGTCGAAAACACCGGTGTAGGTGGCCGGGTTGCTGCGCGGCGTGCGACCGATCGGCGACTGATCCATGTCGATGACCTTGTCGAGCTTCTCGATGCCCTTGATGTTCTTGTGCCGCCCGGCCGCAGACTTCGACTTGTAGATCTTTTGCATCAACACGGGCAGCAAGATGTCACGCACCAGGGTGCTCTTGCCACTACCGCTGACGCCGGTGACGGCAACGAAACAGCCGAGCGGAATCTTCACATCGAGGCTGCGCAGGTTGTGTTCCTTCGCCCCTTGGATCTCGATCCAGTCCTCACCCGGTGTGCGCCGCACTTGCGGCACAGGAATGGTGCGTTTACGGCTGAGGTACTGACCCGTGATGGACGCCTTCGACTTCAGAATGCCCTTCACCGGGCCGCTGTACACGACCTCACCGCCGTGCTCGCCGGCGCCGGGGCCGATGTCGACGATCCAGTCGGCTTCCATGATGGTGTCTTCGTCGTGCTCGACGACCAGCAC
>DAORTY010000298.1:0-3543 GCA_035432905.1 Ilumatobacteraceae bacterium | reverse complement strand
GGCTTCCAGAGGTGATCGCCCACCAAGAGGCGTCAGCGGCCCTCGCTGACCTGCAGTCACGCATCGCCACGGCACAGCAGCGCATCGATGCTGCGCAGGCGTCCATCGAAGCTGCCGAACACGCCGCCGCCGACTTGACCAAGAAGCGAACCCGCCTCGAGGCGCAGTTGAAGACTGTCATCGCGCCGCGTGAAGCGGAAGCCCTGATGCACGAGATCGAGACGATCAATGGCCACCGCGGTGAGCTCGACGATCAGGAGCTCGCAGCACTGGAAGAACAGTCCGACGGCGAAGCAGCGTTGGTGGAACTGTCCGAGGCCGTCCCCGGCCACGAGGATGCAGTCGCTGCGGCGAAGGCCGACCTCGACCGGGTGCACTCCGGCATCGACGCCGAGGTGGCCGATCTTCGTCAGCAACGAACCGCCGCAGTCGAAAGCCTCGGGCCTGACGGCAGTGCCTTCTACGAGCGAGTACGCAAGCAGTTCGGCGGCGTCGCAGTCGCACGTCTGGAGGGGTCGCATTGCAGCGGCTGTCACATGGACCTCTCACCGCGCGAGCTCGACATCGTGAAAGCTGTTCCGGCCGACATATTGGCCGAGTGTCCGCAGTGCGGGCGCATCATCGTTCGTTAGGCCCTGCAAATGTTTCTGTGGTTTCTCGGCACCGCTGCACTATCGGTGTTTTTCGTGTTCACCGACCCTCGCTTCGACTACCGGCTACTGCTCGTCGGCTCAGTACTGCCCGACGTGATCGATGTGCCGTTCGGTCAGGCGCGGTGGGCACACAGCCTCACTGTCGCCGTCGGCACCCTGGCCGTCGTGATGATCGTCACTGCTGGTCGCAGGCCCATTCGGCGGTTGCTGCTCGGTCTGCCCATCGGCATGTTGTTGCACCTTGTGTGGGACGGAGCGTTCGCTGCCACGAAGGTCTTCTGGTGGCCGTTCATCGGCTCGTGGGGCAACACCCAGGTGCCGTCCATCGAACGTGGCTGGCTCGACATACCGATGGAACTGGCTGGTGCCGCCATGATGTGGTGGGCGTGGCGCCGCTTCCGATTGGCGGAGCCGGACCGACGATCGCAGTTCTACCGTCTCGGCCAGGTCACCGACGGCTGACGCCGATACGGCTGAACCTGTGCTTCACTGGCTGGGTGCTCTACCTCATTCGACACGGCCGCACGGAGGCCAACGCTGGTGGTCGGCTGCAGGGTCGAATTGATCTGCCCATCGACGACGTAGGCCGGGCGCAGGCAGCGGCGGTGACCTCGCTGGTCCCGAACGTCGACAGGGTTGTGTGTTCGCCATCACTGCGTGCCCGTCAAACTGCGGAAGTGTTCGGTCTGGAGCCGGAGCTGGACGATCGATGGCTGGAGATGGACTTCGGTGACTTCGATGGCGTACCCATGGCTGACGTGCCGCGCGACATGTGGGCCGAGTGGACTTCGAACCCGGATTTCCGTCCACCCGGCGGTGAGTCGCTGCAGGAGATGGGTCGGCGCGTGTTCGCGGCGTGCGATGACCTGCTCGAAGCAGCACGCACGACCAACATCGCCGTTGTGAGTCACGCGACGCCGATCAAAGCAGCGATGGCGTGGGCGCTGGGCGTTGACGTCACCATTACGTGGCGCAGCCAGATCGATCAAGCCTCCGTCACGAAGATTTTGATTCGTGACCGCGGACCGGCGTTGCACGCATTCAACATCGTCCCTGCCCGCTGACGGGTCCGCGTGTAGCGTCCAGACGGTCGCTGCAGGGTATGCACGAGTTTGGGAGCTGGAATGGTGTCGAAAAGGTCGTTTTTTCGGTCCCGTTGGGCTACTGCAGGGGTCACCGTTGCGGTGTTGCTCGGTGCGGGTGACGTGTTGACCTCGTCGGCTGTCAGTCCACCAGCGGGGTCCTCGTTCGTCCCGATCACACCCTGCCGTCTGATGGATACCCGTGCCACCAGTCCAGTGGGGCCTCGTTCCACGCCGATCGGCGCAGAAACCTACGTGGCCGCCGTGTGGGGCACGAACGGTCAGTGCACGATTCCCGCAACCGCGACGGCAGTGTCGCTCAATGCAACATTTACCAGCCCGTCGGCGGGTGGCTTCCTGTCGGTCTTCCCCGCTGACAAGGAATGGCCCGGTACCTCCAACCTGAACTTCTCCGCCGGTCAAGCGCCCACCCCGAACGCAGTGACCTCCGCACTGTCGGCGGACGGGAGGCTCGCATTTCGCAACGACACCGGGACCGTCAACCTGTTGATCGACGTAGTTGGCTACTACGTGCCTGTCGGCACCGGCAGCACGGCGGTCGACGCATGCGCGGCGTTCGTCGGAACCTTCGCCGGCTCGTTCACCGATAGTGATGGAACAACCGGGATGATCATCCAACTGTTGGCCGGTGGCGCCATGTCCATGGTTCCCCTCGACAACGTGGGCGCCGCCCCGACTGACGTCGAGGAGGTGACGGCGCAGGAGGGTCGCTGGACATGCAGTGGCAACAGCTTCACGGCTCGAACGCTCGACATGTACCGCGATGACAGCCTGTTCCTACTCGGACGGTGGGATTGGACAGGCTCGCTGGCGGGCGACACGCTGACCTTCACGAGATCGCTGTGCGACTTCGATCTTCCCCTCACCAAGAACGTACAGACGTATGACTGCGGAGCTGGCGCACAGCCATATCCAAGTGCGACGGCCGCTCGCGTCACCGTTCCAGTCCCTTTGTCGGCCTCTGCTGTCCCCGAATCGTCCGGCGGTGGTGCAAGCACCCGCACTCGCCCCTAGCGCCGGCGAGTCGAGATCATCGCGTCGGAGATCGCCGCGCGTCACTCGCATTGACCCCCGGCACTCGGACCGACGCGCTGGCACTCGCCCGCGTCCGCGACGATCAAGGTCGGGAGATCAGGGCGCGGCATGAGTCCGGGATCATGACCGATATGGCGCTGGTCCGCAAGTGCGATCAGTCGTCACTGAACACTCGTTGCAGAACCTCAGTCGGACTCTTGTGCTGTGTAGCTGCTGGCCTTTCGGGCGCTGAAGCCCAGGTCGGCGGGTGCGATGGTGATGCGTTGGCCTGTAAGCGGGAGACGATCGGCGCACCATTGGCTACCTGCGGCGAGCTTCGCCGGATAAGCGCGGCCAGCAAGGCGAAGATTGGTCACGTCGGCCAGGCCACAGTTGACGAACCGACGGCCTCGAGCTCGATCAGCTCTTGCATCACCAAACGGACCTCGTCACCGATCGGATTCACTCCATCGCCGGCACGGAGTGCGTCGAGAAGTTCGGGCAGGGGAGACTCCTCTAGGCTTCTCTCCCCCCCCCTGAGTCAGCCCGATCGACTTTTCGGTCTGGAGGTCCTCAGCCGCCATCTGCCCAAATCGGCGATGGGCTTCTCTCTCGGATGACCCCCACCACGCCGCTGGACTACCACACCTTCACGTGCGAGGCGACAAATCCGATGTCTGGGTGATCAGCGGATGTCCCACACAACTACCGGCCCAAGAGTTCGTGGCCGGTGATCCGGTAGCGGAAGAACTCGCCGTCCGGCCACCGATCAG
>DAORTY010000297.1:1360-3551 GCA_035432905.1 Ilumatobacteraceae bacterium | reverse complement strand
GTGGTGTGCCACCACACCATCGGCGGGGTGGTCACCGAATGTGGTGGCGTGCCGTTCAGCACCGTGTGCACGGTCGACAGCAACACCTGATGGCGTTGTTCGAGGCTCGACGACTCGAAGGTGACACCAGGGTCGAGTCCGGCCGCCGGCGAGTACGTGTCCCAGTGGGGTCGGTCGACGGGGTCGGACGTGAGTTGTTCCATGGCGGCCGTGATGCGTTCCGGGTCGGGGTTCGCGTAGGTGCACACCGCTGCCGCGGCGACAATCGCGGCGTCACCGGCCGAGGTGGCGACGGCACCGACAGCAACCACGATGGCCATCAACAACGCAACGGGCACGAGCAGAGCGGCAACCACTATGTAGACGAGTTTGTTCATGCCCTTGGTGGTCGATGTCGCCGTGATCGCGCGCACCGCCGGTGCGCGTGGCCGTGACCGTGGTGACCACTGGGAGAGGACCGTGCACCACTCCGGTGCCGGTGCCGCCCAGGAGGACATGTCCGGATGATTCACATGCTGTTGAGCTCGATACCCGATCCAGCACCGTCAGCGCCTGCGGAGGTAGCGGCGAAGGTGACCACCGTGCTCGGGCTGGTGAAGTGGACGTCGTTGATGGCCGCGCTGGCTGTGTTGCTCGGATCAGGCGCGCTTTTGTTCGCTGCCGAACGCGGGCACGGCGGCGGCATGTCACCGCAGTTGAAGTCGACGCTTGGATCTGTGCTGGTGGTGTTGATCGTTGTTGGGTCGGCGAGCCAGCTCGTGCAGTGGTTGAGCTAGGCCGCCGGCAGTGGCACTGATCGGGCTCTCGCTGAATCCCATCGATTGGATCACCGACGCTGCGGGCGAGATCGTCGACGGTGCGGCTGGCGCGTTCATCGATGTCGTGGTCGGCTGGGTCGAGGAAGCGTTGACGTGGGCGACACAGCAGATCGCGCTGGTGCTCACCGACTTGTCGGCACCCGACTTCGGGTCGTCTGCATTCCAGCAGCTCGGCGGCACCTTCAAATGGTTGGCGCTGGTCTCGTTGGTGGCCACAATCATGCTGGCCTGCGCCGGGGCGCTGCTCAATCCGAGGGTGGATCTATCGCACGTCGTACGCGAGATACCGATCGCGATGGTGATGCTCGCGGGCTGGTACGCCGTGGTGGCTGTCTGGTTCGAGGGTTGTAGGGCGCTCACCGCCGCGTTCACCGGCGATGCGTTGCGTCAGGCGTTCGCCACCGGCATCTCGCTCGACGCCGGTATCGCGTCGTTCTTCCGGTTGCTGATCTGTCTGTTGATGATCGTGTTTCTGCTGGTGTTCATGATCGAGATGTTCGTGCTGCAACACATGCTGACCTTCGCGGCGGTGATCGGCCCGTTGTCGATCGCGCTGCGCCCATGGCCCGCGCTCAAGGACGTGTCGGCGCGAATGATCCGCAACGTGGCGACGCTGTCACTCACACCAGCGATCACCGCTGCGTCGATGTCGCTGGCGTTAAACACCGTCAACGACTCCGGGGTGCTCGGCATCAGCCAAGCCATCGGGGGACTCGCCGGCATGGTCGTCTCAATCCTGATGCCTGCAATGGTGTCCAGGTTCCTGCCCTTGGGCGGCAGCGGCGACTCCGGTGGCCGCGCGCTGATCGCCGCAGCAGCGACCACTGCCGCAACGGTTGCAGCACTCGGCGCCACCGGAAGTTCCGCTGTGATGGCGTCCGCCGCTCACGGTGGTGGCACCTCGCAGTTGGCGTCGTTCATGGGTGGTGGCGGGCCACCCACTCCCGACTCGTCCAGCGGTCGCGACCAGCCGGCCGGCACTACGGACTCCCGCGGCCCCGGGATCGCATCGCAGGCTCAATCACCCGAATCACCGCAACCGGGTGACGGGTGGATGCAGTTCGATGGAGACCCGACCCCTCCGACGTCGCCGACCCCTCCCATTGACGACGGCGAACCGGCACGGGTTGCGGCACGAATCAGCGAGATGCTGTCAACGGACGGGCAGTGAACCCGCCGCAGGTGTTGTGGCCCCCCGACGAGAAGGTCAAGCTGATCGGCGCGCTCTCCCGCCCCCAGGTGCTGGGCGTCGGCGCCGCGTTCGGGGTCTTCGGTGCCGGCATCGCAATCGACCAACCCATCGGAGCCGGCATCGCAGCGATCCCCGTGCTGCTGTGGACGATGCTCTCGTGGAGAGGCACACCGATTCGCAC
>DAORTY010000297.1:0-1260 GCA_035432905.1 Ilumatobacteraceae bacterium | reverse complement strand
TGACGGCCGAACGCATCGGGTGGACCGACATCCACCGCGCTTCGGACCCAACGGCGTTGGTGCGACATCACCGTGAGCTGGGAGTCGACGGTCCAGCGAGCGGGGACTACGTCCAGTACCTGTCGGGGTTCGGTGCGATCTCGTCGTCTCATCACGTGTTGTTGGCGGTGACGATCACCCGCGCCGGTCGTCTTCGAGTCGCCCGTCAGCAAGGCTTCACCGGTGGGCCTGGAGAGGTGATGTTGGCCGCCGCGGTAGCAGCCGGCCGGCAAGTCAGCCAAGAGCTCACACGGCGCGGATTCACCACCGCCTCGATGCTTTCTCCCGCCGAGCTGGGTCGCATGATCGTGGAAGCCGGCGACCCGTTCGAGGCACGCCGCGAAGACCCGACCGGCAGGGAACGGTTCGCGATGCCCGAACGAAGCGGACCGAACCAGGTCACCGTCGACCGGCATCAGTTGGCGATCGACGGCGCCTACCACCGGGTCTTCTCGATCTCCTGGCCACGCGCGAAGGTCGACTCCGACTGGCTGTGGAAGCCCCTCGGGATGGAAGGCCCCAAGGTCGTCACCGTCGTGTTCGAACCCATTGCGCCGTCGCAGGCCGACGCACGCCGCGAAGCGTTGACGACACGCGCAGCATCGAACAACACGATCGTCGCGATGAACCGCGGACGCGTCCGCACCACCGACAAACGCAAGACCCAAGCCCTGCAATCAGCCGAGCAGGCTGTCGCAGAAGGGCATCAGGAACTCGACGGCTACGGCCTGATCGTCATCTCGGCCCGCACCCCACAAGACTTGAACCGGCGCTGCCAGATGCTGCGCCAGAAGCTCCGCGAAGGCGGGCGCGCCGGAGTACGCGAACTGACCGGCCAACACGACTTCGGTTTCGTCGCCGCGTTGCCGCTCGGTGTGTACGTGAAGCCCTCGGTGGAGTGATGCGCACCAGCAAGCTGCGCGCCACCACCGCCGAGTGGAGCAGTGCCTACCCCTGGCACTTCGGTGGATCGATCCCATCGGTAGGCCCGATCGTCGGCGTCGATCACCTCTCCGGCGGCGCCCCCTTCGGCATCGACCCATTCGCCTGGGTCAACCAGGGCATCGCCCAAAATCCCAACATCGTGATCGCCGGGGCTCCTGGCAACGGCAAATCCGCACTCGTGAAACAGATCCTGTGGTGGCTCGTCGGTGCCTTCGGCTGCCGCTTCGTGGCCACCGACGTCAAGGGCGAGTACACGCCACTCGCCAGAGCGCTCGG
>DAORTY010000296.1:1556-3569 GCA_035432905.1 Ilumatobacteraceae bacterium | reverse complement strand
CGCAACGCCACCATCACCCACCTCCATGCGCCGGCGCTGCTGGTCGCGGACGTGCAGTAGCAGCCACATGAAGCGCTCCGCTCCCACACGCCTCAGCTCGGTCGGTCAGCTTCGTCGCGCAGCGAAGGTGGGCGACGCGGCGGGCGCAGCGGTGCAAGCTGTACTGCGACCGGCGAAGGCACTGGGCTTCCCGTATCGCAAGCCGAGCGTGCCCAAGGGCATGGTCGTGCCACCGAACCCTGACAAGTTGGGTGCCAACTTCGAGACGGATTGGGCTCGCTCCACACCGGCGAAGGCTGTCCGGCGAGTTCTCACCAATGGGCCGATGCGCGCAATGGTTCGCGTGCTGGCCAGCCCGGAGGTTGTCGGGCTCGACCGCCTGACCGACATGCAGCGCGCCGACGAGTCACCGGCCGTCATCTTCGCACCCAACCATCACAGCCATGTCGATACGCCGCTGATGCACATCGCTGTGCCCGAGCCATGGCGCTCGAACCTGATCATTGCTGCCGCCGCCGACTACTTCTTCGACAAGCGGGTGAAGGGCACGTTCGCAGCGCTGGCGCTCAATGCGTTCCCGATCGACCGCGAGGTCACCAGCCGCAAGAGCAGCGACGAACTGCGCCATCTGATCGACGACGGCTGGAGCCTGGTGATCTTCCCCGAGGGCGGTCGCTCACCCGATGGGTGGGGCCAGGGCTTCAAGGGCGGTGCCGCCTACCTGTCGAACCGCACCGGTGCGCCGGTCGTGCCCGTGTTCATCGACGGCACGGGCAGCATCTACGGCAAAGGCATGAAGCGGCCCAAGGCCGGCAAGACCAAGGTCGTGTTCGGTGCCCCCCTGTTCCCCATCGAGGACGAGAGCACCCGCCGCTTCAATGCGCGCATCGAAGCCGCCGTCACCGCACTCGGCGATGAAGCGCTGACCGACTACTGGACGGCTCGCAAGCGCACCGCTGCCGGCACCAGCCCCAAGCTGACCGGGCCGGAGTACAACGGCTGGCGCCGTCAGTGGGCGCTCGCCGAGCACCGCAAACTGGGCAAGGCCGGCCAACGCCGCCGGCAGAACCGCCGCTGGCCCGACCTCGGCTGAGACCCTCGGGCCTCGAACGTTGAATTCAATGGTCGCAACGTAGGGACCATTGAATTCACGGTTCGGGACCGACGGACGTTCGAGTTGGGTTCTCAGCGGTCCGCCGTTGAATCGGCCCATGACCACTCGACGCCGCGATGCGGCCGACAAGGGTCAGCGCCCGCTGCTGCCAGCAACACAGCCAGCGCTTCGTCGCCGAGACACGAGCGGCCTGCGTATCGGGCAGAACTCGCCCCTCCAGTACCTGCGTCTCCTCGAGGAGCTCTGGGAAGTCATCCAGTCCATCGGTCCACCATGTTGGGCGTACGGCGTCACTGCCGCGGCCTTGAAAGGTTTCGACGGGTACGAGCTGAGCACACCTTTTCAGCTCGTCTTTCCGTACAACCGCGCCCCTCACCGATTGGACGTCGTGGTGCACCGCATGAAGACGTTCAACAAGCTCGATGTCGACAGCGTCCACGGCATTCCCTGCCTCTCGGCGACGCGCACCCTCATTGAAATTGCTCGCACCGAGCTGTTACGGGTGATGGCCGGTGCCGAACTGTCCCGGGGAGGGCATTCGTGGTTGGAGCGGACGTTCCTGGAGCTGCTCGGCGAACTCGGCCTCCCGCGCCCGGCCACACAACAGGTCATGGCGCAGCGTCAGAACAAGATCATCCGAGTGGACTGTCGGTTTCCCGATACGAATGTGATCGTCGAGTTGCTCGGTTACGAACACCATCGCACGACGATGCAGATGGAGAACGACGCCGAACAGCTCAACCGACTACAGCTGAACGGCTTCGCTGCGATGCAATTCACCTATCAGCACGTCGTGACACGTGCCCCGGTGATGCTCGAAACACTGTACGAATTGCTCCCGCAACGGGTTGCGTGACCCTCCGAGCCCCGAATCGTGAATTCAATGGTCCGCACGTTGC
>DAORTY010000296.1:0-1456 GCA_035432905.1 Ilumatobacteraceae bacterium | reverse complement strand
CGGGTTGCGTGACCCTCCGAGCCCCGAATCGTGAATTCAATGGTCCGCACGTTGCGACCTTTGAATTCACGGTTCCGGGCTTGATGGCAAGTTGAACGAGATGAAGGACTCGACGGCCAGCTCCGGCGGAATCGGTTTCACCAACAGGTCGTTGAAAGCAAGCTCGAGACGGGCAACCCGAGCCTCGAGTTGTACAACACGCTCGGCCATGCTGCCCGCTGTCGGTGGGCCAAACGCCGTCGCAGGCTGCTCGGCTTCCTCGGCGAACAGCTGCTGCCAGCGCGCCTCTTTGTGGCCGGGTTGACGCTCCAGGAGCTGCACGTGCCCGGCCACCGCCAGCTCGCGCAACACGTCCTCCACGGCCCCCGGCGCTGCGAAACGGTGTTGCCGCTCGGTGCGGGTGCGCAGCTCGGCGACCGTCTGCGGCCCGCGGAGCAACAGCACCGCGACAATAGCGGCAGCATCGGGAGCAAGACCCCACGATTCGTCAGCCACCTGGCGATAGCGGGTCACGCTGCGGCCATGGGCCGGATGCACGAAACGCAGCAACCCCTCGCTCTTGAGCGCCGCCAGCGTGGCCTCGACCTCATGGTCGGCGACGTGCATCACCGGCTCGCGCGACGTGGACTGATTGCAGCCCAACACCAACGCGTTGAGCGTGAGCGGATACTGATCGGGCGTGGTGCGCTCCTTCTCCAACAAGCACCCCAGCACGCGGCCTTCGATGATCGTGAGCATGCGACCCACGCTACTTGCACTGCGGAGCGCGAGACTGCGGCGATGATTCGACTCCGGCAAGTGGCGCTCGTTGCGCATGATCTCGAGGCGGTCGTTCGCCAACTCTGTGAGCAGCTCGGCGTGAGCGTGTGCTTCCGCGACCCGGGCGTGGCGGCCTTCGGGCTCGACAACGCGTTGATGATGATCGGTGACCAGTTCCTGGAAGTCGTGTCACCCACAAAGGAGGGCACGACCGCAGGTCGACTTCTGCACAAGCGCGGCGGTGACGGTGGTTACATGGCCATCTACGAGGTGGACGACCTCGATGAGCGAGAGCGTCACCTCGGCGAGCACGGTGTGCGCATCGTCTGGCGCGGTGACTTTCCGGCCATCCGCGGTCGCCACCTGCACCCCGCCGATGTCGGCGGCGCGATCGTCAGCATCGACCAGCCGAACCCCAACGGGGCCTGGTTGTGGGGCGGCCCGAGCTGGGTCGCGCATCAAGAGACGAGCGTGGTCACGGCCATTGCCGGAGTTTCGATCGGCGCGGTCGATCCCGCGACAATGCGAGCGCGCTGGACGCAGCTCGGGCTGGCACACGCCGTTCGGTTCGTACCCGCGGGCGTGCGCGGTGAGGGCCTCGACGCGCTGGATCTGGTCGCGACGGACCGCACACGGGCGGGCGAATCGTTCAGCCTTGCGGGGGTGACGATTCGACTCGTGTGATCAGGTGCAGGGG
>DAORTY010000295.1:0-3594 GCA_035432905.1 Ilumatobacteraceae bacterium | reverse complement strand
TGTCGCCGACCAACGAAGCAACCGAACGCCTCAACCAACGCTGCCAACAAACCCGAATCAGGTCAGGCGAGATCGACCCTGACGGCCGCCACCTCACCGCCGGCGCCTTCAACATCCACGCCGGCGACGAGATCGCCACCCGTCAGAACGACCGGCGGCTCACCACCGATAGGGGTGAGATGGTCCGCAACCGGGCCGTGTGGATCGTCGACCACATCCACCCCGACGGCTCACTCACCGCGACCGGCAAGAACGGTGCAGTCCGGCTTCCCGCCGCATACGTCGCCGAGCACGTTGAGCTTGCCTATGCGCGAACCGCTATGGGCGCCCAAGGCCGAAACGTCCAAGGCGGAGCCAGCTTCTACGAGAAACCAACCGACGTCCGCAACCTCTACGTCGCGATGACCCGCGGCACCGCCATGAACGAAGCATTCATGGTCGTCACCGGCGAACAAACCGCAGCCGACGTCTTCGCTCAATCCATCGCCACCGACTGGATCGACCTCCCCGCCCACGCACGCCGGGCCGAACTCCGCGACGAGAAGCCCCACCGCCCCGGACTGCTCGATGGCACACAACTCCGCGAGCTGCACGAGCAGAGGTTCGAGATCGCTTCCACGCTCGAACACGCCGAGAAGACCCTCCACCGGCTACCCGGCGAACGCCAGCAAGCCGAACGCTCCAAGACCGCTGCCGAGAAGACGATCACCGACAAGACCGCTGCGTACCGCGTCGCCGAAGGCGTTCTGGCGAACCACGACCGCCCGCTGCACCGACGCAAGCACGCCACCGAAATCGCAGACGCACGCCTCGACATCGAACGACTACCAGCAGCCGTCACGACCGCCAGCAGCGAACTAGCCGTCGCAGTTGGCAAGCTCGAACGCCTCCGACAGGAAGAGGCGCACGCGAAAGCAAACCTGCGCCGACGCCCCGACTTCGAATCGAAGATCAACGCCATCGACGAGCGGCTGGACCACGACCTGCGAGTCCGAACGAGGATCACACGCCTTGAACCCCCGGACGCGATCGTCAACATCATCGGCGGTCGACCCGCTCCAGGAGCGGCAGCGCGGCAATGGGATGCCGCCGCCGGTCGACTCGCCCAACACCAAGCCACCTTCGACATCGCCGACGGCCTCGGCCGCCTACCCAGAGCACTCGAACGAAACGCGTACACACTCAGCAGAGGTGCGGTCGATCAGACCCTTGACCCCTTAGGCGCGGAGACGCAAGCTAAGCGAGAGGTCCCGTCCATCGGCCTGTCGCTGTAGGCGCAACTCAATTGGGTGAGGAACTCTGACGTGGGCCCGTCGAGCCCGGGGATGGCTGACTCGGCTCACGTGCGAAGTTTCGACCACTGCCCACCCGACTGGGTCAGTTCGTTCTCCAGGTACTCGCGATTTACGGTACGAACGACTTGGTCGCGTGTCAGCGTGCAGTCAAACAACTGTGTGGCACCCACTCGCCCGAGCGAAACCGCCCCGAGCACCTGCACGGTTCGACCAACGTGGTCGCGTCATCATGCGAAACCGCCCACATCTACGTGCACTTCCCAAGACGCGTCAAGTCACAACGCGACTGGGACGGGGCAGCAGGCGAGATCTCGGTGACCGACAGCAGTCAGCCGTCCATCTCGGTCTCAAACCCACAGGACCGTGGAACCTCTCGTAGGAACATTCGATAGCGGAGCGACACTGACCATGCGAGTCCCGAAACATCAGCGTCATGGGATCCGTCGTCCTATGGCGGCGTCGAATGCAAGTAACCGCACTCGGCTGTTTCATGGCGGCCGCTAACGAAGGAGAGTCTCGATGAAACACAGCGACGAGCAAAGATCTCAACCTCGGCTGCGAAGAACGCGTCGCAACAGGGTTATGGCCTCGATGCTGATCGTGATGGGATTCGCGGTCGGCCCAGGTGTGGCTCCGCAGGCAACGCAAGCACTGACGGCGAGTCAGGGTGTTTGTACCGCGGGAGATGCTTGCGTCTCCGACGGCTCGGCCTACTCAACGTCCAATACAACGACGACTAGTTGCCGAATCTACGGCTGGGACCTGCTCTCCACCGAGTGGAACCTCTCCTACATGAGCAGCTACAACTACCAAGGTGCACCGAGCTGTATTGCGGCTAACGTCGACAACACTGCCGATCAGAGCAGGAATCGAATGAGTACGAGCTCGCGGAACATTTGCTACTTCAGCGGGGCAAACATCACTGGGAGCCTGATCTTCACCGATGTGTACAACTCGGTGATCACATGGAGGACCATGACCGGTGTGACCAACTCCGCCTCGTCCTTCTACCTGACGAATTCATTTCCCTGCCCATGACGATCGCGCTTCGACGTCTGTGGATTCTGATCCTCTCTGGGCCAATCATGTGGTCATCGTGCGACTCTTCTGAATCGACGTTCACCAGCTATGTCCCTAGATCAGCCACAGACGTCGAGGTGCCTCCTGCCGAGCCAGGGCTGACGCTTCCCGAGTTCGTTGAGTTGTCCGAGAACGAGGTGATTCCTGAGATGGGCGGGCGGCCGGGACAGATTTACAATGCCAATGCTTTGCTCTATCTGGTTGCAGGTGTATCGGAGTCGGAGCGGGCGGTCGTCCACGATGCAATTCAAAGAGCCACGGTCACTTGCATGGCTGACAGCGGATTTGACTACGATCCATTTCCGTTTACAGCATCCAAAACCTACGCACCGAACTTCCTTACCCTGGGTAGAGAGGAGGTGCAAAGGTTCGGCTTCGACAACCGATATCTCGCAATCGATGGTCGCACCATCCCTTCGGTGGCCGAGGTGGTCACGATGCAGCGTGCAGAGTCCATTCCTGGGTACGCGGAGGCGCTGGCCGGCGATGAAGGACCTAGTCCAACTGGTTGTCGATTCGAGTCCGAAGAGCGCGCGCTCGGCCAGGACCTCGCCGGGCAGTGGTTAGAGATACTTGCGGCCGTGGAGAACGCACGCGCTGCTATCAACATTCGCGCCTCGGCTGATCCGGCGATGATCGCGCTCGACGCTGAGTGGTCGATATGCATGGCCCGGCGCGGGTTCCCCTACCCCACCCGAGCGGCGCTGGACGAGACTCCTTGGGCCCCTCCACGGCCAGGAACACCAGAGGTGCAGACAGCACTAGCGGACTGGGATTGCCGTCAAGAGACTGAATACCTGAGTCGTTATCAAACTGTCTTGCTTGCGGGCACAGACGTTTCGATGACAGACAACGTCGCAATCTTTGCCGCTTATCGCGCGACTGCACGACAGATAGTCGACGCCGCTTCGGCATATCTGACGGCGGCGGCTGGCTGAAAATCTCCGACGACGCTGGCCCTCCCCGGCACGGACGCTGCGAACCGCGAGATATGACTGAATCGTCGTCCCACTTGAATACTGAGCCGCCGCTGCGAGATGCTGTCCCGAGCTGGACCACATTCCGAACGTCATCGTCCCGGCGGGCCCGTTCATCCACACAGTTTGAGCACCGCTTGAAGGGGGACCGCCCTCGAAGGGCAGATGCCCACCCCTTACTCATCGCGTGGGGGACAACGCCCGGTCGGCCGGCCGGTGTCGGAACGAAGTCCTCGGCTGAG
>DAORTY010000294.1:0-3611 GCA_035432905.1 Ilumatobacteraceae bacterium | reverse complement strand
TGCATCACGATCGGCCCACCATCGAGCGCCTTTGTCGCACCACGGATACCAATTGCCGCGAGCCCGAGCAGTCCACCGGCAGCCAATCCGTAGAGCGCCGCCGGCTGGCGCACCGCCGCCCACGTGAACCGCTGGCCGTTCATCGCCAACAGCACGACGCCCACCATGCACACTGCCGCGCCGATCCACCCGCCCCACCGCAGCGGCTCACCCAACAGGACCCAGGACAGCACTGCGACCTGCACGACCTCGGTCTTGGCAAAGACGGTGCCGACCGCGAAATCGCGGGCGTCGAATGCGCGAATCAGGCACACGGTGCCGAGGATCTGGGCCAGGCCACCGCCGAGAATCGTCGGCCAGAAGCGGGCGGCGACGTGCGGCCACTGCACCCCGCTGGACCATGCCACCAACACCGCCAGCGCTGACAACGGCGCCCCGTAGAGGTAGCGCACGAAGCCCGCGCCACTGACCGACAGCAGCGCCCGCAAGCGGTGCTGCAATGCGGTACGCGCTGTCTGAAAGGCGGCGGCGATCAGGGTGATGGTGATCCACATCTTATCTCACATCTCGGGATTGAAATCTCATCCACAGACTAACCGATCTCGCTATGTATCGTGCCTCGGATATGTCAAGCGGTCGCTACATCACGCTCGAAGGCGCCGAGGGGTGCGGCAAGAGCACGCACGCGGCCCGGCTGGCGACCGCGCTCGACGCCGTGCTCACTCGCGAAACGGGCGGCACCGCCGTCGGGCAGCGCATCCGCACGATCCTGCACGACACCGACCTCACCAACCTCTCGCATCGCGCAGAGGCACTGCTGGCCGCCGCCGACCGAGCGCAGCACATCGATGAAGTGGTGGCACCCGCGCTTCTCGCTGGCCGCCACGTCGTCAGCGACCGCAGCGTGTACTCGACGCTCGCCTACCAGGGCTACGGCCGTGGTCTGCCACTGGCCGAGGTGCGTCGCATCAACAAGTGGGCCGTGGGTACGCACTGGCCAGATCTGGTGCTGTTGCTCGACGCCGACCCTGCCGTGCTCGAGCGGCGGATGCGCGGTCGGCAACTCGACCGCTTCGAGCAGGAGGGCAACGGGTTCCACCAGCGCGTCCGCGACGGCTTTCAGCACATGGCCGAGACCGAGCCCGAGCGATGGGTGGTCATCGATGGCTCGAAGTCGATGGACGAAGTTGCGCGTTCCATTCGGCGAGCCGTCACGGAACGACTGGGCGTCTGATGTTCGCCGAGTATGCACGGTCGGTCTGGGATGGGGTTGTCGGCCAGCAGCGCGCGGTGGACCAGCTCACCCGTGCCGCCACCGCCCCCGTGCACGCCTACCTGTTCGCCGGCCCCCCCGGCAGCACCAAGGACGAAGCTGCCCGTGCGTTCGCGGCGTTGCTGCTCACCGGGCACGACGACCCCCAGTCCCGCGATGCGCGGCTGGCGTTGGCCGGCGAGCACCCCGACGTGCGTGAGGTGGAGCGCGCCGGCGCTCGCATCTCCAAGGAGCAGGTCTCGGACATCATTCGCAACGCCTCGCTCGCGCCGATCGAGAGCAGCCGCAAGGTGATGCTGTTGCACGAGTTTCATCTCCTCGACGCGGAGGGCGCGGCTCGCCTTCTGAAGACCATCGAGGAGCCGCCGGCCAGCACTGTTTTCATCATCCTCGCCGACCAAGTTCCGCCCGAATTGATCACCGTCGCGTCGAGGTGCGTCCGCATCGAGTTCTCCTCGATCGCAGCAACGACCATCCGCGACGCACTCATCGCCGATGGTGTCTCCGCCGAAACTGCTACCCAGGCATCGACCGCCGCCGGTGGCAATCTCACCCGCGCTCGCGTGTTGGCCACGGACACCGGGCTGATTGCTCGACGGGAAGCGTTCGCCTCGGTCCCGCAGCGCCTCGACGGCACGGGCGCCAACGTGGTTGCACTCGTCACCGAACTGAACGCACTGATCGAGGCTGCCGCCGCTCCCATGGCTGCCCGCCAAGCCGACGAAGCAACCGCGCTCGAGGCGCGGGTGGCCGCTGCTGGAGAACGAGGCAGCGGCCGCAAGTCGCTGGAAGAACGACACAAGCGCGAACTCCGTCGCCACCGAGTCGACGAGCTCCGCAGTGGCCTGGCAGTGATGGCCGGCACCTACCGCGACAAACTGGTGCAGGGCCAGTCACCTCGCCCCGAGGCCGTCGTCCACGCCGTTCAGCGCATTCATGTCGCTCTCGACGCCCTGGACCGCAACCCCAACGAAACGCTGTTGCTGCAGGCGCTCCTGCTCGACCTTCCCAGTATCTAGTCATCCGCAGCCGGCACGCCGAAGGCGCCACCGCGACGGATCAGTGGCCAAACAGGGTGGGCTGGCCGAGAGCCGACCGCTAGCATTGCTGCCCGTCGCCCGGGTAGCTCAGTCGGTAGAGCAACGCACTCGTAATGCGTAGGTCAGGAGTTCGATTCTCCTCTCGGGCTCCAAGTATCACCAGGTAGATAGCACTTTGTGGGATTCGACCATCGCCCCCAAAAGCGTGCGGCCAAGATTCGAGCAAGATTTTGGTACGGTCCCAATCATGAAGGGATCGATGCGCGAACGCCGTCCGGGTGCCTGGGAATTGATCGTCCAGTTGCCGCGCGACCCAGTAACGAGCGCGTCGAAGCAGTTGGCCCGTACGGTGCGCGGTACCAAACGCGATGCGCAACGGGCGCTGGCCTCGTTGGTGACCGAGGTGGCGGCGGGCAAGATCTCCTCGTCGACCACGACGCTCAGCCAGTTGTTGGTGCAGTGGCTCGAGCTTGTCAGCGCGCAGTTGGCCGCTACGACCGTTCGCGAGTATCGGCGGTTGGTGGCCACCCGGCTGGCACCCGATCTGGGTCATCTTCCTTTGCGACGGATCACCACGCAACGACTCGACAGCTACTACGCCAGCCTCTCGCGCGACCTGGGTCTGTCCGCCGCAACCGTCCGTCACCACCACGCGGTCCTGCGCGGTGCGCTCGGTCAGGCCGTGCAATGGGGATGGATCCCCAACAACCCGGCCGCCGGTGCGAGCCCACCCAAGATCCGCCGCCGCGAGATCACACCACCACCGCTCGACACCACGCGCCAGCTGCTCGCTGCCGCCGATGATCACACTCCCGAGTTCGGTGCTCTGCTGCGCGTACTGGCCGCGACCGGTGCCCGCCGCGGTGAGGTGTGCGGGTTGCGCTGGTCCGACGTCAACTGGCACACGAACACGTTGTCGATCAACCGGTCGGTCGCGTCCGTCGCAGGTGGCACGATCGTCAAGGACACCAAGACCCACGCCGCGCGACACATCGCGATCGACAGCGACACGATGGCCGCGTTGGCCCGTCAACTGAAGCGGGCCAAGGACTGCGCGCTGGCCTGCCAGATCGAGGTCGACGACAACAGCTTCGTGTTCTCGTCAACGCCTGACGGGGCGCAACCGTTGCATCCGGACTCGATCACCACAGGCTTCCGTCGGCTCTGCGACAAAGCCGGCCTCAAGGGCGTACGGCTCCACGACCTACGCCACCTCCACGCAACCCAGTTGCTCGTAGCAGGAAGTGCCCGTACGCACCGTCAGCGGCCGCCTCGGTCACGCCAACGCCGCCACCACC
>DAORTY010000293.1:0-3615 GCA_035432905.1 Ilumatobacteraceae bacterium | reverse complement strand
TCGGTGTCGGCCTCAATGAGATGGTTGCAGGCATTGCCACGTTCGCCACGCAATCTGCTGGCTGTGAAGTGGCCGGTGGGCTGGCCGAGACGCCGCTCCTGTTGTTCCACGGCGAGCGCGACGAGATCCTGCCCATCGAGGCCAGCGAGATGGTGCAGACGATCGCCGGCACCGGTGAAGTGGTGCGCCTGCCGGGAGACGGTCACCTGCTGGCGAAGAGCGATGCCATCATCTGGGAACGCCTGGAGGAGTGGTTGCCACCGCTTCTCCTGCGCGGCTGACCGGCCAATTGGTGGAGGAGTAGAGTCGCTGTTCATGCGACGGTTGACGCTCGTGCTCGTGGTGCCCGTGTTGCTCGCTGCGTGTTCGGATGACAAGGCGGCGTCGCCGCCAACCTCCACAGCTCCACCGACCGTGTGCGTGACCACGGCGGCACCGGACGGTCGTTTGGTGCATGTCACCCTGGACGACATCGTGGGTGGCTTCGGCAGCCTTGGCTCTCGTGCCAATAGTGGGCTGACACCGGGCGTCATACGGGTTGAGTTGGAAGCCGATGCGGAGAATGCAGGCCCGGCGTCGATCCGAATCATGAAGGCCGGAGCCGAGGTGGCCACGATCACGGGTGTGGTGGCCGGCGCGACGTGCGGCATCGACCTTTCGGTCACCGCTGGTACGTACCAGGTTCTCGGCGACGCCGACCAAGACACTGAGTTCGAGGTGACAGCTGGCGACTAGTGCTTCCTGTCGACCGGTGGCTTGCGTTGTGTGTGGTGACGCCGATGAGTCGGTCGTGGCGGAATCTCAGCACTGATGTCATGTGGGTGGCATCGAGTAGGCCGGCGAGGCTACGGAGCAGCCCGCCAGCTTCCGGTGCGCCTCACCGCTCCGGGCGGCGGGTTGCCACCGACTCGCGTCCGTGGCACAATCGTGACCATGACGACTGATTCGTTGCGGAATGTGAAGGACCGGTTCTCCGAGTTCGTTGACCGTGTTGACCGGGAACACGAACGCATCGTTGTCACCCGCAACGGTCGACCCGCCGCCGTTCTGATCAGCCCAGATGACCTCGACAGTCTCGAGGAGACGCTCGAACTGCTCGGCGACCATGACGCGATCAAGGAACTCGTCAAGGCCGAAGCCGCTGTCGCCGCTGGCGATGTGGTTCGAGGTGTTGAGGCCGTCCGAGCGTTGCGCACACAACCCACCCGATGACCGGCGCCGGTTACGAGCTCGTCGTTGCCCGGCCAGCGGCGCATGCGATCGCCGAGACTCTCCCCGAAGCTGTCAGTGCAGCCGTCATCGACTTCATCACCGGCTCACTGATCGAGCATCCCCGTCGCGTCGGTCGAGAGCTGCGCAATGAACTCGCCGGCATCCACAGCGCACGCCGAGGCAGTTACCGCATCCTCTACCGGATCGATGAGAACACACGAACGGTGACAGTGCTCCGCGTCGAACACCGCGGCGACGTCTACCGGACGACCAGACGTCCGGCTGCCATCTAGCTGGTGATACTTGGAGCCCGAGAGGAGAATCGAACTCCTGACCTACGCATTACGAGTCTGATCTGAGCCGTTCGTCTCGTGACAAATAGTGCCATCTAGCAGCATCTAGCAGGGATTATTCAGTCGACCAGTCCGTCGGGTATCGGCTCGTGGTGCCCTCTTTCGTCAAATTTCTTGGCCGAAGTCTTGGCCTACCTGAATCGCTGGGCAGCCCATACGCGCCCGATCGCGTCGAGTTGCTCCGCCAGGTCAGGCTGGCCGTCCGTTGAGCGGCGGGCGAATCAATGCGGAGGAAACCCGCAGCGCAGCGGAGGGGCGGCAGCGTTCTCGACGTGGGGAGTCACCGGCTACCTGCTGGGGGAGTGGTTCGCTCGGGCACGGAAGCCAGCGTGACGGGTGCCCCAACCCTGCCGTGCCAGGTGCCGGCACTTCGGGGGGGCGCCGGTTGCGAGCAGGCCGCACGCGGCTGCCTCCAGATCGTCGGATTGCCCCGCAGCGGTCGCGAACAGCTTCGTCCCATTATCGGACGTCAAGACGCACAATTCGTACCACTTATTGGACGCCGATGCGTAGGATACGTTCATGTCTGGCCTCGTTTCGTCACAGGAGTTCGCAGAACAGCTCGGCGTCAACCGTCGCCGCGCACAAGCGATCATTGAAGCGAACCATCTCGCGAGTCAACGGATCGGCACCACTCTCGCCGTCGATACCGAGGACATCCGCCACTACCAGCGGATCCGTCAACGATCCGCCGGTCAGCCACTCAAGCCAGCGAATGCGTGGCAGTACGCGTTCTTTGGATTTGACCCGCATCGCGGACGCGACGAACTTGACGAGGACAGGCGCCGCCTCCGCTCACGCGCCGACCATCGTCCGTGGCACGTGCACCCGTCAACAATCAAGCGCCTTCGTGAGGGCACCCGTGGCCACGTCGTCATCGGCGGCAGCGACGCTGCGGCCGCGCTCGGTGTATCGGTCGGCGGTCCCCATGCGCTGCTCCACGTCTACACCCGAGCGAGGCACGTCCAAGAACTCGAGGCTGAAGCTCGCCCGGAGCTGACGTCACCGTCGAAGGCGAACCTGATCGTCCATGCCGTCCCGGATGCTGCCTGGCCATTCCACGGTGAATACCACACTGCACTCAACATTGCATGGCTCGACATGGCCGACCACGACGAGCGCGGGGCCGAGATGGTGCTCCGGGAATGGAAGCAACGATGACCGAAATCGATCTTCGCCCCTACCTGCTGCCAAAACATCGCTCCGTGTTCGCTGCACTACGAAACCTCAGCAACAGCATCGGCAGCGACCGCTGGTGTCTCGTTGGCGGCCTTATGGTGCTCACCGTCGGCGCACGGTACGGCGCCGCCGGCCGCCGATCCGAAGGAACCAAAGACGGTGACGTCGTCGTCGACCTCGTCGCAGACCCCAACATGCTGCAACGCGTCACCTCGACGCTTCTGTCCCACGGATTCGCGGTCGCCGACGTCGTGGGTGGATCCGGCGATCTCACCGGCGACAACGCCGCTCGCTGCACCCTCGTCTTCTACGAGGCCCAAATCGACATCCTCTGCCCCGACGGGACACCTGACGACATGCTTGACGGCGTCGACGGGATGCGGAGCATTGCGATCCCGGGCGGAACACGAGCGCTCGAGCTCAGCGAACCAGTCGACATCTGCTTCTCCGACGACGAGGCCAATGCCGAGTTTTGCTGCCCGACTCTCCACGGAGCGCTCATCGCCAAGGCGGCCGCTGCCGTTGATGCTCGCACTCGCGACCAACCTCGCCATCTCCAAGACGTCGGTTTCCTGCTCACCCTGATCGACGACCCCACCGAACTCGCCAAAGCATTCACTGATGGAGACCGCGACACCCTCAGGCAAGCCTTCGAACGAATCCCGACCATGCCCACGTGGGACTACGTCAGTGTCGACGACCGCCACCTGGCCGAAGCCGCGATTCGACTCCTCAGCTGAGCCGCGAGGTTCGCCAGCGCCATCCCGTGAGCGCCTGCCGATCACTGGCTTGAAGGAAGTGGGCGTAGACGTTGAGGGTGGTGGCGGCGTTGGCGTGACCGAGGCGGCCGCTGACGGTGCGTACGGGCACT
>DAORTY010000292.1:0-3617 GCA_035432905.1 Ilumatobacteraceae bacterium | reverse complement strand
CGGAACCGTTGCAGCGCTGCCGAGACGCCATCGCGTGCACCGCGATACGCCACGTGCTGATCAGGCCGCACGACGAGGCAGTGGTCGTCGGCCATGGCGAACGTGTCGTGCCAGATGCCCGCAGGGCACGCGACGACGACTGCGGGCGCCCACTCGCCAACTGCAGGCGCAGAACTGGCGCACACCAGCACCGTCGGAACGCCGATGTCGATCAGGTCGAGCGTCGAGCGGCCATCGGGCAACCAGGCGTGGGGCAACCGACCGCCGGGCCTGCTGGACGGTGCGTAGTCGCGGGCGGGCTCTGCGAGCAGCGGGGCCTCGCTGCCGTCGTCGATCACGAGCGGCCCGCTGTACGAGTGGCCCAGCTGCAGGCCGAGCAGATCGAAGTGGATGGCCTGGTTGGCGATCGCGGCCTGCACTGCTGCTCGGCCCGCTGGGTCGGCGAGCGTGGCGTGCATCGCCGCGATCGACTCGTCGACGTCGGCGGTGACACCGAGCGCCATCGGGATCTCGATCAGCTTGAACGCGTTGTGCAGCGACTGCTCACAGTTGAACTCGGCGACCGGCTTTCGTTCGCTCTCGTACGTGTCGAGCATCGACGGGGCCAACCGGCCGGCTTCGACGGCGGCGAGCTTCCAGATCAAGTTGTGCACGTCGGCCACACCGGTGTTCAGACCGAGGCCACCGGTGGGCGGGAAGCGATGAGCGGCATCGCCGACCAGGAACGAGCGGCCTGAGCGGTACCGCTCTGCGATCTGCGCGCTCATGTGCCAGGTGCCGATGGTCAGGATGTCGAACGGAACACCGCTGTCGGTCATGGCCGCCCGAACCAGCGCGGCACAGTGGTCGGTGGTGAGCGTCTCCGCCGGCTGCATCGCCGGGTCCCACGGGTGCATGTACACCCATTCGCGGTCACAACCGTGTGAGATGAACGTGCCGCCGGCGGCCGGGTCGAGGACGAAGTACAGAACACCGGGCTGGTCGCCCATGAGCGGACGGAGGTCGGCCGCCAGGTGGACCATCACGAACGACTGCAGCGACCGCGGGCCGATCAGCTCGATGCCCAGCGAGCGCCGCACCGCGCTGGCCGCACCGTCGGCGCCCAGCAGGTACTTGGCGGCGACGCGCAGCGGCCCGTCGGGCCCGAGGGCTTCGATGTCGACGCCGGTCGCGGTCTCGGCAGCACTGACCCAGGTGTGGCAGTACCGCACGTCGAGCTCGGGTGCCAGCAGCAATGGCTCCAATCGGTGCTGGCTCAGGTTGCGCAGCGGTGTCGGCGTGACGGCGAGCATCTCGTCGCCCTGCCGTTCATAGGGCAGGGTGCCGATGACTTCGCCGCCGAACTTCGTGACCCAGTGCACCTTCCCGGCTTCGTCGGGGGAGAGCGCGGCCGCCAACACCGGGCCCATCGCCACGCCCGCCTGCCGCCAGATCTCGAAGGTGCGGGCGTTGATGGCGTGCGCGGCGGGAGAACGCTGCGGCCCCTCCCGCTGTTCGAGCACCACGGCCGACAGCCCGAGCCGGTGGCACAGGTGAGCAGCGGTCAGCCCGGTGGGGCCGGCACCGACGATCACGACATCGACATCGACATCAACGTCGACAGCGACGGGCGTCGCGGCCATCAGAAGACTCCTTCGTAGCTGCCGCCGTCGAGTTGGATGCTCTGGCCGCTCATGTACCCAGCCTGCGCGGAGCACACGAACGCGAAGGTGTCACCGAACTCGCCGGGGCGACCCAGCCGGCCGGCCTTGATCGAGGCCACCTGCTCCGCGCGTGCTTCCTCGTACGAGATCCCCTTGAACCTCATCACCAGCTGCGCCATCTGCTGCTGACGACCGGTGTCGAACCGCTCGGGCAGGATGGTGTTGATCGTGACGTTGTGAGCGACCGCCGATTTCGACAGCCCCTTGAGCACGCCGGCGAGCCCCAAGCGTGGGCCGTGCGACATGCTCATCAGCGGGTTGGGTGACTTCACCATCGCCGACGAGATGGCGACGATGCGGCCGAACCGGCGTTGCTGCATGCCGTCGATGACCCGCTGCACGAACAGCAACGGTGACACCATCGTTCGCTGCAGCGCGTCGGCCCAGCGAGCGGCGTCGATGTCGCCGAATGCGGTGGGGGGTGGCCCTTCGCCGTTGAGCAGCACGATGTCGGGTTGCGGGCATGCTGCCAGCAAGGCGTCGTGCACATCGGGCGTTGTCGCATCGCCGACGACGGGCGAGGCGGTGATGCCGTAGGCGTCGCGGAGCTCGTCGCACGTGCGCAGCACATCGGCCTCGGTGCGGCCGTTGATGACCACGTGCACGCCCTCGCGAGCGAGGCTCTCTGCGCAGGCCCGGCCCAGGCCGCGGCTGGACGCGATGAGGATGGCCGAGCGGCCACTGATGCCGAGGTCCATCGCCGCCTCAGTCCAGGCCGAGGGCTTCGCGGGCGGCGCCGATGACCGGCAGGTCGGCCGGGTTGAGGAACGTCTCGGGTTCCGGCGGGCCCCACACGGAGATCGGCGCCGGCCCGTCGGACCCCATCCAATCTCGCCGGCAGTGGTCGCGCTCCCATGCCTCGTCGTCGACGATCTGGTCGATGTCGGAGAAGAGCTCGAACATCGTGCCGGCCGGGTCGGTGAGGTACCAGAACACGTTGGATCCGAGGAAGTGTCGACCCACGCCGACCACGTTTGCGTCCGGTCGCTCGGCCAACACCGCCTGCCCGGCCTTGCCGATCGCATCGATGTCGTCCATCTCCACCGCGTAGTGGTTGATGTACGAGGTCGGCGCGGGCTGGATGAGCAGGTTGTGGTGATCCGACTCGATGCGGCCGAACGTGGCCACGCCCTGCAGGAACTGGTCGGAGACCTTGAAGCCGAGACCATCGAAGTAGAACGCGGTCGCCTTCTGGAAGTGCGGCGTGCCGAGCACGATGTGGCCCAGCCGGCGCGGTGCCCGCGGTCGAGCTTCCGCCACCGCGTCGGCGCGAGCGTTGAGCCGCTCCTGCGTGCCGGCGTGGTTCCACGCTCGTGACTGCGCAGGCGTCAGGGGGTGCGGCGCCGTCACGTCGATGACCACCCGGTGCTGGAACACGGGGTCGGTGCACGTGAGCCGTGTCCCGTTGATGGCCGACGTCACGCCCATCTCACCGATTCGACCCGCGATGTCGGCCAGGTCGTGCTCGGTGGCGCAGCTCATGTGCAGTTCGGACATGTGGCGGTACCCGCCTTCGGCGATGCGCAGTTGCACCGGTCGATCGGCGGTGCCGACCACACCGTCGGCGGTGCGGACCATGCCGCGCCGCTGCCAGAACTCGAGCAACTCGGAGGGGTTGGGCACGCTCAGCTCGATGTCGAGCAAACCGTTCAGGGCCATCGGCGATCATCTCCTTCGTCGGATATCAGCTATATCATATATGATGGAGAGTAGAGGACAAGACGATGCTGTGGCACAATGACGCAGTGACATCCGGTACCCGAGCCCTCGCCGGCGACCAGCCACCGACGCTCACCGAATGGGCCGACCAGCAGCTCCGCCAATCGATCCTGCAGGGCGACCATCGCCCCGGCGACACACTCGTCATCTCCACGCTGGCCGAACAACTGGGCCTGTCGGCCACCCCCCTGCGCG
>DAORTY010000291.1:0-3655 GCA_035432905.1 Ilumatobacteraceae bacterium | reverse complement strand
ACCGTCAGAAGAACGCACCGTGCAAACCGCTGCTGGATGAATTGGTGGAAGACGGTCAACTGCTGCTGACGCAGGTGCAGGGTTGGGCCAAGCCGGCGTACCTGCACCCGCAGGCGAAGCTGCCGCGCCGAATCGACGCGTGTGCCTTCCTCAGCCCCTTCGACCCCGTGTGTTGGAACCGCGACCGCAGTGAGCGGCTCTTCGGGTTCCACTATCGAATCGAGATCTACACGCCGGCACCCAAGCGGCTCTACGGCTACTACGTGCTGCCGATCCTGTGGGGCGACGCGCTGGTCGGCCGGCTGGATCTGCAGGCAGACCGCCACAACGGCGTGCTGTTGGTGCAGGGCGCATTTGCAGAGCCGGGCGTGCCGATGGATGAGCTGGCACCCGACGTGATGCGCGAGTTGCACACGATGGCGCGCTGGCTGGGCCTCGAACGGGTTCACATCGCAAACCGCGGTGACCTGGCCTCCACCCTGGTGCGGGTGGCGGGTCAGTACAGTTCCGGCTGATGACACTTCTCGAACCCTCGCCGTCGCCGGATCGGATGCCGCGCTGGGTGTGGAAGGCAGTCGTGATCTTCTGGGGTGGCGCGGTGGCGGCACTCGCCTTCCGCTCACTGTGGGCCAGTCTCTACACCTTCTTCATCCTCCTGCTGGTGTCGCTGTTCCTCTCGTTCGCGGTCGAGCCAGGGGTCAATCGCCTCGCCAAACGCGGGTGGCGGCGAGGTACCGCCACGGTCGTCATCCTGCTCGGCGTCCTTGTCGCGTTCCTCGTCTTTCTCATCGCCATCGGCGCGCTGGTCGGCCAGCAAATCGCTGAGCTGTTGGGCAACTCCGAGAAGTACGTGACGCGTACGGTCAACTTCTTGAACGACTCGTTCGGTGCGCACATCGATGCCAGCCAGGTGATCGACCAGATCAACGCCCCTGACGGGGCAGTGCAGCGGTTCATCAGCAGCCAACAGAACCGTGTCGTCGACATCTCCGTGACGGCGCTCGGGCTGCTCGTGCAAGGTCTTTCGGTGATGCTGTTCACCTTCTACCTGGTGGCTGACGGGCCCAAGCTGCGCCGGGTGATCTGCAGCCGGCTGCGCCCCGACCGGCAGCGTTCCGTGCTGGACACCTGGGAACTCGCCATCGAGAAGACCGGCGGCTACCTCTACTCGCGGGCGTTGCTCGCCGGCCTGTCCGCCTTCTCGCACTGGGTGGTACTGCAGGCGCTGGGCACCAAGGCGCCCGTGGCCCTGGCCTTGTGGGTCGGTGTGATCAGCCAGTTCCTACCCGTCATCGGTACCTACATCGCCGGCGCACTGCCGGTACTGGTGACGTTCATCGACTCGCCGACAAAGGCACTCGTCGTACTCATCTTCGTGATCATCTACCAGCAGATCGAGAACTACCTGTTCCTGCCCCGCATCACCGCTCGCACGATGGATCTGCATCCGGCGGTGGCGTTCGGTTCAGCGATCGCCGGCGCAGCGGTACTGGGCGGTGTGGGCGCGATCCTCGCGATTCCCGGTGCGGCGATGGTGCAGGCGCTGCTCAGCAACATCGGTGTGCGCCATGAAGTCATCGACAGCGACCTGACCGTGATCAAACCAAAGCTGCGCCGCGACCAGCGCCGTGCCGCACGCACCAAACACCCGACTGCAGACTCTGATGCCGACTCCTGAATCTTTCGTACCTGTAGCCATCACGACCCGAAGCGGATTGGACGAATCGGTCCACTTCGGTGCGGTCGTGGGCCTCGGCCCCAGCGGCGACATCGAGTTCGCCATCGGCGACCCGCTCGCGATCGTCTACCCGCGGTCGTCGAACAAGCCGATGCAGGCGTTCGCGATGGTGCGCGCCGGCCTGTCGCTACCACCCAACCTGCTCGCGCTCGTGTGCGCCAGTCACGATGGAACGCCGATGCACACCGACGCAGCGCTGAGCATCCTCGCGACCGCGGGGCTCGATGAGCGGTCGCTCGCCAACACCCCATCGCTCCCCCTCGACCAGGCGGCAGCGGAGGCAGTTCTGCGCGCCGGTGAGCCGCGCACCCCGTTGCTGATGAATTGCAGCGGCAAGCACAGCGGGATGTTGGCCACGTGTGTGCACAACGGCTGGGCACACGACCCGACGTACCTCGACGTCGAGCATCCGCTCCAGTTGGCGATCACCGACGCAGTCGACGAACTGTGCGCCGAACCGCACGCGTACATCGGCGTCGATGGTTGCGGTGCGCCGGCCCACGCGATGTCACTCGTCGGCCTTGCCCGCGCCTTCCGATCGATTGCCAACGGCAACGCTGGCGGCACGGGTGACGAGATCTACAACGCGATGACGTCGTATCCGCAGATGGTGGGTGGTGCTGCTCGCGACGTCACGACCTTCATGCGGCATGTCCCCGGGCTGATGGCCAAGGATGGCGCCGATGGCGTGTTCGCAGCCGCACTCCCCGACGGGCGTGCGATCGCGCTGAAGATCGCCGATGGTGGCGACCGCGCCAGGCCGCCGGTCATGGTTGCCGCACTGCGGGCACTGGGCGTCGACACCTCTGCGGTCGCGGGCCTTGTCGAGGAACGCATCATGGGTCACGGTCACCAGGTGGGTACTGTGCGGGCCATCGCACCGTGAGCATCCCCCTTGTCCTGCTCGACGATCCGCACTACGGCGAGGCCGTGGAAGTTGCGCCGCTCATCCGGCGGGTGATTGCGAAGAACCCGTCCAAGTTCACCTACCACGGCACCGGCACCTACATCGTCGGTCGCGGTGACGTCGCGGTCATCGACCCCGGCCCGCTGTCGGATTCGCACCGTGCCGCGCTCATCGCTGCGCTGGAGGGTGAACGCGTCGTTGCGATCCTGATCACGCACTGTCACAGCGACCACTCGCCGTTGGCCGCGTGGCTGCGTGAGTACAGCGGTGCGCCGACCATTGCGTACGGCCCGCACGCCCTCGACCCCGATTGGGTGGACGACGACACGCCGGACGAGCCCGACGCGGAGGAAGTCGCGGCAGCCGCCGCAGCGGAGGCCGCCGGCGAGCCGAAGGTGCAAGAGACGTTGGACGTTGACTTCGACCCGGACGTGCGCGTGGCCGACGGCGAGATCGCGGCGTCGGGTGAGGGGTGGACCATCCGTGCCGTGCACACGCCGGGCCACACCTCCAACCACATGTGCTACTGGTTGGAAGAGCAGCACGCGTTGTTCACGGGCGACCACGTGATGGGCTGGAGCACCACGGTCATCACGCCACCCGACGGCAACATGCGCAACTACCTCACGTCGTTGCAACGGGTGAAAGACCTCGCCCCGGCGGTGATGTGGCCGACGCACGGCGCCCCCGTGACCGACGGCGCGACATTCATCGACGAGTACGTGCAACACCGCCTCGACCGCGAAGCCGGCGTGCTGGCGGCTGTGCGTGCGGGCACGTCGATGATCCCTGACATCGTCGAGCAGCTGTACGTCGGTGTCGACCAGAAGCTGCACAAGGCAGCCGGGCGCAGCGTGCTGGCTCACATGATCAAGCTGGTGGAGGACGGCAAAGTGACCTTCGAGGGCACGCAACCCGGCGTCACCACGCCGTACCATCCGGTAGGCGAGTAGCTAGCTAGCCCTGATCCGTCATGAGAATTCGGGTGATGGGGCTGGGGTGATTGTTTC
>DAORTY010000290.1:0-3705 GCA_035432905.1 Ilumatobacteraceae bacterium | reverse complement strand
TCGCCGTTCAGCGCGTTCGTGTTCAAGGTGCAGGCCAACATGGACCCGTCGCACCGCGATCGCATCGCGTTCGCCCGCATCTGCTCGGGCCACTTCGAGCGCGGCATGTCGGTGACCAACTCACGCACCGGTCGCGACATGACCACCAAGTACGCCACCACCGCCTTCGGTCCGGACCGCGAGACCGTCGACGATGCGTTCCCGGGCGACGTCGTCGGCCTGGTCAACGCCACCGGCGTGCTGTTGGGCGACACGCTCTACGAGGCCGGTGCTGCCGGTTCCGCGGTCTCGTACCCGCCCATCCCCCGCTTCGCTCCCGAGGTGTTCGCCCGCGCCCGGCCGCTCGACAACGCCAAGTTCAAGCAGTTCCGCAAGGGGCTCGAGCAGCTCGACGAGGAGGGCGTGGTGCAGGTGCTGCGCGACCCCGACATGGGCGACGTGGAGAACGTGCTGGCCGCCGTCGGGCAGCTGCAGTTCGAGGTTTTCGCCTACCGCTTGGGCAGCGAGTTCGGTGCGCCCACCGAGATCGTGTCCGCTCCCTACCAGGCAATCCGCCTCACCGACAAGCAGTCAGCCGAGCGCCTGCGCCAGATCGGCGGCATCCGCATTCTCACTCGCGGCGACGGCGAACTGGTCGCCCTGTTCGAGAACCGCTACCGCCTGCAACGCCTGATGAGCGACGAGCCCGAGCTGACGCTCGAGCCCATCATCGCCGACGCCACCGCCCTTTAGTCCGCCCACGGGCGTATGGCCGCGGTGAGGATCGAACGCGTCTGCTCACCCAATGGCATGTGGGCAGCGGCGGCCAGTGCTGCGGGCGACATCCGCTTGGCCACGTGGCGGATCGCATCGACGAGGTCCGCGTCGAGACCATCTGGGTCCTTCTCGGACAGCTGCATCTCGATCACGACAAGGCAGGCGGCATCCTCGACGGCCTGCGAGCCATGATCAATGGTCAGGTGGTCTCGGTGGACCAATGACTGCACCCGCTCGATCACCGCGGGGCCGTACTCCACCTCCGCTAGCAACGCACCGACAGCAGCAGCACGTCGCGTCCGCTGGTCGCGCTTCCATCCCAGGTAGCCCTCCTCGCCCAACTCGAACTGCGATCTGGGCGGCAACCAGCAGTGAAGGTGATGCGCCCGGGCAGCCAGCAGCCAGGACTCATCGGCGAGAGGATGCATCCGGGCAACCCACTCAGCAGCCAGTTGGCCGTGCACCAGGGCGAGCGGATAGCTGGAGCCACGCACGACGACCGAGGTCGGGTCCGCAGCATTTGCCGTGTCGATCGCGATGACTGCGGCTGCAAACTGGGCCGGGCTCAGACCCCACGCTCCGAGTCGGTGGCGGTCGTGACATGGAGTGCCAGGGGGCCGCGGAATTCGAACCCGAACAACTCGACCGTGTGCGTCAGCTCGATGTTCGCGAACCGATCCAGAAGACGTTCGACGGCGAGGCGAACCTGTTGGCGGCCCAACCACTCCCCGAGGCAACGGTGTTCGCCGATGGCGAAGGCAAGATGTGCGCCTTCACGCCGCTCCAGCGAGAACACCTCGGGCTGCGACCATCGCCGCGGGTCACGGTTGGCACCACCAAGGCACGCCGCAACGAGTGCGCCAGCGGGAATGCGTACTCCGGCCAGCTCGACATCGGCCACCGCCTGACGAGTTGCGGTGCCCACGGGCGATACCCAGCGGAAGGTCTCCTCGATCACCTTGCGCAGCACGGCTCGGTTGGCACGCACTGCTGCCATGACCTCCGGCTGCGTGAGCAAGACCCACATCACCAGGGCAACGCCGTCGCGGGGCTCGTTGATGCCGCCCGACACCATCAGGCGAACATTGCTGACGATCTCGTCGCGCGAGAATCCGCGGCCGGCGAACATCGCCAGTTCTCCACGGGCGAGTGCAGCATCCACGGCGTCGGCCAGCTGTGCATTCGCAGTTGCGGCAGTTGCGGCCTTCGCCGGGTCGTTCTCGAAATTGGCGATGCCGGTGCACACGCCGCGGTTCCACATCGCGAGATCCCGCCAGTCCACCGACCAGCCGAGCGCGGCGGCAAGGGTGAGGTTTGCCAACGGTTCGGCGTACTGCGTCATCAGCTCGACGTCGCCACCGCCGTCGAAACCGTCGATCAGTTCGTCGAACAGGTCAGGCAGCCCATCTCGGATGACGGGCAGTGCGCTGGACGAGACGTACGGAGCCCGCATTCCATCGGCCAGCCGATCATGTGCCGCGCCGTCGAGCGTGAGCATGTTCTCGCCCAGACAGTCACGCAGCCATGACGGCTCGGTGTTGCTACGAAACAGTTCCGGGTGCTCACACACCTGGACCACATCCTCCCAGCGAGTGACCAGCCACATGTCCAAGTTCGGTACGAACGACACCGGCTCATGCTCCTGCAGCGCAGCGAAGACCGGATATGGGTCGCGCTCCAACATCTCCAACGTCACATCGGTCCCACGCATACGCACCCAGACCACGCTACGCCGTCGTTCACATACGCACGTGTCACCGCCTGACCTCGGTGTGATCCGGTGGCAACGCGACACGAGAAGGCGGGGCACGGTGGTCCAGATTGAACTCTCCGACTCTGCGCGGCGAGACTGGCGAGATGAGCGACACCCAACTCGAGCGCGTCTCGGCAGCCATCGACACTCTCCTCGCCGAGTATCCGCCGGCGACCACCGACAACCTCGAGTTTCGCGGGCGGCGCTACGACGCCGGACTGGCCTGGGTGCACTTCCCCGAGGAGTTCGGCGGCCTCGGCGTGCGCCCCGACCTCAACCGGCTGGTCGAGGAGCGGTGCCGCAAGGCGGGCGCCAAGGCCACCGATGCGAGCACGTTCTTCATGGCCCTGGCCGGCCCCACCATCGTGACCCACGGCAGCGACGAGCAGAAGGACCGCTTCCTGCGCCCGATGTTCACCGGCGAGGAGAAGTGGTGCCAGCTGTTCAGCGAGCCCGGCGCCGGCAGCGACTTCGCCGGCCTCGCCACCAAGGCCGTGCGCGACGGCGACGAATGGATCATCAATGGCCAGAAGGTGTGGAACACCCTGGCCCACCTGGGCGACTGGGGCATGCTCGTCACCCGCACCGACCCGGAGGCCCCAAAGCACAAGGGCATGACCTACTTCGCGCTCGACATGAAGTTGCCGGGCGTGGAAGTGCGCCCGCTACGCCAGATCACCGGCGAAGCTGAGTTCAACGAGGTCTACATGACCGACACCCGCGTACCCGACGACTGCCGTATCGGTGCTGTCGGCGAAGGGTGGCGCGCCGCGCTGACCACACTGATGAACGAGCGCACGGCCATCGGCTCGGGCAGTGGCGGCGGCAAGCGCAAGGGGCCCATCGACGAGGCGATTCGGCTGTTCCAGGCGCTGCCCGCCGACCAGCAGACCGGCGCCAAGCGCGACCATCTGATGAAGCTGTACTGCACGTCGGAAGTCAGCCGGCTCACCAATGCCCGCGGGGCGGCCAAGGCGAAGGCCGGCAACCCGGGGCCGGAGGGCAGCATCGCCAAGCTGGCACTCAGCAACTTCAACAAGGTGTGCACCGAGTTCTGCATGGAACTATTGGGTGCCGACGCAATGGTCGGTTACGACTTCACGTTCCGCCGCCCCGAGAACCTGTCGGTGGACGGCATGGACCACGGAATTCGCCACAGCTTCCTGCGCGCCCGAGCCAACAGCATCGAGGGTGGC
>DAORTY010000289.1:0-3712 GCA_035432905.1 Ilumatobacteraceae bacterium | reverse complement strand
CGACGATCCAGTCGGCTTCCATGATGGTGTCTTCGTCGTGCTCGACGACCAGCACAGTGTTGCCCAGGTCGCGCAAGCGCAGCAGTGTGTCGATGAGTCGACGGTTGTCGCGCTGGTGCAGCCCTACCGATGGTTCGTCGAGCACGTAGAGCGTGCCCACCAGGCCGCTACCGATTTGGCTGGCAAGCCGGATGCGCTGTGCCTCGCCGCCGGCGAGCGTGCCTGCGTTGCGTGACAGTGAGAGGTAGTCGAGGCCAACATCGAGCAGGAAACCGAGTCGGGCATTGATCTCCTTGGTGACGCGCTCGGCGATCATCCGGTCGCGTTCGCTGAGTTCCAGCGCAGCGAGGAAGTCGGAGGAATCGCCGATGGCCATCTCACAGATCTCGGAGATGTTCTTGTCGTTGATGGTGACGGCAAGCGTGGATGGCTTGAGGCGGGCGCCGTTGCACTTCGGGCACGGCACCTCGCGCATGTAGCCCTCGTACTGCTCGCGCGCCCAGTCGCTCTCCGCGCCCTCACGACGCCGGTTGAGCCATGGGATGACACCCTCGTAGGCGGTGGAGTACTCGCGAGTGCGCCCGTAGCGGTTCTTGTACTTCACCTTCAGGTTGCCCTCGACGCCGTAGAGGATGACCTTCTGCTGCTTGGCCGTGAGCGTGCCGTACGGCGCATCCATGTCGATGCCGTACGTTTCGGACACTGCTTCCAGCATCCGGGTGAAGTACTGCGTGCTGCTGGTGCGCCACGGAGCAATAGCGCCGCCGTTGATCGACATGTCGTGGTCTGGGATCAGCAGTTCCGGGTCGACCTCGAAGGTGGTACCCAACCCATCGCACGCCTCGCAGGCGCCGTAGGGCGAGTTGAACGAGAAGTTGCGCGGCGCCGGCTCGTCGTAGCTGGTGCCGCACTTCGGGCATGCAAGATGCTGGCTGAAGGTGAGCGTCTCGCCTTCCAGCGCGTCGCCCCCGGCCGCGTCCTTGGCCGCGAACAACTCGATCTCGGCAACTCCGTCGGCCAGTTTCAGCGCCGTTTCGAGCGAGTCGGTGAGGCGCCGTTCGATGCCATCGCGACGCACCAGGCGGTCGACGATGATCTCGATCTTGTGGACTTCGTAGCGAGCCAACTTCTCGTCGCGCTTGAGGAACTCCGCGATGTCGACAACCTCACCGTCGACACGCGCACGCACGAAACCCTGCCCTGCAAGGTCGTCGAGCAGCGTGCTGTACTCCCCCTTGCGGCCGCGCACGACCGGCGCGAGCACCTGGAAGCGAGTGCCATCCGGCAGTAACAGGATGCGGTCGACGATCTGCGAAGGGGTTTGACGCTGCAGGCGCGTGCCGTCGTTTGCGCAGTGCTGTACGCCGATGCGGGCGAACAGCAAGCGCAGATAGTCGTAGACCTCGGTGATGGTGCCGACGGTGGAGCGTGGATTGCGACTGGCGCTCTTCTGGTCGATGGAGATGGCAGGCGACAGACCCTCGATGACGTCGACGTCGGGCTTGTCCATCTGCCCCAGGAACTGACGGGCGTAGGCACTGAGCGACTCGACGTAACGCCGCTGGCCCTCGGCGTAGATGGTGTCGAACGCGAGGCTGCTCTTGCCGGAACCGGACAACCCGGTGAAGACCACGAGACGGTCGCGCGGGATCTCGATACTGATGTTCTTGAGATTGTGTTCGCGCGCGCCGCGCACGACAATTTTCGCCTCGGGCGCTGCAGCCATGGCGGGAGGATACCAAACGAACACCTGTTCTCTGCATCGACGAGACTACGAAACCGACGTCACAGAAATTTCGTCAAGATTTGCTGAAGTCACCTGCTCAGTGTGCCGATGGAGGGACATGAGCATCGGGGCAAGCCACGACACCACGTTCACTCGTGCGGCGCAGCGCGTGCTCGAACACCTCTCGGCAACCACCGGTATCGGAAGCTGGGCAGTGTGCAGGGTGGACCCGCAGGGCACCCACACGCTGGCCGTGGACGACGCCCTCGGCGCGATTCACGCCAACACCTCTTTGACCGAGCCGTTGGGTCTGGGCGCGCATGTTCGGGTCGCGGTTCCAGTCACGTTCCCCGATGGACAACCCTTCGGCGAGCTGGTCGGCTTTGACCGGCGCGAGCCGATGGTGCCCGTCGAACTGACCACTGCACAGGTGCGGATCCTGGCGGCGTTGTTGGGCGCGCTGGCCGCGTCCGAGGCCACGCTGTGCATCGAACGCCGCAGCGCGGAGATTCACGAGGGGTTGTCGGACCCGCTCACGGGTCTGGCCACGCGCCAGGGCTGGGAACAGCGCCTACGTCGTGACGAGCAGTTCTGCCGCGAGTTCGGTGAGCCGGCAGCAGTCATGATGATCGAACTCGACGACCTGAAACGCAACAACGAACTGCACGGCCACTCCGCCGGCGATGAACAGCTGAAGGTAGCCGGCACGGTGTTGCGAGAGGTTCTCGCCGGCCGCCACTACGGCGCCCGGATCACCGGTGATCGGCTCGGAGCGCTGCTCGTCGGCGTCAGTGACCACGAGATCGGCGAGTTGGAACGTGTCACTCGCCAGGCCCTCGCCACCTCAGAAATCTCAGCTGCTCTTGGGATCGGTCGACGACGACCGGAGACCGGCATCGAAGGCGCGCTTGCGGCAGCCGACTGCGACATCACGCGCACGCATTCGATTCGCGAGTCCAATTCAGCAGACGAGAACCAGGCAGCGGCGCTGCTGAGCGCCATGGAATGCGGTGCGATCAAGCCATATTTCCAACCGATCGTCGATCTACGAACGGGCGATGTCGTCACCCTCGAAGCACTGGCTCGCTGGCAGTCGCCCGATGGCGTACGAGAGCCAGATCGATTCCTGCCGCTGCTCCACGAGGCTGGACTGCTGGGAGCGTTGTTCGACCACATTCTGGAGGACGGACTGCAGAAGCTGGTCGAGTTCCGCGCCATCTCCCCGCGCTGCAGTTGGCTGTCAACTTCGAGTTCGACACCAAGCCGGTCAATTCACTACTCGACACCATCCGCGACCGCCTGAACTACTACGGCCTTCCACCCGAGGCGCTCTCGCTGGAGCTCAGCGAGCGTCAGACGTTCGAGCTGCCGGCGGATGTACGCGACGAACTGTTCGCCATCGCCGAGATGGGTGTGCACCTGATGCTCGACGACTTCGGCACCGGGTTCGCCTCACTCGAGACGCTGACCAGCCTGCCCGTCACTGGCGTCAAGCTGGACCGCCGATTCACGGGCCAGGTCGTCAAGGGCGAACGCGAGAGCATCGTCGTCAAAGCGATGATCGCCCTGGCCGCTGAGACCGGTTTGACCGTGATCGCCGAAGGCATAGAGACGCAACAGCAGTGCGACCGCCTGGTGCGAATGGGTTGCCGCCTCGGTCAGGGTTACCTGTTCGCGCTCCCCCAGCCCGCCGACGCAGTTGCAACGGTGCTCTCGGCGCCCTTGGTGAGCACCTTCTGATCAGCCGGCGTCGCGGAGCTCGCGGCGAAGTTCGTTGACCTCGTCGCGCAGGCGCGCTGCGTACTCGAACTTCAGCTCGGCGGCGGCCTCGTGCATCTCTTCCTCCAGCGTTTGGATGAGACGTGCCAATTCTTGCTGCGGCATGGTCTTCAGCTCACGCTGCACCTTGTCGCGTTCGCGGTTGCGACGGTTGCCCTTGCCCGGCACCGGCGCGGTGTCGTCGGGGCGCAGCAGGGAGAGGATGTC
>DAORTY010000288.1:0-3723 GCA_035432905.1 Ilumatobacteraceae bacterium | reverse complement strand
GGAGAAGCAGCCTGCGCACCGACCTTCGCGTCGCAACGACATCGTTGACGCAGCCATCAGGATCTTCGCCGACAAGGGCTACTCGGAGGCCGCCATCACCGACATCGCCGAGGCCGCCGATGTCGCGGTGACGGCGGTGTACTACCACTTCAGCGGCAAGGACGATCTGTTCGCTGCCGCGATGCGCGCTTCGCTCGACTCCATCTCGGCCGTCGTCATCGCAGCTCGCCCCGACGCAGGGGCCGCCAGCGCGGATGGATTGCGCCTCGCCATCGACGCCGTGTGGGATTGGATCGACGACAACCCATACGGGGCCTCACTCGTGCACACTCACCTGCCCGGCACCATCCGCCAGCTGTCGGCAATCCGCCAGGAGTTCTTGGAGCTGCACGAGCGGCGCGCATTCGACTACCTCGGCGACGGTTCACCCACCGGCGCCCGGCAGGCGGCCGCCCGCATCGGCACCGGCACCCTCACCATGCGAACGCTCATCGACGCGCTGATGGCTGTGCACGCGATGCGCATGGCCGACGGCCCGTTGAGCACGGCCTCCCCTGCCTCGCTGCGGTCCGCGACACATCGCGTCGCACGCCAGATGCTGCTGCAACCCTGAGCCAGCACCCGAGGGCGCCCGCTCGGCGTCGAGGGGAAGGAGCGCACGGTTACTGGAACCGCTCCGAAGTAACCGTTCGCGAAGCCGACGCCGACGCGCACATGGCCGCTCTCAGCGAGGCGCGTCCTTGAACGCCACGTCGCGGTCGAGCCGTGGTTCGCCAGGGAGGCCGAGCACACGTTCGCCGATGATGTTGCGTTGAATCTCGTCGCTGCCACCGGCGATGCGATACCCAGGCGCCCCGAGCACGTGATCGTTCCACGCGTACGTACCCCACTCGCCAGTGTCGGCGGCGAGCGCCGGGCCCAGGAGGCCGGCAGCGATGTCGCTGATGCTGCGCATGGCCTCCGTCCACAGCAGTTTGCCGATCGAGCCTTCGGGACCAGGCGAGCCGCCGAGCGCAACTGAAGCCGCTGCACGGAACCGGGCCCACTCGCGCACACGCTGGGTGCTGTACACCTTGGCCAGGCCCTGACGAACGATCGGGTCGGCGGTACGGCCCACCGACCGCGCGAGCCCCAGCAGGTCGTCGAAGTCGCCACCCCGCCGCCCGGAACCACCACTGGAGTTGCGCTCGAAGCCGAGCACCGCGAGGGCGACCTTCCAACCCTCACCGACTGCACCCACGCGCAGGTGATCGCCGATGACCGCGTCGGCGAAGAAGACCTCGTTGAACGATGCGCCGCCGTTCATCTGACGGATCGGGCGCACGTCGACACCGGGGTGCTGCAACGGCACCAGGAACGCCGTGAGGCCGGCGTGCTTGGGAACGTCCACATCCGTGCGGCAGATGGCGAAGCCCCACGGGGCGATGCGGGCGTTGGAGCTCCACACCTTCTGGCCGTTGAGCACCCACGACTCGCCGTCGCGCACCGCCCGCGTCGACAGATTTGCGAGATCGCTGCCCGCACCCGGCTCGGAGAACAGCTGACAGCAGAACTCGTCGGCGCGCAGGAACTTGCGGCCATAGCGCTGGATCTGCTCGGGCGTGCCGTACTTCTCGATCGTCGGGGCGATCAGCTTGACGGTGACCGAGATCAGCTCGTGATCGTTGGGCACCTCGAACTGGCTCTCCACGTCCTTGAACGCACGCTCGTGGGCGCTGGACAGGCCCGCCCCACCAGCGGCGACGGGCCACGTGACGGCGGCGAAACCCGCAGCCAGCTTCTCGTGGTGCCACGCGACGTAGTCGGCAAGGTACCGGCGCTCCTGCTCCTCCGAACGGTCGTGGAAGACGGTGACATCGAAGTGCCCCTCACCCCAGGTGGATGCCGTCGGCACCTTTCGCACTCGACGCGCCGACAGCCACGCCTCGGCACGATCGCGGAACGACTCGATCGACTCGATCTCGTCTGACGTGGCAGTTGACACGATGCCCCACTCTCGTTCTGTGCCGACCGTACGACGGGCCCGACTTACTGGTGACGCTCTATGGTAACGCCGCACCGCCGCGCTGGCCGAACCGAGTCGTTGTCGAGTCGTTGTCGAGTCGCAGCGCTGTCGCGCAGCGATTCGCCGTTACGTTGCGGAACCGGCAACGCCGGCAGCCCGCAGTACCTTGCGCATGCCGTCGGCAGCGAGTTGCGCCGCAATCGTGGGCGGCGCCTCCCACAGATCCTTGGAGCAGACCTCCAACGAGATGGGTGCCGCGACACCCATCTCGTGCAGCACCCGGATGAAGCCCGCGCAGTCGAACTCGCCGAGGCCGGGAGGCACGCGCGCGACGAGACAGTCGGTCTTGTAGTCGCCACGCGGGTTGTCGGCAGCGGTCGCCTGCACGAGCGCGCCATCGTTCATCTGGATCGCGAACACTCGCTCGCCACCCAACCGCTTCACCATCTCGAGGTCGTTGGCGCCGCGAACGTGGTGCCAGATGTCGACGCAGTAGCCGCCGTTCGGCCGATCGGCGCCCTCGACGATGCGCTGCGCTGCCGCAGCATCGGGGATGTTGGTGAACGGCAACCATTCGATGCCCACGAGCAGGCCATGGTCCGCGGCACGGTCGCACAGTGCGCCGAAGCCGGCAACCGCCTCGGCAACGGTGTAGCCGTCACCCCCGATCACCTGCAGGTAGCGAACGCCGAACTCGTCGGCCATCTCGAACGCGAGCGCCTCCATCTCCCGGCACGCGTCGTGCACCGGGCCACTCGTCGCCCACCAGCCATGGATGACCTCGACCTCGGCCAGCACCATCTGTCGAGCAGCCAGCACGTCGCGCAGCTCTGCCGGCGAGCGCCCTTCCTCGTCGCGCATCCGGCGGTAGTCGAACAGGTAGAGGCCGAGCCCCTTGAAGCCGGCGACGCTCGCTGCGGCCACACGCTCGTCGAACCCGCCGAACCGAGGGCGGCTGAAGTGCGACCAGACGAGATCGGGCCAGGCGAGAGCGGATGTGTGCGAGACCATCAGACGAAGCCGGCGATGCGATCGGCCAGCGAGCGCACCTCCTCGGTGAAGCGGCGGGCGCCAAGGCTGCGGTACGCCGCATCCTGGTTGAGGTTCGATGCCGTTGCCGTCTCGAGCAGCGACACCAAGGCGACAGCGATCACGCCTGCCTCGGCCGCGCCGAGGCGACCGCGCGCCGACCTGGCTGCTCGGCGGAAGAGTGCCACCAGCTCCAGCCGAGTCTCGCGGCGCACTGCTTCAACGAGCAGGCTGAGGCCGATGGAGTTGACGAAGTAGACGGTGGCGACGACACGGTTGCGCCGATTCCACGCCAGCAGGTGCGCGACCAGGTCACCGATGACCGATGCGTCGTGGGTCGTCGGCAGGTTGGCCCGCACTTCCACGAGGAGGGCATCGCGGAACTGTTGCATGCCCTCGAGCAGGATCTGCTCCTTCGACGCGAAGTGGTAGTAGACGGCGGCCGGGGTCATGCCGGCTGCTCCGGCGATGTCGAGCACCGTCACCTCGTCGACGGGGAACGAGGCGAACAGGCCCATCGCCGCATCCACCACCGCCGAACGGCGAGACGGACGATGCGCCGGACGGCGGGGAGGCGCGACGGCTTCGATCCTGCGAGGCTACGCGACAGCCGACCGCACCGGCCCCGTCGGCGTGTCTTCGACCTCGCCGAGTTACTGGTCGCCCACTACAGTGTCGACGGCTTCACG
>DAORTY010000287.1:0-3725 GCA_035432905.1 Ilumatobacteraceae bacterium | reverse complement strand
CCACCACATCACGCGACGTGATGACATCGTCGATGATGCCATACGCGAGGGCCTCGTGTGCTTCCATCACGAAATCGCGGTCGGTATCGGTGTGGATGCGCTCGATGGTCTGACCCGTGTGCGCGGCCAACAGTTCTTCCAGAAGATCTCGCATACGCAGGATCTCCTTGGCGGCCAACTCGAGGTCGGTGACCTGGCCGTAGCCGGTCTGACCCGAGGGCTGGTGCAGCATGATGCGGCTGTGCGGGAGCGCCATGCGCTTGCCCTTCGTGCCGGCGGCCAGCAGCACGGCGGCAGCCGACGCGGCTTGGCCGAGACAGATGGTGGCGATGTCGTTCTTGATGAACTGCATCGTGTCGTAGATAGCGAACAGCGCGGTGATGTCACCACCGGGGCTGTTGATGTAGATGCTGATGTCCTTGTCGGGGTTCTCGCTCTCGAGATACACCAACTTGGCGCACGTCAGGCTGGCCGAGCTGTCGTCGATGGGCGTGTCCAGCCAGATGATGTTGTCGCGCAGCAGACGGCTGTACAGGTCGTACCCGCGCTCGCCGCGAGCAGTCTGCTCGACGACGCTGGGGATGGTGTAGCCCGACATTTGGAAGTGCTTGTCCATGCTCAGTGCCCCTTGTCGTGATCGTGATCGTGGTCGTGGTCGTCGTGGTCGTGGTCGTGACCGTCGTGGTCGTGGTCGTGCTTGTCCAGGAGGAGATTCCGGTCGATGGCAGCACCGGTGGTGTCGACGACTTCTGAATGCTCGATCACCCAATCGAGCGCCTTCGTCTTGCGCAGCTGGGCGGTGAGATCGGTGACCGCGTCGTTCTTTTCGTAGGCCTTGCGAACCTCGCTGGCCTTCTGACGGACCTGCATGGCGACTCGGGCGTACTCGGCATTGAGATCGTCATCGTCGACATCCAGGCCTTCGGCGGCAGCAACTGCACGCAGCGCCAGGTCGACCTTGACAGCCTTCAACGACTGCTCGCGCAGCGACTCGATGAACGAGTCGGGCGACTGACCGGTGGCCGACAGCCACTGGTCGATGCTGATGCCCTGCGACTGGAACTGCTGCACCGTGTTCTGCACACGAGCCTGTAGGTCGCCGCTGACCATGCTGTCGGGGGCCGGCACGTCGACCAGCTCGGCGAGCGCCGAGGTGGCCCGCTCGACCAGGAGATTGCGGGCCTGGCTCAGCTTCTGACCGTTGATCCGCTCGGCGATGGATGCCCGCCATGCCTCGACGGTGTCGAACTCGCCCAGGTTCTCGTCGACCCACTGGTCGGTGACCTCGGGGAGCACGAGTTCCTGGGCATTCGTGATGGTCACTTCGAAATCCGCGGGCTCGTTCATGCCCGACGGATTGGCGCTGAACGACAGTTCGGCACCGACAGCGGACCCGATGAGGCGATCGTCGAAACCTTCGGCGACCCAACCCTTGCCGACCTCGTAGAGCCAGTCTTCGGTGTTGAGCCCGGGCACGGGCTCGCCGTCGCGGGTGCCGGCGAGCGTGAGCGTGACATGGTCGCCCGACTGGATCTCGCGGGTGACGTCGACCAGCGAACCCTGGCGGCGACGCTCGGCGTCGACGGCTTCGTCGATCTCTTCCTGGCTGGCCGCGGGGCTGGGCAGCTCGACGCGCAGGCCGCCGTAACCTGGCACAGTGATGACGGGGCGAACCTCGCACAGAGCATCGAACGACACGGGGCCGTCATCGACACCACCGGTGATCTCCACCTCGGGCGTTGCGATGAGGTCGATGTCGTGCTCGCGCACGGCCTTTGCCAGGTAGTTGGGAACCGAGTCGCGCAGCGCTTCGTCGCGTGCGGCAGCCAGGCCGATACGAGCCTCGAGCACCTTGCGCGGCACCTTGCCGGCGCGGAAGCCGGGCAGTGTGGCCTCGCGGCCGATCTTGCGGAAGGCTTGGTCGATGTCGCGATCGAAATCAGCTTCATCGATGACCACCGACAGCTTCACGAGCTGACGGGGGGTAGGGGTTGCAACCCCTCCTTCTCGGCCTTCTTCGCCATCCTCGGCGAGGGCTACTTCACGGGTGTCTTCGGCGGGTTCCATCGTGCTTTTCACAGGCCGACGACTCTACCGTGGCCTCTCGAATTCTTGCCGAATGGCCACGGCTGCGATCACATCAGGCAGAATGGGGACATGACGTTCTGGAAGCCGCACGCCCTTGCCAAGCCGCATGCCAACCAGCTCGACCTGCGCATCGGCGACAAGGTCAAGAGCACTGTTGAGCTGCATGGGGTGCCCAGCGGCACGGAAGGAAAGGTCATCCTTGCCAACGGGTTCAACTGGCAGCGGTACCGCGTCCTGTTCGTCAACGGAATCGAGATGGGTGATCTCGACCATCGAAACCTCGAACCGATCGGTCGCACGAGCAAGCGCCTGGCCAAAGCCGCCAAGCGCGGCTGACGGACGCCTCTCATGACATCGCTTCGTCACCGCTTCCCCGGGGCCAACGACGGGTGGTCCCGCTTCGACGGGCCAGCCGGTACACAGGTTGTCGACACCGCCATCACCGCGCTCACCAACTGGCTGTCCGACGGCTCGAACGGTTGCGGCGGCGGAGAGTTCGCGGCGGCCGTCAAGGCCGATGAGCTGGTCGACCGCACTCGCGCCACCGTCGGTCGGCTGTTCAATGCGGACCCTGCAGGCATTGCGTTCGGGCCCAACATGACCACCATCACGTTCGCGATCTCGCGTGCCATCGGTGCCACGCTGCAACCCGGAGACCGCATCGTGGGAACCCGTATGGATCACGACGCCAACGTCACGCCGTGGCGCAAGGCGGCCGACGGCGCGGGCGCCGAGCAGCTACTCGCCCCGTTCGACCCGGCATCGGGCACGCTGCCGCCGGAGAATGTCATCGAGCTGATCAACGAGCGCACCAAGTGGGTCACGCTGCCCGGCGCCAGCAACTTGCTGGGCACGGCGCCCGACCTGCGGCCCATCATCGATGCCGCCCACGCCGTCGGGGCACGGGTGTTCGTCGACGCGGTCGCTCTGGCACCGCATCAACCCATCGACATCACTGCCCTGGGTTGCGACGCCATGGTCACATCGCCGTACAAGTGGTATGCGCCGCACTCGGGAATGTTGTGGATGCAGCCCGAGCTGCTACAGAGCCTGCCTATCTTCAAGGTTCGTCCGTCACACGATGAAGGGCCCAGCCGCTTCGAGACCGGCATGCCCAACTTCGAGGCGCTCGCCGGTGTCGAGGCCACCGCCCGCTTCCTGATGGAGGAGGGGATGGCCAACATCCAGGCCGCCGAGCACGAACTGTTCGCTCCCCTGCTGAACGGTCTACTCACCATCGACGGTGTCACCGTCTGGGGGGTGCACGGCTTCGAGGGCCGCACGCCAACTGCAGCGTTCACGGTCGCTGGCCATACGCCCGCTGAAGTCACCCGCGCGTTGGCCGCAGCCAAGGTCGCTGTGTGGGATGGGCACAACTACGCCGTCGAGGTTGTCGGGCAGCTCGGCCTCGCCGACAGCGGCGGCGTCGTGCGGGCAGGCATCAGCCGCTACATCGAGCCTGAAGATGTCACACGCCTGCTGAGCGTGGTCCAGGAACTGGCTCGCTAATCGCTCGGATAGCCGCCGGCTTGGGCCGATAGCATCAGTGCAACCGCCGGGGAGTAGCGCAGTTGGTAGCGCACCTGCTTTGGGAGCAGGAGGCCGGGAGTTCGAGTCTCCTCTCCCCGACCATTTCG
>DAORTY010000286.1:0-3731 GCA_035432905.1 Ilumatobacteraceae bacterium | reverse complement strand
TGCGCCTCGTCGATGACCACAAGCCCGACGCGCGCCATCAGCTCATCCAGGCGGGCAGCAAATCGTGGATTGCCCAACCGTTCCGGCGACACCAACAACACGTCGAGCCGGTCGTTGTCGAGCGCCTCGAAAATGGGGTCCCACTCGTCGAGGTTGGTGCTGTTGACCGTGGCCGCGCGCAATCCGGAGTTGGTGGCGGCGGTGACCTGATCGCGCATCAACGCCAGCAGCGGCGACACGACGAGGGTGGGGCCCGCACCGTTTGCACGCAGCGCCGAGGTGGCCGCCCAATACACGGCCGACTTGCCCCAGCCGGTGGCCTGCACCACCAGCACTCTGGCCGCCGGCTGAATGATGGCGTGCACGGCTTCCACCTGATCGGAGCGCGGCACGGCACCCGCGCCCGCCAGGCGTTCCAGCACCAACGACAAGTGTTCGGTTGCCAACGACGCCTCGGTGCTCATGACGCCACCGTACGCCGAGGGTGTCACGAAGTGGTCGAGAGTACGTCAGCCCGCGGCTCGTTCGTCCTTGACGGCTCGCAGCGGCCCGTAGTCGGTTGGTCCCGTGCCGGACTTTCGCCAGCGGTGGGGACCGGGCAGCATCATCATCCAGATCAGCACGACACTGATCAGCTCTGGGATGTGCTGCGTTTCGCCGCTCAGCGGGATGTGGCCATTGACCATGTCGACGACAGCCGTGAGGACCAGCGTTCCCGTCAGTACGGCCGCCACGGGCAGCATTGTGCGCGCCCTGGCCGGACGAACCGCGACAACCAACAGCGCCACCCCATAGGCCGCCGTGAATGCACCAAGGTGACGTGCGGCGTGAGCGGAGGTGTGCTGCTCATCACCGAGTACCAACGCCGGAAGTGAGAACGCGATGATCTGGACGGCAACGACGAACAGCAGCACGCGCACGATGCTGAGCTGCGCGGCCCGGTCGGCGATGGCCGCGCGCTTCGTGACACGGCCCGCGAACGACGGGTCAGCCGGACGCGGGGAACCAACCAGGGAATTGGCGTGCTCCGCTGCGGATCGAAAGGCCCGACAGCTCGGGCAGCCGGCCAGATGCGCTTCCACCAACCGCTGACCGACGCCCGGCGCCTCGCCATCGATCGCGGCGGAGATCGCGCCTTGCCAGTCGTCACACTTCACAAGGAAATGGTCGCACATCGACGTGACGGAGTTCCCACATCTGCCAGGTTGCTCCGGCTCGCCCACACAGCGATGCTGGTGAGGTGCCGCCCGTCGATCCGCTCCGTCGCCTTCTGGAGGCCGCCGTCGAGGGCGACAACGTGGCCGTCAACGAACTCGTCCGCAGCACGCAGGATCGTGTGCTGCGGTTGTGTCGTTCGCTGGGGTCAGCCGGCGACGAGGAAGACCTCGCGCAGGAGACGTACCTGCGCGCGTTGCGTTCGTTGCACACCTACCGAGGCGATGCCCCGGCGCTGGTGTGGCTGCTGTCGATCGCACGCCACGTGTGCGCCGACCAAGTTCGCCGCCGCCAGCGCCAACGACGGCTCGTCGTCCGAATCTCCCGCTACACCACCGCACCATCGGCACCGGCGGATCAGCACCTCGACGAGCTGTTGGAGGTGCTGCACGACGATCGGCGCGAGGCATTCGTGCTGACTCAATTGGTCGGGTTGAGCTACGAGGAAGCAGCCGCCGTCATCGACTGCCCGATCGGCACGGTTCGTTCCCGCGTTGCACGAGCCCGAGCCGACCTGATGGAAGCTGTTCGGGAGCAGGACGCGGTCTAGACCACTTCGGATGCGTGGCATTATCGAGCCATGACAGACGAGTTCGATCTCACGCTGGCCGACGGACACAGGTTGCACGTGTACGACACCGGTGAGCCCGACGGCGGAGCGGAACTCGCCGTGTTCTGGCATCACGGCACGCCCAACATCGGGGCCCCTCCGACACCGCTGTTCCGGGCATCGGGTCGGCTCGGCATCCGCTGGGTGTCGGTCGATCGACCCGGCTACGGCAGCTCGACGCCGGCCACCGATCGCACCATCGGGTCCGTCGCGGCGCTGGTCGAACGTGTCGCCGACCACCTGGAGATCGAGCGATTCGCCGTCATGGGCCACTCCGGTGGCGGGCCTCATGCACTTGCCTGCGCAGCCCTACTGCCCGACCGGGTCGTCGGCGCGGTGGGTATTGCCAGCCTCGCACCGTACGGGTCCGAAGGGCTCGACTACTTCGCCGGCATGGCCCCATCGGGCGCCGCATCGCTGCGCGCCTCGGCAGCCGGACGCGTCGAGAAGGAGCGCTACGAAGCATCAGGGCCCGACTTCGACCCGGAGTTCACCGACGGTGACATGGCCGCGCTGCGAGGAGACTGGAGCTGGATCGGCGAGGTGGTCGGGCCGGCGGTCGCGCAGGGCACCGACGGTCTGATCGCGGACGACCTTGCGTACGTCGCGCCGTGGGGTTTCGACCCCACCGCCATCACCACGCCCACGTTGCTGGTGCACGGCGGCGCCGATCGGGTCGTGCCTCCGACACACAGCGAATGGCTCGCCCGTCACTGCCCGGCCATGCAGCTGCGCCTCTCCCCCGGCGACGGCCACCTGTCCGTGCTACGACACGGCACCGCAGCGCTGGAGTGGCTCGTCGCCATAGATTGAGGCGGTGACGAGCGTTCACCACCTTTCCCGTACGGACGCGAGACGCATTGCGGTGCGAGCGCAGTTACTGGACAGCACACGGCCCACAGATCTGATGACCGTCATACGGCATCTCACCATGCTGCAACTCGACCCGATCAGCGCTGTTGCACCCAGCGCAGACCTGGTTCTCTGGGGCCGGCTCGGGTCGGCTTACTCCCCCAGCGAGCTGCGCACCGCGCTCGACGAACACCGTGTGATCGAGCTGCGCGCCATGCTGCGCCCGGCCGACGACATGGCGTTGTACCGCGCCGAGATGGCGCAGTGGCCCGGCGTCGGCGAGATCCGCGAGTACAAGCACACCCAAGCCATGTGGGTTGCCGACAACGACGCGTGCCGCCGCGACATCCTCGATCGGCTGCGCAGCGAGGGACCGCTGAGTTCGCGCGACCTACCCGACACGTGTGTGCGACCCTGGGCATCGACCGGCTGGAACAACGACAAGAACGTGACGATGCTGCTGGGTTTCATGGTGCAGCGCGGCGAGATCACGGTCGCCGGCCGCAAGGGCCGCGATCGACTCTGGGACCTTGCCGACCGCGTGTACCCGAACACGCCACCGGTTGCGGCCGCCGAGGCAGAGCGGACCCGCAACGCACGCCGACTGGCCGCGCTCGGCATCGCTCGAGCCCGCGGGCCGGAGTGCCCGGTGGAGCCGGCAGACGTCGGCGAGGCCGGCGAGCCGGCCGTCATCGACGGCGTTCGGGGCGAGTGGCGAGTTGATCCGGCTCAGCTCGGTCAACCGTTCAAGGGTCGCGCCGCGTTGCTCTCGCCGTTCGACCGGTTGATCCACGAACGCACCCGCACGCTGGACCTGTTCGGCTTCGACTACGCACTGGAGATGTACAAGCCGGCGAGCAAGCGCAAGTGGGGCTACTACGCGCTGCCGATCCTGTACGGCGACCAGCTCGTCGGCAAGCTCGATGCCACCGCCGATCGCAAGACGGGTGTCCTGCGAGTCGACGCACTGCACCAGGATGTGTCGTTCACCAAAACGATGACGTCGGCGGTCGACCGAGAGATCGCCGACCTCGCGAAGTGGCTGAACCTCGAG
>DAORTY010000285.1:0-3744 GCA_035432905.1 Ilumatobacteraceae bacterium | reverse complement strand
CGGCATCGAGGAAGTCGTTCGCCTGGTCACCATCCGGCGTGCCCAACACACCGCGGATGTCCGATCCGAACGAGGCCGACACCGAGGTGTCCAACATGCCGTCGTGGGCGAAGACCGTCACGGTCAGCCCGGGTGCGTCGAAGCGAACACTGTCACCGGTACGCACCACGCTGAGGGCACCGTTGACTGCGACCGGCACACCGTCTGCCAGTGGCTGCACTGCATGGTCGATGTAGGTCGAGCCGTCGGGGTAGATCTCCACGACGTTGCCGTCCACTTCCAGCGCGACCGCCGTGACGCTGGTCGGCGCTCGGCTTTCGTCGACAAAGCCTGGATTGGTCGGCTGGTGGCGAGCGACCAACCGCATCGAGGTCGGGGCTCCCGGTTGGGTCTGCACGTAGACGTACTCACCGAGTGTTTGCGCCTCCCAGCGCACGCCGTCGAAGGACACCATGTGTGGGTCCGCGGCCGACCGTGCCGTGGGGTTCGTGCAGTCGATCGCGTCGATCTTGGGATAGTCCAAGACGATCCGGGCATCGAGTGTTCGGTTTCCAGGCACCTCGACCGTGGCAAACACCGGAAAGTGAATCTCACTGCGGCCGAGACAGGCGTCGTAGGGCGGCGAGCCGCCGAGGAACACTTCGACGCTGCCGTCGTTCTTGATCCAGCCGTCGAGTGGCGACACGGTCAGCCAGGCCGGCAGCGGCTGGTTGATCGACCACGGCAGTCCGAGACCGGTTGGCAGGTCATCGTTGGTGAACGTGTCGTCCACCAGCGTGAGCGTGCTGTAGCCGCCCTGGAATAGATGATTGGGCGTGAACTTGAAGCCGCAGTCGGTGCGCTTGTCCACCTTCGGGTCGCGGATGGTCAGTACGGCGTGGCCGCGAAGAGCATCGGTGAACTCGACGATGTGCACTCGTGCCGGCTGATCGACGCACTTCGGCAGACGCTCGTCGATCGAGAACTCGAAGGTGAGCGTCTGCATCTCACCATTCGACGGCGGCAGAAAGATGTTGACCGGGTTGGCCACGGGGTCGCTGGCGTACGGCTGACCGAGGTGCAGCCAGTCAGGAAGCTGAGCGGTGATGTTGGCTCGCGGCAGGATCATCGCCTGGAAGCCCTCCGTCTGGAGCTCGGCCGTCACAATGCCCGGCCCGGTGATCGAGATCGGGTCGAAGCGCAGGTAGCACTTCTCGTCCTCCTTGATCTTGAGCTCCTTCGACCCACGGTGCTCGGTGACCACTGTGATGGTTGCTTCGCGCTGCGGGCAGGTGGGGCCGTTGCCGTCGTCCTTGATGGAAATGGTGAGCGGCACGTGCTCATCGTCCTGCAACTGGCGAGAGACCGGGACGGACGTCGAGTCGAACTCGACCCATGCGGGCACACCGCTGAACACGAGTGTGTCGTCGTAGGCGCCCTTGGTCAGCACCTCCAGATCGCGGGTCTCGTCTGGCTTGAGGTCGAGAATTGCTTCCGGCTCCCACTTCACGGTGCCTTCCACACACTGCAACTTGAACGTGCCACCCCATGCAGGCATCGAGATCTGGAAGGCGTACAGATCAATCGGCGCGTTGCCGACGATCGCGTACTCCACGGGCTCATCGGCGATCCGATCGCACAACGTCTCTGAGATGGTCACCTGTAGCTGCATCGACGTCGTGCCGTATGCGGCCTCCGCACCAGTGGACGCAACAGGGGTGATGGAGCCAAGGTCAACCACGCGGTTCCAGCTCGTGCCCGACTTCTTGTACACCCAGCCCTGGGTGATCTTCAACGGTTGGTCGTCGCTCAACGGCGGCGACACCGGCGCGGTGACCGACAGCAGCTTCAATACGTCGTCCTTCTGCACGTAGATCGCGGGCGAGGTGGTGGCGTCCTCGTCGTTCACCTTCACTTCGAAGCGCGAGTTCTTCAGTGGCGGCAAAGCACCCCCCATCGGCACCTTGAACCCGAACAGCGGAATCTCCAGCACGCCGCTCGATCCGGTCCCGCCGACGGTGAACTTGGCGAAGATGAAGTAGAACGACTTGAGCTCGACGACCGCTTTGCCCTCCAGGTTGGCCGTCACTCCCGACTTGGGATCCTTCGTCGCCAACACGTTGGCGACGTTCTCCCAGACGAACTTCACGACCGGCCCGACCTCTGCCTTGAGGAGATCCACGAGCCCAAGATTCTCGCCTGCATTGACGGTGATCTGCAGGAAGTCGCCGATGATGTCGGCGATCTCACCCCCGATTCGCACCTTGCCGGTGAGCACCAGCAGCGGCGACACGCTTGGTTCCAGCGACACAGCAATGCTGTCGTCGTTGGCACCGGAGTTGATGATGGCGAACTCGCCCCCGTTGTCCCACGAGCACGACTTCGTCGGTTCGGGGCTCGCCAATGTGGCGAAGCCAGCTGCGGGCGTATACGTCACCCCGCCGGACATTTCACCGGAGACGGCGCACGTCGCGGCGACCGTGACAGACGGACCAACGGTGGCCTTGAAGTTGACCTTCAACTGAACTGCTGCGGCGAACTCCAGGCTGGCCAGTGCCCTGGCCTGGGCGGGGAGCGGCTTCACGATCTTGAAGAACTCCGTCGGCTCGCATGCCGCTTCGAAGGAGACAGCCGCCTGCAGCTTCACCTTGAACCCAATGGTCAAGGAAGCGTTGATGCCTGCCTTGATGCGCAGAGCCTGCAGCGAGCCGTCATGAATCACCGCGTTGTATTCCGCCACCGGTTTGAGGTCCAATGTCACGGCTGGGTCGAACTCGAATCCGCTGCCGCTGACGCCCGAGTTCTGCAGAATGTTGCTCGCACACCGGTCTCGCCAGGCGCTGAGCGAGCTGGCTGCACCGAACGCCGACTCCGTGCGGCGCCCGACAGCGGCGATGACCCCCGACGACCCCTCGTTCGAGGTGTACGAGAACGGCGGCTCGACCACGCCGATCCCGAGCAGATCGTCGTACGTGATGTCGATCATCATGTCGAGGAACGCAGCCTGCGGCCCGACGAGCGAGATGGTCACCAGGCTGTACCCGTTGCGTTGCAGTGTCGGCGCTCCCGCTGGCTCCATCACGCGACCGGACAGCACGTTGCCCTCGATGCCGAGGACCACCGAACCCACTGGCGGCGGCGAACCGGCAATCACGATCGGGTACCAGTACTCCTCGTCGAAGATGCTCTGCGTGTCGGTCAGCGACGCCATGCCGTCAGTCGGGAGGTTGGTCCGCGCCCTGTACTCCTCCCAGGTGAACGGGCCTGGCCCTTCGGCGGTGACGCCTGGAATCTTGAAGCTGGCCGGCTCCTCCCCGGCGGGGCGATCGGTCTGCGGGAACACGATCTGCTCGTCGCGCAGCTGAACGGTTTCGGGGCGGATGCGAGCGATGGTGACGCCCAGCATCGGGCCGATGTCCCAGCCAGGAATCGTCGCACCGACGACGACCGTGTCGATGGTGGGCCCGGCCGTCACGCGCACCTTGGTGCCACCGAGCGGCTCGACGATCACGTCGCCGACGGCGCCAGTGGTCGCGAAGGTCACGCCGGGCGGAAGTGCCGAACCGGTCTCGTCGCCGACGGCATCGTTCTGCACCAACTCGACGACCTTCGCCTCGCCGGGGGCCAGCACGACGTCGCCAGGAACGAAGCGCCACGAACTGCCGGCGTCGGACAGGACCGGCTTGCCGGATCCGAACCAGCCTTCGATGTCGACGATGTAGTCCGCGGTGCCCTGCGCGTTGAAGATCGACACCTTCCCATCCA
>DAORTY010000284.1:0-3761 GCA_035432905.1 Ilumatobacteraceae bacterium | reverse complement strand
CGTCCTCACCGACGCCGAACGGCAGGTGTGCGACACCGATCGGTCGATGTCGGCGAACCCGGGCGGGTTCAGCGGGACTGACGGTGTTTCATCCGTGAACGCGAGGGTCGATGTGCGCTGACGGGGGTCTCGCGTCCTTGGGTTCGGGAACCGGCGGGTGCGGTGGTGGTGTGGTGTGCAGTGTGGCCGATGCGTGGGTGTTGGTGGTGGAGGGTCGATCAGGTCGGATCGGCGGGCGGCAGGTCGGGTTCGAGGGTGCGGGTGTAGCGCAGGGCCGTGTCGACGTTGATGCCGAACAGTTCGCAGATGCGTGGGATGTCGCCGCCGGTGGCGTTGACCTCGTCGAGGATGCGGTCTTCGCGCAGGGCTTGAGAGGTGAGCCCGGTTTGGTCCCAGGCGAAGCTGCGGCTGACAGCGATGAGTCGGGGTGCGGTGCGTCGGTTGATGAACAGGTGCGGGTTCATAGTGTTGGGCCATCGGGTGTTGCGATGGTCGAGCCATGCGGCGAGGCGTGGGAGCACGGGTGCGGCGAGGGGGAACTCGCGGCCGGCGACGGTGAGGCGGGCGTCGATGATGTCGGTGAGTTGGATGACTCGCAGGTGCCTGCTCGGGATCGCGTGGAAAGCGACGAGGGCGACCGCGAGGGCCGCGGCCGCGTCGGAGGACTCGAGCGCCTCGCGGATCGCTGTGGTGTCGAGCGGGAGTGGGATCGACGGGTTCGTGCCCGTGGCCGGGATCGCTCGGGTTGGGTTGATGAACACGAGCTTTCGGCCCTTCAAGACGGTGAACAGCGACCGGAGTCCTTGTTCGATGCTGTGGCGTCTCGCGGACGCTGCAGGGAGCATGGTGATGATGTCGTCGCGGTCGATTTCGGCGAAGGTGTCGATCCCGCGGGCGGCCCAGTAGCGGGCGATCGGTGCGATTGCTGCGATGTGGAGTCGGGCGGTCTCAGGATCGCGAGGGTGGCGGCGTGGGGGTTGAGTGCTGCCGTTGATCATCACGTCGAACCAGACGCGCAGCTGGTTGGTCATTGGTTCGGGCAGCCCGCCGGTGTGGTCGTTGAAGTAGCGCTCGACCGGGGAGAGCCGGTCGTCGTGCAACAGCCCGGCAGCGGCGAGCACGTCGAGGGTGGAGATGACACTGACGTTGGCTTGCAGGGCGGGGAGGGTGACCACGGCGGATGCGCTGATCGTGCCGCCCGGTGTGTGTTGCAGGGCTTCGACGAGCCGCAACGAGCGGCGCACGTCGTTGGTTTGCTTGCGGCTCCACCCGTGCTCGACGGCGTGGTCGCGCACGACCTGATCGCAGAACGACATCAGCTCGCTGTCGGCGCGGCCGGTTCTGGTTGCGATCACGACCGGGTCGGCACGTATGTCGAACAGTGTGAGCTGTTCCCACGCGACCGGCGTGTAGGCGAGGTCGTGGCCGATCGACGCGATACGTGGCAGCGGCCTGCGCCGCTCGATGGCGGCGGGTGTGTGCGGTGCGCGGCGGTGAGGTGCTTGGCGGAGCGTTTGGGTGTTCGCGAAGAACAGTTGTTGGCCGAACCGGGTCGCATTAGCGAGGTCGACCTGGCGGCCGGGTTGTTGACGAACACGGGCGGTCTCGAAACACAGTCGGCAGCAACGTCGCTCGCTGATCACGCTGTCACGGCCGCAGCAGGCGCAGGTGCCGTGCGGGTAGTGGCAGTGCCACCATCGACACGACCAGCAGCGCGACCGGTAGAGGCGGGTCACACCCCACGCGAGGCAACCAACGCAGGACTCGATCCGGTCCGGGCCTCGAGGGTGGCAGGCGGTGCACAGACCGCTGCTGTAGTAGCGGTCCGAGCCGCACGCCCGACATGGCGGCGGAGTGAACGGCCCGCCTGGGAGACACTCGTAGCAGTAGTCGACACGCGGTGTGGTCCACGCGACGCGTCGATCACCGCACACGACGCAGATCTTCGGGAGCGCGACGTCGCCAGCGCGGGTGCGGGTCACACCGGCGGCGTCGTGCGACCCTTGCCTCGCCGCGGGGCCACCCGCGATGAGCGTCCCGTGCCGGACCCGCCCGCGTCGTTCACCGCCTGCTGGACAGGTCGTTGCAACTGCACGGTTTCCGGTTCAGCGATCAACACGTCTGCGGGTGTGCAGCCGAGCACGGCGCAGATCACATCGAGTTCGTCAAGCCGGATCGTGTTCGGGGTTCCGGTCCACCAGCCCGACATCTTTCCCGCCGAGATCTCCAGGCCGGCGTCGGCAAGCAAGCGACGGAGCTCGGTCGATTTCCAGATGCCGCGCTCAGCGGCTTTCATCCGCAGGTTCCAACGCATTGGATCATTCCTTTCCGGTGAGGCGGGTCGTGACCCGCTGATTCGCTGTGGTCCATGCCTGCTCGACGTAGTCGCTGCGCACATGCACGTAACGGGTCGTGGTCGACAACCACTCGTGGCCGAGGAGTTCCTGGAGGGCTTTGATGTCCATCCCGGCGACATAGAGCGACGATGCGCAGTAGTGCCGCAACACGTGCGGTGTGAGCCGCCCGGACCATCCCGGCAGCGACTCGGCTGTGTGGTGGACCAACGCTTTGCGCAATGCCTCGGGGCCGACACGCCGGCAACGCGCCAGCACCGGGTCGTGGCGTTCGCTCGGCAGCATCGGGGCGTCGGGGTCGTTCCAGTCCTCACCGAAGAGGTGACGGACCTCGCCGAGCCACCAGTCCATCAACCGGTCAGCGCCGTTGATCGCTGGGACCAGCCGGGCTTTCGGGCCGCGCCCTCGGGCGCCTTTGCCGTGGCGGACATGGAGCTTGCCGAGCTCGCCAAGATCCGGCCGCCAGTCGCGGATGTCGAGCATCACGGACTCGTTGATCCGCAAACCCAACCGTCGCCACAACGATGCAGCGAAGTAGTCGCGTGCTGCCGGCAGGTACTTGCGTGCATCGTCCAGCGAGGCACGCCACCCGGCGAACAGCACATCGATCTCGGCATCCGACGGCGGGACACGCACCCGGGCAATCGCACTCGCCGGACGGTTGAACTCGTCGATCGGCTGATCGACCACCCATCCCGTCAACACATGGATGCCGCCTTGGTAGCGGGCGATCACGAACGCGTAGAACGCGGCCAACATCCCCGCTTTGCCGGCACGGGTCGAGGGCGCCTGACCGGCACGGCGCTGCTCGGTCAAGTACCGGTCCGCGTCATCACACGACGCCGTCCACAACGGCGCCGCCAACGAGTCGCGGAACTGCAAGATCACCCGCCGTGTCCCGGCGACATGCGCGTCGGTCAACCCGGCCGCAGCCATCGCCAACGCGTACTGATCGACGATCTCCTGCTCGAACCCGGCGATCTCGGCGTCGCTACGCAACGCCGAAGCGGACCCGATGTTCCGCACGACCGCAAGGCTCACCACCCGCTCACTTCACCCACGAAGAGAAGAGTAGCCCAGATGCGACAGACCGTCAGCGAGGGTGAACTCTGGTCGGAATCCGCTGACGTCGACATAGAGGCCACCGACGCTGGAACAACGCAGCCACAGCCCCAAGATCCCGTCAACGAACCCACGGGCCTAAGGACAGAGCCGTCCGATGGCGACCACTGACCAACGGCATCGCTCCTATTCGATCAGCGACATCCTCGTCCGCGTCGATCTCGGTGCTTTGCTCGACGAGTTGGCCATGCCGGCCCAGGGGCACGGCCCAGGACGACGGTGGCATTGTCCGATGCCCGATCACGACGACCGCTGGCGTGCCGCGATCGCCGAGTTCGCGGGTCG
>DAORTY010000283.1:0-3796 GCA_035432905.1 Ilumatobacteraceae bacterium | reverse complement strand
AGTGCTGGTCCGGTGGGCACGGGGGCACCGCCATCGACGCACTCCTCGTCGCCCGCGGCGGCACCATCGCAGACGCGCTCGTCGAACTCGAACACCGCGCAGGGAGCGCGCCCGAAATCAGTCGCTCACGGCCGCTTCCACGGCAAACTCCTACACCAGTCGAAACCAGGGCGGAGCCCGACGCGGCGTTACTCGACTACGTAGCGGCCTGCGAGCGCATCCTCTGGCATCCAGCCGGCCGCAAGGTCCTCGACTACCTCGTCACCGAGCGCGGACTTGCGCCCGATGCGCTCAAGGCGAACCACGTCGGCGCCGACCCCGGCCCATCCGTCTTGCGGCGCGCAGCGGGACTCCCACGGGGAGGAGCCGCCGCCGTGCTTCCAGCGCTCGATCTCGACGGGAAGGTCAGGTATGCGCAAGCTCGCTATCTCGAACCCGTCGATGGCCGTCCGAAGTACGACAACCCCGCCGGTCGCCTGGCCGCCAACCCTCGACTCGGATGGGTGCACCCAGCGACGCTCAGCGATCGCCGTCACCTCGTCGTGTGCGAAGGCGCCTTCGACGCGCTCACCGTCGCAGGCACGGGGACACCAGCCGTCGCCGTTCTCGGAGCGACGTACGTGGACGAACGAGTCGCCCGAGATGTCGTCAGAGGAGCAGCTGGCCGCCAAGTCATGCTCGCCTTCGACGGTGACCCTGCTGGTCGGATTGCCGGCGCGACCCTTGCAGTATCACTGACGTCGGCCGGCTGCCCCAACGGTGTCCTGCCACTACCGGATGGCTGCGACGTGAACACGATGCTCCGCAGGGACTGCAATTGGATCACCCGCCAACTCGAGCCGACGCCGACACGGCACGGCGTCGGCCAGCACGACCTCGCAAGGACTCTCCGATGATAGACGAACGAGTACTGGCGACCTTCCTGATTGTCCCGCTACGAGGCGACTAGGTGTCGCTGAAGCGCTTCGCGGGATTAGGCAAACACGTGCTGAGCCGCTAGAGCAACGAGTACTAGGCCGTTCAGCCCCATTCCGGCGACAGTTCCGCGGGTGAACTGGAGTCGCGTGAACCTTCGCGAGAGGTACCTACTCGGATCTGACGCGATCATTGCGAACGGCACGACCGCGGCGAGAAGAATCGCGACCAGGTAAGTGGCCACGGCGAGGCCGGGTTGATTGGTGCCGTAGGCGACGGCCACTCCAAAGATCGGACCAGCGAGCGATGGGGCTATGCCGACGACATCGGCGGCCCAAGCAACTCGATCAAGTACAAGTTCACGATCGGACTCATCAAAACTGGCGAGCTTGTCGCGCGACCTCTCTACGACAACAGTCGTGCTGAAATGAGCCACGAATCCAAGCACCATGCCGATAACGCTCGGTACGAGAAGCAGAAACGTGTCGTGTTCCGACTGCGCGGCGGCGGGCAGATTCGGGTCCGGTATCGAAGCTAGAAGGTTAAGCAGCACCGACATGGATGATCTTCGCTAGCGGAGCGAGAGCGGTGGAACCGCGCGGAAGATCGATCCGGGGAGTCACGGTTACCTGAACGTTTCTGACGTCTGCTCCCTTGTTCGCCGCGCGCAACTGCACGGAGGCGATGCCGTCGCTCGGACCCTTCCCGTTCGCCAGTCTGGGCACGGATTGAACCTCGAGATTCCATTGCTGGTCGCCGGACTGAGCCTGGGTGATCGCTGGATCGTTGGAGGCACAGGCAAGCGCGACCTTCAGAGCCATTGCCGAGTGGTTCCGCACCCAGGCCTCGTGCAAGAAAACTGCGCCGTCAGCGGCGCGGCAGTCTCGGATTCCAATCGCCCGCGACCGTATGTCGAGGTAGTCGTACTTCGCTCCCGCTTCGCAGTTGTCCATCGCGCACTGCCCCCCTGATCGCCGCAGTATAGGAGAACGTGCTGGTCACGCGACTAGTCCGGGGCCATCGCAGCCCCGCGGCACCGTCAACGTAGCGCTTGCGACAGGCTCAGGCTCGAAGGGCCACCGGTTGCGCGCACGAAGGCAATCACCAGAGAAGCTTGATCTTGCTCGAAGATGGCTCCCAGCTGCTGCGGCGCGAAGTCGTCCACCAACGGTTCCTCATGCCATGTGACAGCGACGGACTGCCAGTCAAACCGAGCGAAGGTGACTGGTTCCCCGACCGCCATCTCCTCGATCGACTTCTGGCCAAAGAGTTTCGCCGCAGTCGAGGCGAACTTCCTGAACGGGACGTCTGCGCCCCACGACAAGCACCAGAGGTCACCGTGGTGCTCCAAGAGATACCTTGGATCTCGTCCCACCTCTCTACCTCCGCTCAACTCTGGTTTCAGCTTCGGCACCTCGTACGATTCGCTTGAGCCGTTTGCCCCAACCGCAACGACCTGGCGCGCCCTAGCTGCGCCGAACGCCGACCAGGCACCGGAGATCTCGAGCAGCTTCTTCACGCGATCAGACGGCTGGGCTCCATCCATCAACCACTTCACTGCCTTTGCGTTGTCAATTGTCACGACGCTCGGTTCGGTCCGTGGGTTGTACTGACCCACGATTTCGATAAAGCGGCCGTCACGGGGGGATCTGCTGTCGGCCGCCACGATCCGGTACGCGGGCTGCTTCTTTTTGCCCACCCGAGTCAGACGTAGCCGGACAGTCATCGCACTCCTAACGAAGGTTCGAAGATGGCGACGATAGCCGCGTCCCGACCGTGCGTGGACTGCAGGAACGGGATTCGCACCTCGCGTGTCGGGGTCACGTTGACAGCTTACGCGCTTCGCGTAGTGCGTACAGTGGACCCAAGTACCTTTACCGCGTTCTGCTTCACTGTGCGTCTGCTTCGTGGTACGGTCTGTAGTCCTCCGCTCGGAAAAGGAACTGGTCATGTCGGACTTGGTGTTGCGCGAACGGTCTAGAGCACTGTTTGGGAACGGCTACACGATCGAGTTCGGTTCGGCCGTTTATCGGCTGCTCGCCGATGGTCCGGTTCGAATGTCGATACCCGATATGGCGGGACGCACCGGCGTACCGGAGCGAGCGCTTCGAGATCTATTCAATAACCGTCTCATCCCAGGTGAGCTCATCACGGAGCACGAGGCGAAGCGGCCACCGAACGAGTACTCGGCGACCGATAGCCCCTATTGGCGAGCCTGCGCCGAACTGCTGGTCGAGTTTGGCAAAGGCCTTTCGGCGGTGGACTCCAAAGGAGCCGAACGGGCGGAGAACAGGTCACGACGCACAAGCTGAGACGGTTAAAGGACCATCCAGTCTCGTGAATCAGGGTTGGTCTCACGCTGTGACCGCAGTGAGGGGTTTCGACGCCAACTGAATGCGCCAACCGGTAAGCGATTGGGTGCCATCGCCCTGTGCCGACAGTGGGTTGGGAAACGGACCTACCACTTGCAGCGCGGTGGCATCGGCGCACACTGCATAGCCGAACCATCGATCGGGACCGGTCGCGCCGTCGGCACCGAACTCAATGACATCGCCGAGGTGGGTGAGCGGGTGAATGATCCAGCCGCGACCGCTGGGGTGACGATCCCAGATGAGCCGTCCCCATCCTCCAGGTTGCTGCCGGTCGGGCCAGATGGTGGCGATCCAGACGTGCGAGCCTGGGTCGGCGTCGATGGGGCTGTCGAGTAGCGAGCCGTGGGCGACGCGGAGGACGTGTCGGTCGAGCGTGGCGAAGTCGGGGTGGGTTGGCATCGAGGGTTCTCCTGAGGACAGGCCGAGTGGCAGCTGATGGAGGCCCGTTCGGGCGAGGCGCTCGATGCGCAGGAGGCCCCGGCGTGCGGGGCGATCTCTGTCTCGAACGT
>DAORTY010000282.1:0-3804 GCA_035432905.1 Ilumatobacteraceae bacterium | reverse complement strand
CCCTCGGCGGCGCAGGACTCGTCGCCTACCTGGTCACCAGCAGCAACGACGATGCCCGCTCCGTGGCACCGGCGAGCACCTTCACCGTGCCAACGGTGTCGTCGTTCGATTCGCTGCCCGTCATTCCGGTCATCACGCTGCCCCCCTCCGAGGAGCCCACGACGGTGCCGGCCACCGTGCCCGCCACCGTCGTGGTGGAAACAACCGTCGCACCGGCAACCACCGTGGCCGTCGTCGAGCCGGTGAACCTTTTCAGCGGCACCCAGGCCGCTGATGTCATCGCCCAGATCGGCGTCGCGCGTGGCGCGGCACCGCTGCGGATCCTGCAGGCGATCATCTATCCGGGGTACGCGTTCGCGCAGGTACAAGACCCGTCGATCCCCGCCAACGTCGACGAGTACCAGTGGCGCGACACGCTCGGCAGCCCGTCGCCGGTGACACTCATGGGTGACGGAGACCTGGAAGCAAACCTGTTCTCCGACACCGACGTGAACTGGACCGCAATTCCCGCGCTGGTTGACGCTGCGCTCGCTCAGATCCCGATCGAGGGCGCCGAGGTCACACACGTGTTCGTTCAGCGCAACCTGCCATTCACGGACATTGTCCAGATCCGGGTCTTCGTCAACGGCACCCGCGGCAGCGGCTATCTCGACGCCGATGCCCAGGGCAACATCCTCGCGGTCAACACGGGCTGACGTCCACGAATTGGCCGTACAAAGTTGATACGAGTCGTAGCAACTTTCTTGTGTGCGGCTAGGCTGAGCACATGGCGCTCGATCCAAAAAAGTGGACTCTCAAGACCAGTGAGGCCTTTGCTTCGGCCATCGACCAGGCAAAGGCACTCAGTAACCCCGAGTTGACGCCCGACCACCTGATGGCCGCGTTGTCTCGTCAGGAAGACACCATCGTCCCTGCCGTGTTGGCCAAGCTGGGCCTGGCCCCGCTGATGGTGCGCAACAAGGCCGACGAAGCGGTTGCCAAGCTGCCAAAGGCGTTCGGCGGTCAAGACCCGCGCATGAACCGCGAGCTCGACAACGTGGTGCAGAACGCACAGCAGTACCAGAAGGACCTGAAGGACGACTTCTTGTCCGTCGAGCACCTGCTGTTGGCCATGAATGCCCGCCTCGGCGTGGGCAGCGAGGAACTGCTGGTCGCACTCAAGGAGGTGCGCGGCAGCCATCGCGTCACCTCGCAGAACCCTGAGGAGAACTTCGCGGCGCTCGAGAAGTACGGGCAAGACCTCACGCAACGTGCACGCGATGGCAAGATCGACCCGGTCATCGGCCGCGACGACGAGATTCGTCGCGTCATCCAGGTGCTGTCTCGGCGCACCAAGAACAACCCGGTGCTCATCGGCGAGCCAGGTGTCGGCAAGACCGCCATCGTCGAGGGGCTCGCTCGCCGCATTGCCGATGGCGACGTGCCGGAGGGGCTGAAGAACAAGCGGCTGATCAGCCTCGACATCGGCTCCATGTTGGCCGGCGCGAAGTATCGCGGCGAGTTCGAAGAGCGGCTGAAGGCAGTGCTGAAGGAGATCACCGACGCGGCCGGTGAGGTCATCACCTTCGTCGACGAGATCCACACCATCGTCGGTGCCGGCGGTGCCGAAGGTGCCATGGACGCGGGCAACATGATCAAGCCGATGCTCGCTCGTGGCGAGCTGCGCATGGTGGGCGCCACCACGCTCGATGAGTACCGCAAGTACGTCGAGAAGGATCCCGCTCTCGAGCGCCGCTTCCAGCAGGTCTACGTCGGTGAGCCCAGCGTGGAAGACACCATCGGCATTTTGCGTGGCCTCAAGGAGCGTTACGAGGTGCACCATGGCGTGCGCATCCAAGACAGCGCGCTGGTGTCCGCCGCCGTGCTGTCCAACCGCTATCTCACCAACCGCTTCCTGCCCGACAAGGCCATCGACCTGATGGACGAGGCAGCGTCGAAGTTGCGCATCGAGATCGACTCGCTGCCCACCGAGATCGACGTCGTGCAGCGGCGCATCTTCCAGCTCGAGATCGAGGAAGTGGCGCTCGCGAAGGAGACCGACAACGCTTCCAAGGAGCGGCTGGAGACCATCGTCGACGAGTTGGCCACGCTCAACGTGCAGATGCACGACATGCGGGCGCACTGGGAGAACGAGAAGCAGGCCATCGATGCAATTCGTTCGCTGAAGGAAGAACTCGAGCAATTGCGCACGCAGGTCGAGCGCGAAACCGACCTGTCGGTCGCTGCCGAGATTCGCTACGGCCGCATTCCCGAGCTGGAACGACGAATCACCGAAGCCACCGAACACCTCGACGAGCTGCAGGTGGGCAACCGCATGCTGAAGGAAGAGGTCGACGCGGAAGACATCGCCGAGGTCGTCAGCAAGTGGACCGGCGTGCAGGTCAGCCGTCTGCTGGAAGGTGAGATGACCAAGCTCATCCACCTCGAGGAGCAGCTGCACCAGCGGGTCATCGGGCAAGACGACGCGGTCACCGCGGTCGCCAACGCCATTCGCCGGTCGCGCGCCGGCCTGTCCGACCCCAACCGCCCCATTGGTTCATTCATGTTCCTCGGGCCCACCGGCGTCGGCAAGACCGAGCTGGCGCGAGCCGTTGCCGAGTACCTGTTCGACGACGAGAAGTCGATGGTGCGCATCGACATGGGCGAGTACATGGAGAAGTTCTCCGTCACTCGGCTCATCGGCGCACCGCCCGGGTACGTGGGTTACGACGAAGGCGGCCAGCTCACCGAAGCGGTGCGCCGGCGGCCCTACAGCGTGATCCTGCTCGACGAGATCGAGAAGGCGCACCCCGACGTGTTCAACGTGCTGCTGCAGGTACTCGACGACGGTCGCCTCACCGACGGACAGGGCCGCACTGTGGACTTCACCAACGTGGTGCTGATCATGACCAGCAACCTGGCCGGCGACCCGTCCACGTTCTTCAAGCCCGAGTTCATCAACCGCGTCGACGACATCATCCGCTTCCGTGCGCTCACGCAGGAAGACCTGCTGCACATCGTCACCATCCAGGTCGATCGCCTGCGCAGCCGCATGGCGGAGCGTCGCATCACGTTGGTCGTGTCGCAGGCCGCGATGGCATGGATCGCGCACGAGGGCTACGACCCGGCGTTCGGTGCCCGACCGCTGAAGCGTGTGATCCAGCGCGAGATCGCCGACCAGGCGTCGCTGCTCATCCTCGGCGGCACCGCCGTCGAAGGCAGCACCGTCACCGTCGACGTCGCAACCACCGACGACCACTCCCAGTTGACCCTCACCACCAGCTGACCGCACCCGCGGCCCGCTTTCTGTCACAGTGAGGCTGTGACCGACGGAACTCCCCAACCAAACCAGCCCGGCGATACCGAGTCCACCTCCATCACTCGGAGACGGTTCATCGCCGGCGCCGGTGCCGTTGCCGGCGCCACTGTCATGGGCGCCGCGCTCGACGCGTGCAGCGACAACCCGACGACGGACGCCACCTCGACCACGATTCCTGCGACGATCACTCCCGCCACGACTGCGGCCACTGCCACCACTGCTGCCACCACGGCTACGGCCGCGCCGGCGGCGGGCCTCAACGACATCGAGCACTTCGTCATCCTCGTCCAGGAGAACCGCAGCTTCGATCACTACTTCGGAACCCGCCCTGGTGTGGCCGGGTTCGCCTCCACCGTCGTCGGCCAGAACTACCGCAACCCCTTCCCCGGCCACCCCGACGGTTACCTGCTGCCATACCGAACCGATTCGACAGTCACCTCGGCGCAGTGTGGCATGGACCCGAATCATTTGTGGGAAGCCCAGCATGCGGCATGGAACAACGGCGC
>DAORTY010000281.1:2084-3817 GCA_035432905.1 Ilumatobacteraceae bacterium | reverse complement strand
CGGCGAGCGCGCTCGATCATCTCGCGCGTCGGGCCGCCACCACCGTTGCCATGGCCGTAGGGCATCAGCGACCAGTCGCTCCACCCGTGGTCCTTGAAGTTCTTCTCGCTGAACACCAACTCCTCGCCCACGACGGTGGCGTTGTAGGTGTCGACCGGCGGGAAGTGGGTGAGCACCTGCGAGCCGTCGAGGCCCTGCCACTGGAAGGTGCTGTGCGGGAAGCGGTTCTGCTTGTTCCAGCTGAGCTTTTGCGTGATGAACCGGTCGCAACCCCCAGCCTTGAAGATCTGCGGCAGCGAGGCCGGGTAGCCGAACACGTCGGGGATCCACACCTCGTCGCAGCGCTTGGCGAACCGGCTCTCGAAGTAGCGCTGGCCGTAGATCATCTGGCGCGCCAGGCTTTCGCCGCTGGGCAGGTTCATGTCGGCCTCGACCCACATCGCACCGACCGGCTGCCACTGCCCGGTGGCGACACGTTCGCGGATGCGCTCGAAGAGCGGCGGGTACTGGCGCTCCATCCAGTCGTACTGCGCGGCCTGCGAGCACACGAATCGGTACTCGGGGTACGCGTCCATCATGCGCGTTGCGCTGGCGAACGTGCGGGCGCACTTGCGGACCGTCTCGCGAATCGGCCACAGCCACGCGCTGTCGATGTGCGCGTGGCCTACCGCGACGACCTGATGGGCACCGTCGCGCGCGTGCAACGCGAGTGCGGGCTGCAGCAACCGGCGAGCGGCGACGGTGGTGCCGGCGATGTCGTAGAGGTCGATCGCGTTGAACGCAGACTCCATCTCACGCAACAGGCGTTGACGACGCTTGTCGGTGGGGGCCAGCGCCGTGAACAGGCCGAGCAGTACCTCGACGTCGAGTAGTAGGTGGAACACGTTGTCGTCGCGCACCGCCAGCGACGCCTGGCGCAGGACGTACAGCGGCCTGTCGCCGGCGGTCTTGCGCGACCCCAGGTGGCCGAAGCGGGTGCCGACCATCGGGAAGGCCGGGTTCGACGCGGCCTCGACCACTATCTCCAGCGGCCCCGCGGCAGCGTGCGGCAGCGCAAGGCCGGTGCGGCGCGGATGGATGCCCTGCACCGGTTCGCCACGGCCGTCGGCACCCGGTGCCCACACCAGTCCTTCGCTCTGGAAGCCGGCCGAGTCGGGGTGGAAACCGAGGTCGATCACGGCCTCCAGTGATTCGCCCGCCCACGCCGCGGGCACGTCGGTCGCGAACCGGAACCAGGTGGTCCCCCACGGCCGGCTCCACTTGTCGCCGATCGTGAACTCGCGCCCTTCGGATGCGATTCCCGCCATCGCCTCGGCGTACGGCACCGGCTCGCCGGGTGCGTCCCACGCGGTCACCTGCATCGGAACGCTGGCCGAGTACATCGCCGGCATCAGCCGTTCGCTCAGCTCGCGCCGAATGCGTCGCTCCACCAACATCGCGTCGTCATGCATGTCGCGAGGTTACGAGCCGAGGGCGGGTCAGCTGGCACAGGTGATGCAGCGGGACGCCGACGGCAGCGCGAGCAGGCGCTCGAGACCGATGAAACCCTTGCAGTACTCGCACACGCCGTAGCCCGGTTGCTCGATGCGGTCGCGGGCCAACAGCAGCGCCTCGCGATCCGACCGCGCCTGGCGCAGCAGGGCTGCGACCTGTTGCCGCTCGAAGGCGATGGTGGTGCCTTCCGGGTCGTGCTCGTCGTCGACGTTCGACTGCACCGCCGCCTCGACGATGTC
>DAORTY010000281.1:0-1984 GCA_035432905.1 Ilumatobacteraceae bacterium | reverse complement strand
GACCGCAACGGTGTGCTGTTCGCTGCACCTCCCGGCGCGCAGGCGCAGCTCGTCACTGCCGAGCCCACGCGCTACTTCGTGCCGCCGTACTACGGCGGCCGCGGATGGGTGGGCATGTACCTCGACATCGCGGATGTCGACTGGGACGCCGTCGAGTTGCACCTCGGCGATGCCCACGCGTACACCCGCGGGTAGCGACGTGCCCGGGGCGACTCCGACTCACGTCAGCGGTCGCCGTCGTGACAGCCTGAGTGCTTCGCCAACGAGGAGACCCGTCATGAACGTCGACGTAACCGCTGCCGGGCTCGATGCCGACCGACTGGGCAACATCGGCCACCACATGCGCACGCGCTACATCGAGCCCGGCAAGATCGCCGGCGCGCAGGTGGCCATCATCCGCAACGGCGCGGTGGGCTACTTCGAGAACTTCGGCCAGCAGGACCGCGAGCGCTCGGTGCCAGTTGCCGACGATGCGATCTGGCGCCTCTACTCGATGACCAAGCCCATCACCGGAGTGGCGATGATGACGCTGTACGAGCGCGGCCATTTCCAACTCGACGACGCGATCGAACGCTGGATACCGGAGTGGCGCAACATGACCGTGCGCGTGCCGGACGCCGCTGCTGAGGGCGGCATGCGAATCGTGCCGGCAAACAGGCCACCAACCATTCGCGACATCCTCAGCCACACCTCGGGCATCGGGTACGGCGAGGGCAACGACGACCTCGTGCTCGGCGAGCGCAACTGGTTGGCGGGCCACGACCTGCAGACGATGGCGCGCCGGTTCGGCGAGTGGCCGCTGCGTTTCCAGCCCGGTACCCACTGGCTGTACTCGCACGGCATGGACGTGGCCGCCGCGCTCGTTGAGATCATTTCCGGTCTGCCGTACGACGAGTACCTGCGCACCGCCGTCTTCGGGCCGCTCGGCATGGTCGACACCGACTTCTGGGTGCCCGACGGCAAGGTGGATCGGTTCGCCGCGTGCTACGGCCGTAACGGTCGCAAGGAGCTCGTGCTGGTCGACGACCCCACGACCAGTACCTACCTGCGCAAGCCGAAGCTGTTCAACGGTGGCGGCGGCCTGGTCGGCACCACCGCGGACTACATGCGGTTCGCCTCCATGCTGGCCAACGGTGGCAGCCTCGATGGCACCCGTCTGCTGGGTCGCAAGACCGTCGAGCTGATGACCTGTAACCATCTGCCTGGTGATGGCGACATGGCCGACTTCGCGCTGCCGATGGGCTACGGCGAAGTTGGCTTCGCCGGCGCCGGCTTCGGGCTCACCGTTGCCGTCTCGAAGGGACCACGGGCCACTGGCGTGGTCGGCTCCGCTGGCGAGTTCATGTGGGGTGGCGCCGCCAGCACCACGTTCTGGGTCGACCCCGCCGAACAGCTCGCCGTCGTGTTCATGACCCAACTGCTGCCCAGCGGCACCTTCAACTTCCGCAGCCAGCTCAAAGCCCTGATCTACGCCGCGCTCATCTGATCGCGACGATGGTGTTCGGCGGTTCGGCGGCCGGGTTCCACACGGTGCACGTCGAGGGGTAGGTTCGCCGGTGCATGGCTGATCGTCCACTCTCCGGAATCCGCGTCCTCGACCTCACCCGCGTGCTCGCCGGTCCGCACGCGGCTCGCATGCTGTTGGATCTTGGCGCCGAGGTGATCAAGGTCGAGCCACCCGAGGGCGACATCACCCGCACCACCTGGCCGCGTGCGAACAGCATCTCCAGCTACTTCGCGCAACAGAACGCAGGAAAACGCTGCATCAGCATCGATCTCGGGGTGCCGGCCGGTCGCGAGCTGCTGCTGCAGTTGGCCGACCAGTGCGACGTGGTGATCGAGAACTTCCGCCCGGGTGTGATGGACCGGCTGGGCGTCGGGTGCGACGTACTGCGCGCCCGCAACCCTCGGCTCATCTTCGCCAGCGGTAGTGGCTACGGGCAGACCGGGCCGTGGGTGCACCGCCGGGCGTATGCGCCGGTGG
>DAORTY010000280.1:0-3842 GCA_035432905.1 Ilumatobacteraceae bacterium | reverse complement strand
GGTCTTCGAACCAACCAGGCCGAAAGTACGCACCGAACCCGCAACGGGCGCGAGCCGGCACACCTGCTGCCCGCAACAGCGCGACCGTGAGCCGGCTGTACACATGGCAGCGGGCACCGACACGGTTGGCCGCTGGGCGTGGCTCGTGGAGTGGACGATCATCGACGGCACGTGCGAGCGCCAGCAGGTGCGCCGTGTCGCGTTCGTGGATTGCCTCGCTCTGAGCGACAGTGAGCCGAGCGCCGTACAGCGACTCTGCGACCAGGTCGTAGACCAGCAGACCTTGCACCGACGCAACGACCTCGCGAATGTCGCCGGAGGTCGCGTCGGCCGCGTCGAGCGTCGTGAAGCGGCCTGGCGCTGCGTAGAAGTCGCGTGACTTCATGCTGGATGCAAGCGGCGTGCGAAGAACTGCAGGATTTCGTCGCGCGCGGCGACCGTTGGCTCGCCGACCTCGTCGATCAGCTGAGTGGTCACCACGCTGTGCGGCACACCGGTCCAGCCCCCTGGAGCGGCCGCCGAGTCGGGCAGCGTGCGCGCCAGGAGACGGTCGCCGAGCGCACGGTCGAACGACTCGAATCGTTCCGCCTTGCAATACGTGTCGCCGGCGAATCGGTAGGCCAGAACGGTGAGGTCCTCGTCGTCGAGACGACGCCGGATGGTGACCATGTCGCCGTCGAGGATGCCGGTGCTCGCCGAGTCGTCGAAGGGCAGTGACGGCTGCGACATCACCGGTGCCAGCACTGACGGTTCCAGCATCATGCCAAGTGCGAAGTTGCCGGTGAAACACATGCCGATGGCACCCACACCCGGGCCACCGCACTCGGCGTGCGCGTGCGCTGCCAACTGCCGCAGCCATGTGACCATCGGACTCGGGCGACCCTCTGCGAAGGCGGTGAACTCGCGCCGCACGCACGGCAGCGCGAAGACTTCCGTCGCCACCTCCATCGTCGGCACTGCGCCGTCGGGACCGAAGAGGCTGGGCATCCACACGGTGAAGCCTGCGTCGCGAACCCAGCGCGCGAACCGAGCGACGTAGGGAGTGATGCACGGCATCTCGGTGATGACGATGACCGCCGGGCCCGAGCCGGCGACATAGATCGACCTGGTCGCGTCGTCGTCATCGCCGAAGGTCAACGATCGCTTGTCGAAGTCATCGAGCGGGTCCAGTTGATCGAGTGCCTGGGTCATGAGGAGCAGTCTCGCGCGGCTGGCAGCGGAGTTCGGCGGGTCTGCGCCCACCCTCAGTCGCGATGCTCGATCTCTCCCTGCTCACGGTCGACGACCTTGCGTTCGGTTCGCTCGCTCTTCAACGTCATATCGACCGGATGAAGGCATTGCACGCGGCAATTGTGAATGCCGCTGATGCAGGCAGGGTGTGGCAGGGCACTGGCGCACGGAACATGGCCGACTGGCTGGCAGGCGCCACCAATACGTCGTACGGCGACGCCGCCAGTCGCGTCCGGCTCGGCGAAACACTCGACCAGTCACCCGAGCTCGCCGAGGCCGTGCAAAAGGGCGAGGTGTCCGCCGCCACTGCCGAGACATTGCACGATGCCGTCACCAATCCGGTGGCCGACGCCGACGTGAAGGACCTCATCGACGCCGTCAGAGGTACGGGCCCCAGCGATGCCAGGGCGGCCGCCGAGCGGTTCAAGAACGACCACTCCTCCGAGACCGCCGAGCAGGCACAAGAGCGGCGGCACGAGAAGCGGTCCGTTCGCTCCGCGCCCGCTACCGATGGCATGGTCACCACCACCGTCACGTTGCCCGAGCTGCAGTCGCGCGAGTTCCACAACGCCATCGGCTCCGTAGCGGGCAAGCCGACCGAGGCCGACAACCGCACCACCGAGCAGCGGCTGGCCGACGGTCTGGTCCAGCTGTGCCAGGCCTACGCAAAGGGCCAAGTGCTGGGAGGCCGCGAGAAGCCCACCATTCTCATCACGATCGATGCGCTGTCGTTCGCCGGGGGCGCCAACCACGACGGCACGACGGCGCACGGCGATCGCATTCCCGCCCACGTCGTTCGCCATCTGGCTGAGCACGCCAACCTCCAGCGGGTACTGCACGCTGGTGCGCTGGTCCTCGACCTCGGTCGCGAGGTTCGCTACGCCACCGAGGCTTAGTATCGGGCGCTCGTCGCGCGCGACGGCGGCTGCCGTTGGCCCGGGTGCCACATCCCCGCCGCATGGTGCGAGGCCGACCATCTGCAGGCATACGAAGACGGCGGCGCGACCGACCTTTCCAACCTGGTGCTGTGGTGCTCGCACCATCACCACGAGAAGCATCGGCCCGGCGTGCGGGTGCTCGGTGATGTGGCCGACCTGCAGCTGCAACTGGCCAACGACACGGTCGTCCACTGCCCACCGCGCGGAGCCCTGACCAGACGACCAGCCTCGGCGGCGGCCTGATCGCACGGAGTCCGGTAGGTGCCCAGGCGGCAACCCCGGTCAGCGCAAGTGCAACCCACGGCTCAACCGGTCGTGGGTATCCGTGCATCTCCGATTGAGTGCTCAGGGACTCGCGCGGGCAGACTTCGGGTGAGTTCGCAGCCGCGAGGAGCCCGTAATGCCCAACACCACCGCCGTCATCGTTGACGCTGTTCGCACCCCGCTGGGGCGTCGGAACGGGAAGTTGAAGAACTGGCACCCGGTCGACCTGGCGAGCGAGACGCTCAAGGCGTTGCAGGAGCGCACCGGCATCGACCCCGGCCTCGTCGACGACGTGATCATGGGGTGCGTGATGCAGATCGGCGAGCAGGCTGTCAACGTCGCGCGCAACGCGGTGCTCGCCGCCGGGTGGCCCGAACACGTGCCGGGTACCACCATCGATCGCCAGTGTGGCAGTAGCCAACAGGCCGCCCACTTCGCCGCCCAGGGGGTCATGGCCGGGGCGTACGACATCGTGGTCGCAGCCGGTGTGGAAGTGATGACCCGCGTTCCGATGGGCTCTTCGATGGGGGATGGCAAGTTCGGTTTCCCGTTCGGTCCCAAGGTGGGCGCTCGCTACGCCCCCGAGGGCGGGCTGGTGCCGCAGGGCATTTCGGCCGAGATGATCGCCGACAAGTGGGGGCTCACCCGCGACGACCTCGACGAGTTCGGTGTTCGTTCGCAGCAGTTCGCCCGTCGCGCCACCGACGAGGGCCGCTTCACCCGTGAGATCCTTCCACTGCTCGGCGACGACGGCGCGATGATGACCGTCGACGAGGGTCTGCGCGACACGACACGCGAGTCGCTGGCCAAGCTGAAGCCGGCCTTTCGCACCGAGGAGGACGGGGGTCGTATCACCGCCGGCAACTCCTCGCAGATCACCGATGGCGCCTCGGCGATGCTGATCATGAGCGAGGCCAAGGCCAAGCAGCTGGGCCTCACCCCCCGTGCTCGCTTCGTCGATTTCAGTCTCGCGGGTGACAACCCGCGCATGATGCTCACGGCCCCCATCCCCGCGACGCACAAAGTTCTCGCGCGGGCGGGCCTCTCCATCGACGACATGGACCTCACCGAGATCAACGAAGCGTTCGCCTGTGTCGTGCTCGCTTGGGAGAAGGAACTCCACCCAGACATGTCCAGGGTCAATGTCAACGGTGGCGCAATCGCGCTCGGTCACCCGCTGGGCGCCTCTGGGGCACGACTGATGACGACATTGCTCTACGAACTGGAACGCACCGGCGGCCGCTACGGCCTGCAGACCATGTGCGAGGGTGGCGGTATGGCCAACGCCACCATCATCGAACGCCTCGGCTGACGGCGACCTGAACCGCGACCTGAACGACACAGCAACCCTCAAGTACACGGTCAGATAGCCTGCTCGTATGCCTGCGTTGTCCACCATCATCTGGGTGC
>DAORTY010000279.1:0-3847 GCA_035432905.1 Ilumatobacteraceae bacterium | reverse complement strand
CCTCGCCATCAGCCGCTCTTGCGGAATGTTGTCGAAGTAGCCCTGGATGTCGGCGATGATGTGCGTCGCGGTCTGGTTGTAGATGCACGCGTTCCCGCCAGCGTCGAACTGGACGACAGCGAGCACCGCCCGCGTCTGGCCAACCATGTCGGTGTTGAGATTCGAAGAACCACCGGGCGTTGCACCGCAGGGCAGAACCTGCAACCAACCAGCACCGGAGGAGTCGGTCGTGACCAGCGAAACCAGCGCCGAACGATTGGGCAGGCCGGTGATATGAGTCTGCGTGTTGGCTGGCGTGATGTTGTTCATGCTGACGACGACTCCCTCGGGCGTTCTCAGCGTGAGTCGCTCGCCGCCATCGGCGATGTCGCCCGGGTAGGTGCCGCCGTAGAGGCAACACCCGAACGCACCAGTGAGTGAGCCCCACTCATGGGACACGAAGACGACTGTGCGGCCGGGGAGCAACACCGTTCCACCGGGAATGACGAAGTCGATGCCTTCGACGGTGAAACCACTCAGGTCCACCGTGTCATTGGATCTGTTGGTCACGGTCAGGTGTTCGGGAACGCCGGCGGTGGGCTGCTGTAGAACAGTGCTGATGGCGACGTCGGGTACGTTCGGCTGCTGCGTGTTGGCGACCCGACCGGTGTGGGCCAGTGTGCCAAGGATGCGATTGAACTGCGGCGTCACATACGCGCTGATGATCTTGTTGCCCGCAGACTCGGCGACTTCGTTTGGTCCATAGGTGCCCCAGATCTGACGATCGTGCGCGGCTTCCTCGCGCACCAGATCGTTGAGTTGCGACACACGTGCGGCCACGGTGGATGGGTCGAGAATCTGTTGGGTGAGCTCGCGAATACGCCGCCTGATCATCTGTGACAGTTCTGGGTCATACCAGAACTTTCCGAACAGCGGCCCACCCGGGTGCTCGAAGGACCCACCGATGTAGACGTTGCTGTCGAGTGGACCCAAGGTCATGTTCCCTCGTCGACCGAGCACCAGGTCGAAGTCGCTCGGAATCACACCCCAGCGCCCGTATTCGTCGAACACGAGTCGGAAGTTCTTCTGCCCCCAGTCCTGATGCTGAATCACCGAGGACGCGGCGATGGCATTGACCACGGATGACACGTTCAAGTTCGCGTAGGCCCAGTTCCTGAACGAGGTACCGGAAAGCGCGTTGGCGGAACGAATCAGCCCGCGCAGGGCGTCGTCGTTGTCGTACTCGAACGTCTCCTTGTCGTACTTCTTGCGCAATGAGGCCTGCGAGAGATTGGCGTCACCAGCGGCCAACTCGCCGAATATGAGGTCTGGACCGGCTTCGTACACCAGCGAGTCGTCGAGCCCGAAGCGACCCCGCCACGTGCCATCGGGCTGCTCGACATACGTGTAGAGACCGAAGAAGGAGTTGTTTCGCTCGAGACGCACTGGAAATGCCTGTGAGACCGGAATACCGGCACTGGTCATCATCTCAGAGGCGAGCGTCTCACGAAGGAATGACTTGTCGGTGTAGCCGGAGTGCAGCGCGAACTCATCGACAGGCTCGGGCAGCAGGCCGGGAATGGACAATGCATGCCCCGGCGCCAAGATGATCTTCCACTTCTTTTTCGATAAGTAGCGTGTGACCTGCCCCTTCACCCTCGCCTTGGTGTTGTCGAAGACCTGTCCGTTGTAGGCGAAAACGCACGGGTAACCGTCGTCACCGGAAAGAGCGAGGTCATGAGACGCGGAGTAGTACGTCGCGTCATCCATGAACCACTCGAACCTGGGCAGTTTCGAAGTGATGGTGGTGGCGACTGTGGTTCCTGTGTAGTAGGCGCCATCACCCTGGCGCGGCCAACCGCCCGAGGCGCCGTTGGTAGTCGACAATGAGGAGAGCCGGTAACGCACCAAGGCGCCTGCCGCCTGGCCGGGGATCGTGGCATTGGCAGTCGAACCCGTCACCGTCATCGGAACCTGGACTTCGTCACCGAACCCGATTCGATAGATGAGGGTGGCGGACGTTGAGTTGTTCAGTGTTGCGGAGACCGTCAGCGCTTGACCGGGCGCTGGCAACACCGTGTGCGTCACGGCCTTGAACGCGGGCAGAAGACCAGTACCGGCGACGCTGTTCGCCGCGCCGGGCGATGGTGGTGCAGACGCCCAGTTGGCCGGTGACGTACCAGCCAGGAGAGAGTCGCGCCGTTGGAGCGAGTGGCCTTCACCGTCGGCTATCGCTGGCCATTCACCTTCATCGTCGTAGGTGACGTCGTCGACGGTTGTGTTTGCGTCGTCACGAAGACGGATGCGCTCGCCACTGTTCGACAGCGAACCGTCGTACATCGTGCCGGTGACGACCACAAATCCATGGGGGGCGATGGAGACACCCGGTCCGAAACAGAAACCCGTTCCGCTGATGCACCAGTTCGTCAGGTCGACTGCGGCGCCGGTGGTGTTGTACAACTCGACGAAGTCACCGGCCGGGTTGTTGTCGGCGTTGTGATAGTTCAGTTCGTTGAGAATGACCCTGGGGGAGGCCGCGTTCACGACGGTTGGTTGGACGCATGCAAGATCGGTCAATGCACATGAAATGATCACGAGAACTGGGACTATGAGCCGCATCCACGGACAATAGCAACCGTGTGATCGATGGGTTCGCGAGAGTTGCCCGACGATGCGACGACCAGATCGAGTCGAGTTGGTGGAGAGCTGCAGCCGAAGCCGGCCTACGACTTCCAAGGGGCTCAGTTGCCGCCTCGTCGTCGCAGCTCGACCTCCAGCGCCGCTGAGCGCGCCTCCGCAGCATCAGCGCGTTCGCGCTCCGCATCTGCGCGTTCGCGTTCCGCATCGGCGCGATCGCGCTCGGCGTCGCCGCGTTGGCGTTCCAGCACCATCCAGGCGAGGGGATCGTCCTCCAGCGTCACGGCGCGACCGCCGGGGCAACACAGGCCCAAGCGATCACCGATCATCGTGAACGTCATCTGCATCCCCTCGCTGTAGACGCCGATCGCGTCCCGATGCACGATCCGGTCGTCGACGAGCTCGATGCGGTCGACCGACTGCTGCAGTGGGTGCAGCGCATAGACCTCGGGCACGCCGGCCTCCAGCCAACGGCGGTAGCGCCGCTCGAGTCGCGGCCAGGTGTTCGACGGCGACACGACCTCCACACAGACAGATGGCACATGACCGTGCTCGTCGACCACGTAACGGCCGAAGTCGTGGCCGCGCATGCCGGGCACGACCAGCAGGTCGGGTGCGGTGTGGTACTTCTGGCCGGCGGGTACGAATGGGGTGTTGCCGCAGACCACGGCATCGGTTGCGGCCAACGTGTGGCGGGCCGAGGTGACCAGCAGGTGGCACCAGGCGGAGTGAACTGTGGACTCCATCAGGGGGTCGAGCTCTTCACCTGGCAGATGCGGGTAGTCGTATTCGGGCGCCTCGTCGTCGGCGTCGATCGGTACGGGCATGGACACAACAGTAGACCTCCCTGAGTTTCCGACAGATGCCGGATCTGGTTGGACGGGGGAAGCCGTTGTTCGCACCATATCGGTGCGAGGCTCGCGCCATGCAGATTCCGATCGGTGGCCATTGCGACGAGCGTTTCAGCGCTGTGCGCACGGCATTCGCCGACAACTTCGCCGACCGCGGCGAGGTGGGCGCTGCTGTGTGCGTGGTGATCGACGGTGAGCAGGTCGTCGACCTCGTCGGGGGTTGGGCGGACGAAGCCCGCACACGCGAGTGGCAGCACGACACGCTCGTCGACTTCTATTCGGTCGGCAAAGCGCTGGTGGCGCTGCTCGCGCTGCAACTCGTGGACGCCGGAATGGTCCGGCTCGACGATCCGATCGCCTCGGTCTGGCCAGAGTTCGCG
>DAORTY010000278.1:0-3912 GCA_035432905.1 Ilumatobacteraceae bacterium | reverse complement strand
GCCGACGAATTGGTACGCATCGGTTCGAGCGCGGAGGAGCTGATGGCAACCACGCGGGCGTCGGTGACGGAGAGCCGAGAGAACTCGGCTCGCATTGTCGATTGGTTCTGCGAAACCGTCGTGCCCAGCGAGTTCCACAACGTGCTATAGCGCGGGTGTCGCAGCGTCGATCAGCCACTGTTCGAACTGTGGTCGGCCGGCCAGTCGTTGGCAGTTGTCCAGCCGTTCGTTGGCGTAGGCCACGAAGTCCGTGTCGAGAGTGCTGATGGCTTTTTGTACGACACCCCACATCCCCTCGCGGAACTCGCTCATCACTTTCATCAGCTGCATGCGTGCCATTCGCGATGCGGTCACCTCACCGAAGTAGAGCCGCAGCAGCTGCTCGTCGCCGGCAGCATCGAGCCCGCAGTTCACGCTGAGGTTGCCCAGATCGAAGAAACGATCGTTCATCCCGGCGTACTCGAAGTCCAGCAGCCACACACGAGGTCCCGCCTCCTCGAACAGCACATTGCTCGGTAACAGGTCGTTGTGACACGGCACCGTGGGAAGTGGCGCGGCGGCGAACGCGGCCTCGATCCGTCGGCTCTGCTGGTGCAGCAGCCCGTACGACGCCGGCGGCACCACGCCGTACGACGACGCGTCGCGCGCGTGCCACTCGACCACTCGGTGGATCGGGAACGCTCCCCGCAGCGGGGCACTGTCGTGGAACAACCGCAGCAGGTGAACAACGTCGTCCAGGCGATGCGTGAACGCGGTGGGCTCCAGATGCCGTCCGGGCACCAGCTGGGTGATGAGCGTGCCGATCTCGGGGAGCTCACCCAGTACCGCCGGCCCGATTCCCAGTTCCGCCGCGCGTCGCGCTGCCTCCGCCTCGTTGGCGCGATCGATTCCCAGCAGCTCCGTGCGCTCGCCGGGCACTCGCACGACCAGCGACATACCGTCAACCACTGCGACATAGTTGGTGTTGGTGATGCCGCCGTGCAGCGCCGTCAGCTCTATCCGGCGGTCCTGCCAGCCGGGTACACGTCGGACCAACGCCGCCAGGGCCACCTTGTCCATGGGTTAGGTGTAGCAGAGCCGGTCTGGCAATGTAGGGAACGTGCCAGTCGCGCCGCGCGACGGCTGCACTTCTCGAGGAGCCACTCATGGGCCTGTACCCCTACGCCGACCGCTACGCCGTCATCCGCAACTTCCCTGAAAAGGGTCGTGCCCGGGCAGATGTGATCGCCGAGATCGAGTCGATGTCGCAGCTGGAGGACTCGCCGTACCACGAAGGCAAGATCAGCGGCAGCGTGTACAGCGGCGACGAGGAGCACTACGAGTTCCTCAACGAGGTGTTCGGCCACTACAGCCACGCCAACGTGCTGCAGCGCGACATGTACCCCAGCGCGACGCGTTTCGAGGGCGAGATCATCGCGATGACGGGCGACATGCTGCACAGCCCAGGTGCCGAAGCGGGCGGGCCGTTCGGCGTGCTCACCAGCGGCGGAACCGAGAGCCTGATGAACCCCCTGCTGGTGTACCGCGAATGGGGTCGGGCGCGCGGCATCACGCAGCCCAACGTGGTGCTGCCGGTGACGGCTCACCCGGCGCTGGACAAGGGCGCGCACTACTTCGGCATCGAGCTGCGCAAGGCCGCAGTGACCGATCAGTACATCGCCGACATGGATTCGGTCCGATCGCTGATCGACGAGAACACGGTCGCGCTGATCGGCACCGCAGGTACCTACCCGCACGGTCTCATCGACCCGATCGACCAGCTGTCCGAGCTGGCATTGCAGCGGGGCATCAACCTTCACGTCGACGGGTGCCTCGGTGGATTCATCCTCTCGTGGGGACAGGACCTCGGGTACGCCGTCCCCACCTTCGACTTCCGCCTCCCCGGCGTGACCTCGATCAGCGCCGACACGCACAAGTACGGCTTCGGGCTGAAGGGCAGCAGCGTGTTGCTCTACCGCACCGCCGAGCTGCGCCGCCTGCAGTACTTCATCGTGCCCGACTGGTCCGGTGGGTTGTACACGTCGCCCGGTATGAGCGGCTCGCGCTCGGGCGGCATCATCGCCACCGCGTGGGCAGCGTTGGTCACGCTCGGTCGCGAGGGCTACATGGCGATTGCCGCCGACATCTTCCGCACCGCCGCTGCGCTTCGTGCCGCCGTCGAGGAGGTGCCCGAGCTGCGCGTGTTGGGCAACCCGTTCTTCAACGTTGCGTTCACGACCACCGATGACAGCGGCCTCAACATCTACCTGGTGAACGACTACATGGCGTCGCAGCGGTGGCGCCTCAACGGGCTGCAGTACCCGGCCGCAGTGCACTTCTGCGTGACTCGCCCCAACACTCAAGACGGCGTGGTCGAGCGCTTCGCCACCGATCTCGTGGCGGCGGTGGAGTATGCGAAGGAGAAGGCCGGCACCCCCGCCGAATCGGGTGCGTTCTACGCCGGAGGCGTGACGCGCGAGCAGATCGAGGCCGGCATGTCCTGGTGGCTCGACGCCACTCAGGCGCTTCCCCCCGCCTGAGGCTCGTCGAGGCTGAGCGCGCGGGAGTCGGCGACCCTTGCCCGCAGGCGCTCGAGATCGTCGCGCCAGTGCAGACACCGCCAACGGGTCGACCGGCTTATGCTGCCCGAGATCACGATGAAGGTCGCCGGGCCAACCTTGCGGACCTTGCCGACCCGCGCCTGGTATGCCAGCAGGTCCGCGATGACGCGGCTCGGTCCCTTCAAGAGCAATGGGTTGGTGGTGACACCGCTGAGAATGCCGAGCACCGCCCGACGCAGCAACAGCCCCGAGATCGCAACAGGTTCCACACCGCTACTGGGCACGGCGAGAGTGTTGCTGCGGCAATTTGGCCGTCCATTTGTGATGGGATTCACGTGGCGTAGTAGCTTCGTGGCCGATGTCTGACTTCTTGCGCGACTACCTCAACGTGGTGTGGTTCGGTGCCATCGCCATTGTGCTGGCCAGCCTGCTGCTGGGTATCTCTGCACTCCTGCGGCCGAACAAGCCGGGTGCCGAGAAGAACATGGCCTACGAGAGCGGCGTCAACCCCGTTGGCGACGGCTGGTCACAGAGCCAGGTCCGCTACTACATCTTCGCTCTGCTCTTCGTGGTCTTCGATGTGGAAGCCGTGTTCATCTTCCCATGGGCCACCCAACTCGAGGTCTACGGCATGTTCGGCCTCGTCGAAATGGGCATTTTCGTCTTCGTCCTGCTCCTTGGCCTCGTGTACGCGTGGCGCAAGGGCGTCTTGCGCTGGGTGTAACCACATGGGTCTTGTCGACAAAGGGCGTCTGCCCAAGCCACTCACGTCCTTGTTCAACCTGGGCCGCTCCTACAGCCTGTGGGTGTACCAGTGGGGCTTGGCCTGTTGCGCCATCGAGATGGGCGCCGCCTTCGGTTCGCCGCGCTACGACGTGATGCGCCTCGGCGTCATCCCGCTGCCGGCCAGCCCCCGTCAAGCCGACCTGGTCGTCATCTCCGGCACGGTCACCGACAAGATGGCCCCCAGTATCAAGCGCCTCTACGAGCAGATGCCCGAGCCGAAGTACGTCATCAGCATGGGCTCCTGCGCCAACTGTGGTGGGCCCTACTGGGACAGCTACTCGGTCACCAAGGGCGTCGACCAGATCATTCCGGTCGACGTCTACGTGCCGGGTTGCCCGCCGCGGCCCGAAGCCCTGCTGGAGGGCGTGGTGCTGCTGCAGCAACGCATCAAGAACGAGGACATGGGCGCACGCTGGCGCGGCGAAGGTCACGTCAACATGGCCACTGCTGCCAAGCGCAGCGAGCCCATCGTGGTCGGAGGTGGCGCAATTGAGTGACACCACACCCAACGAGACCGCAACCTCGAACGACACCGCAACCTCGAACGACACCGCAACCTCGAACGACACCGCAACCTCGAACGACA
>DAORTY010000277.1:0-4040 GCA_035432905.1 Ilumatobacteraceae bacterium | reverse complement strand
GTGCCGACCGCTTCGCCCTCGCCGCCCAGGCGCAGAGGGTGCACTCCGATGCCATTGCCCTTGGGGCGATCACCGCTCCGACCCTGCTGCTGGTGGGCGACGCCGACCCGCTGGCGGCGAGGCCCGAGGTGCTGGCCGCTGCGATTCCCGACTGCCGGGTGCAGATCGTGTCCGGCGACCACTTGGGAGCGGTAGGCGTGCCGGAGTTCGCGCCGGCGATCGTCGAATTCGTGGGGGTCAGCTGACCGCCGGACGTTCGTCACGACCGGTTGCCAAGTCGCTCGGTGAGGGTTATCGTTCATCCTCTACTTCGACGCGGGGTGGAGCAGTTCGGTAGCTCGTCGGGCTCATAACCCGAAGGTCGCAGGTTCAAATCCTGCCCCCGCCACCAAGGAAATGCCAGGTCAGGCCCGGTCCCTAGGACCGGGCCTGCGGCGTTCTGGGGCCGCTGTACAACATCCGTACAACACGAGCCGCCAACGCCCGCCAACGCCCGTCGGCGTGGGTTCCCGTGGGCGTCCGTAGGTCGCCGTCGGCGCTCGTGTGTTCGTGTGGGGAATCGTCGAGATCGAGTGACGTCAAGGCAACCGGCTTGACGTTCGTTGGTCACGAGTAGACGAGGGCGTCGGAGCCCTTGCGTCCAGCTGATGCCCCGACACGGTCGGGACGTCGACGCACCCACTGGCGTGTTCGGTGGATTGCCTCGGCGACGTTGTCGGGCCGGAGCCCGCAGGCGAGTAGGGACCCAGTGTCTCGTGACGAGATCGCCGACGAGGCGAATCGAAGCCGCTACCACCTCCAACGGCCTGGTTGGGGAGTTGCGGTCGCTGTCGCGTTTGGTCGCTGTTGGAGGTGCGACGATGGTTGTGGAGGAGTCCGCGATGACCGATGAGGTCTTGAACACATTGGTGGTGCTTGGTCACCGGTTGTTGCTCGTCGAGGTCGGCGGTGGGTTCGAGACGCACCTGTGCGAAGCGACGAGTGACTCGGCCGCCCGCGCCGCCCTCGATACTCGCCGGGCACTGCCGGACTCATTGGCGGACGCCTTGGAACGGGGCGGTGACGACGACCGACTCGATGCCTTGCTGGACCGTCTCCTGGACACGGCGTGGAAGCCGACAACGTTGTGCGGTCGAGCGTGGGACGAGATGGCCGCCGGCGAGGCGGGTACGTTCCGGCGCTGGCAGGAGATCGAGCTGACGCCGACGTGTCGGTCGTGCCTTCGGGTGGTCGACACCTGGTTCCCGCGGTCCGGGTCGCTGCCCGGGATCGGCGTGCTCGTCTCGGTGATCGGCGAGAAGGTCGAGGCCTTCGGGTCTGCGTGGGTGACCGGTGTGCCAGGCGAGTTCCTCGAGGATCTCCGCAAGGCGATTCGCAAGCACCTGCGCCAGAAGGGGTGGCGATCGCAGACCATGGTCGGTAGCGGAGTGCTGCATGTGATGTCAGCCGACGCGCTGGAGGCGATCGAACCGACCGTGCGGGCGGCCTGGATCGATCAGGCGATTCGGCGGATGGGCGTGGTGGAGCAACCGACCGATGACGAGGCCATCGTTGATCGACCCCGGTTGGGCGTCGCCTGGCAGACGTGGGTGCTCGATGAGTAGCTCGCACACCAACGTCTCGCGCCGATTCGCGTTGGCTTTCAATTTCTGAAAGTGTGGGTGATGTATGGCAGCACGACCCACCCTTGATCCCCTTCGGGAAGCGGCACAGCGACTGAACGAGGCGGAGATCGAGCGCAATCGGCTGATCCGAGCGCTGCGCTCGAAGCGCGAGACGCTCACCGACCTCGCCGAAGCGGCGGATGTGTCCCTCGGGACCGCGCACAAGTTGACGCGTCCTTCGACGATCGTGTCCGTCGGCTACGAGGGCCGCAGCGTTGATGAGCTCGTCGACGCTTTGGTCGACGCAGGGGTCTCGGTGCTGGTGGATGTTCGGGAGAACGCGATCAGCCGCAAGCGCGGCTTGTCGAAGCGTGCGCTGGCGGAGAAGCTGCAGGCGCGGGGAATCACCTACGTGCATGAGCCGACGCTCGGCAACCCCCGAGACAACCGTGACGGTTTCCGAGAGCAACGCCCGGACAGCGTCGCCGCCTTCGAAGCCCACCTTGACCGCAACGGGTCAGCGGCGCTCGACCGGGTCGACGCGATGCTCAGAGATCGAACAGTCGGCCTTCTGTGCTTCGAGGCGGATCCGTGCTCGTGCCATCGCTCGATCGTGGCGCGGTATCTCCTGGACCGGGACCCACTGGCGTCGGTTCGACCGGCGTGACGTCGCGGGCGATGCCGAGCACAAGGAAGCCCTGCGGTGCCTGGTGCTGGTTGCCCACGTACAGCGCCGGCAGACGCGCTGGGTCGACCAGGCTGAGCCACTTCTCTTCGATCCGATCGAGGTAGTCGGTCGGGTAACTGCGACGCCAGTTCCGCCACGCCTCGGAGATCTCCCAGTCGACAATGCTCTGTTCGTGACCGCGGCACGAGGCCGATTGGCAGCGGTACGCAAGCTTGAACGTGAACGGCGAGAACTCGAGCTTCGGGGCACCCTGAGCCAGAAGACTGCCCTGGGCGGCCCGGTTCATCTTCGCCGCGTGGGCGGTGTCGCCAGTGTGGTCCTCGCGGGTGAAGCCGGTGATCTCGCGCGGGACGACCAACCCCAGGGACGGGCGCGCCCAACCCTTCGCCGCGACGAGGTCGCACATCCTGTACTGGGGTAGCCGGTTGAGCACTTCGGCGCGCCGCTTGCCCGCAGGGAGCTGGTCGAGCACGGCCGTCGTATCGAGTCGTGGCCGATACGACTCCGGTCGTTGGTCCTTGTCGTGCTTGTCGATCTCGAGCTCGATCACCTGGTACTTGGGATGCTCGCCCTGCCAGAACCACTGCCACTGCACCGGGAACAGTCGGATCCAGCGATAGTCGTCGCCGTCGAGGCGAATGCCGGCGACGCACACCGTCTCGCCGTGTGTGCGTCCGATCTCAGGAGATGCCTTGACGGTGATGAGTACCGTCGCTCGCTCAGCGACCATCGGACTCATCGTACGATTCGTCGGGCGACGGGTTGTCGCCTTCAGCATCGCCGCCTGCCAGCGAGGCATGGCCCTGACCAGTTGTGGCCTCGTCCGATTGTTCAGGGGCGCTGGTTCCCTTGAACACGATGTGCGCGATCTGATCTGCGGCGTGCTCCTCCACGGCGGGGATGGCGTGCATGTACACGTCCTGGGTGAAGCTCGTCGTCGCGTGGCCGAGTCGGTCCGAGATCACCTTGACGTGGACGCCGGCCGCGAGGCCGAGCGTGGCGTGGGTGTGGCGTAGATCATGCAGCCGGATCTTGGGGAGTCCGAGCCGCTTCACCGTGCGGTCGAAGGTCTGCGAGAAGTAATCGGGATGCACTGGGGCGCCGTCCTCGCGGGCGAACACCAAGCCCTGGTCGTGGTAGCCGTCGCCGAGCAACTGCTTCTCTTGTCGTTGCGCTGCTCGATGGTTTCGTAGTACTTGGATCGTCTGGTCATCGAGCGCGATCTTGCGTTCACCGCGGAGGGTCTTCGGGCGCCCGATGACGATCTGGTACTCAACGGTGAGCACGGTCTGTTGCACGTGGAGACGCCGAGCGTTGAAGTCGATGTCGCGCCACCTGACGCCAAGAACCTCTCCGCGTCGCATGCCCGTGGTGGCAGCGAGGATGTAGGCCGCCGCCAGACGGTGGTTGGCGATGCCGGCGAAGAACTGCCGGAGCTGCTCCGGCGTCCAGGTCTTCATCTCCTCCCGGTCGGCGCGATTGAGCTTGGGTGGGTCGGCGGCGTCGGCGACGTTGCGCGGCACCAGGTTCTTGCGCGCGGCGTCCGTCAGGGCCCGATGGAGGAGCACATGGATGTTGCGGACCGTCTTGGTGGCGAGGCCTTGCGCGACGAGGTCTGCGTAGAACCGATCGAGGCGATCGGCTGACAGCTGCTGGATCTGTACGTGTCCGAGCGCCGGCACCACATGACGCTCGACGAGCCCTCGGTAGCTGGCGTAGGTGCTCACCCGCACAGCCATCTTCTTCGT
>DAORTY010000276.1:0-4054 GCA_035432905.1 Ilumatobacteraceae bacterium | reverse complement strand
TGTACTGCGCCCTCGACAATGGGCTCGTCGCGCGGCTCGACGACGGCGACGTCGCTGTCAACCTCACCACCTTCAGTCCCACCGCCGACCCCGGCCGCCTGCAACTCCCCGCGAGCTGATCCGGGGGAACTGCTCAGCCGAGAGTGACCAGGGCGTGGTTGGCGACGTTCATGCTCAGCGGGCCGTTCTCGGTGGCAACGACGATGTCTTCCAGCCGCATGCCCCAGCGACCGGGTACGTAGATACCCGGCTCGACGCTGAAGGCGTGGCCGGGCTCGATGAGCAGCGCGTTGCCCTCGACCATGTACGGATCTTCGTGCGCTTCCATTCCGATGCCGTGCCCGGTGCGATGAATGAAGTACTGGCCGAACCCGGCGTTTTCGATGACCTTGCGCGAGGCACGGTCCACGTCCTGACACGCCGCGCCCACCACCCCAGCGGCTACACCCGCTGCCTGCGCCTCGTGCAGCACCGCGTATGCCTCGGCAATCTCCGCCGATGGTTCGCCGAGTGTCACGCAACGGGTGATGTCGCTGCAGTAACCATCCTTGGTACCGCCGAAGTCGCACAACACCAGATCGCCGTCGACGATCACGCGCTCTCCGGCATGGTGGTGCGGCGACGCCGCGTTCGCGCCGGCAGCGACGATCGCGAAGTTGACGATGTCGTGGCCCTCCGCGATCAGCCGTGCAGAGATGTCGGCACTGACTGCCGCCTCCGTGTGCCCCAACAACGGAATGTCACCAGCGTGCAGCTGAGCGGCCACACGGTCGGCTGCCGCACCCGCCGCCTGCAGCGCCGCGATCTCCGCTGCGTCCTTGCGCATCCGCAGATCGTTCATCACGCTGGTACTGCGGAGGTACTCGGTGCCATCACTGCCCCAGTGGCCGAGCAGCTCGACCAGGAAGCGGGCCCACATCGTGTCGCCAACCGCGGCCCGGCGCGGCCGGCCAACCAGGCCGGCAACGATGGCCACCGGGTCTTCCAGCTCACCCCACGGCCGCAGCGCGAACACGTCGTCGTGGGCCACGACCCGCGGCGCCTCCAACCCCGGAATCACCAACGTTGCCTCGCCATCACGCGGCACCACCAGCATTGTCAGCCGCTCGAGCGGCATTGCCTCGTAGCCCGTCAGATAGGGCAAGTCGCTGCCCACTGATACGAGCAGCACATCGATACCGGAGCGCCCCATGCTGGCGCGGGCGCGCTCGATTCGATCGAGGTAGATGTCGGACGTTGTGGCGGAAAGCATCCCGCCATTCTGGCCCGCATTCACCCCGACAACGTGGCGTATGATCCCCACGTGCATGCTCGCCTGGTGAGTCTGATCGGTATCGCCGCCATCACCGTCACCGCGTGCGGCGTCGCCGACCCGGGTGTGCGGGCCACCCAGTCGCAACAGAGCGGCGCCAACGGTCAGTTGTTCCCGACCCAGCCGAACGACACGCCCGCATCCGACGACCGCACCTACGACGTGATTCCCGACGTGGTCGACTTCGGGGCCGACAAACCGGCTCGGCCGTATGACGGCTTTCTCACGGCGGCCTTCGGCGACATCCAGAGCTTCTGGAACGACGCCTTCCCCGAGGCGTACGGCAGCGCATTCATACCGCTTTCCGGTGGCATCTTCGCCGCCTACCCCTCGCGCGCCAACGACATTCCCGGCTGCGGCTCACCCACGGGTTCGAGCTACCAGGATGTCGCCGACCTCGGTGCCTTCTACTGCATCGATGGCGACTTCATGGCGTACGACGACGACTCGTTGCTGCCCTCCCTGGTCAACGACCTGGGCAAGGAGGCCGTCGCAGTCGTGCTCGCCCACGAGTTCGGCCACGCCGTGCAGGCTCGAGCCGATGAATGGGAGCAGCCCGGCGTGCTCAAAGAGCAGCAGGCAGACTGTTTCGCCGGCGCATGGAGCGCACACGTGGCCAGTGGCGGCAGCGACCTGATCACGTTCGACGACGGTGATGTCCGCTCCGGCATCGTGGCGATGATCAACGTACGCGACCCGATCGAGGGCGACGGCCTCAACGACCCTCAGGCCCACGGAACCGGCTTCGACAGAGTTGGGGCCTTCCAGGACGGTTTCGAGGGTGGTGTGCTGCGCTGCAAGACCTTCTTCACCGAGGATCGGCTCAACAACCTCATCGACATCCCGTTCGACATTCAGGACACGAACGGCGGCAATCTGCCGCTGATCGACGACAACCCCGACCCCGTCAACGGCCCCAGCGACATCATCACGCTGATCCCGGGCAGCCTCAGCTTCTTCTGGACCGACCTCGCCGCCGCCAACAACGTGGCGTTCACCGCTCCGACGCTGCAGTCGTTCAGCAGCGAGGGTCCTTTTCCATCCTGCGACGGCATCGACAGTGCCGCATACGCGCGCAATGTGGTGTTCTGCCCGGCGGACAACGTGATCTATTGGGACCAGGACTACGCACTCGAGCTCTCGCAGGATCCGCTCACCGGCGACATGTCGGTGGGTTACCTGTTCTCCAACGCCTACAGCGAAGCAATCCAGTATGCATTGAACAGTCAGCTCCAAGGCGAGCCACGGGCGCTGTTCGACGACTGCCTCACCGGCGCCTGGGTTGGCTTCATCATCCCACCCATCCCCGACACACGCGAAGACACCCTTCAACTGTCGGCCGGCGACCTCGACGAGGCCGTCATCATCGCCATCGCCCGCAGCGATTCCAGCACCGACACCAACATCAACGGCACAGCCTTCGAGAAGATCTCCGCATTCCGAACCGGCGTGCTCGGCGGCCTCAACGTCTGCCGCAACACTGTCGGCTGAACGCCCTCGCCGAACCGCAGCCCGCGAGCACGACCAGCTAGATCGTTGGCGTCGTGGTGGTGGTGGTGGTGGTGGTCACGGGCGCAGCAGCAGTCGTGGTCGTGGCCGCAACGGTCGTGGTGGGGACCGGGACCTTCGTGGTGGTGGACACAACCGTGGTGGTCGGAGCCACTGTCGTCGTCGTCGAGCTGGTGGTGGTGGTGTACGACGGATCTGGGTAGTTGAAGCTGGGCAACATGTCGTTCTTCGACTGCTGCTCGGGCTCTTTCTTGCCGTCCCAGACCCACACCAAGTCGCCCTTGTTCACCAGTGTTGGGAACACGGGGCTGAGGAACTGCGGGATGCGAATGCATCCGTGTGACGCCGGCTCGGTGGGCACGTTCACCGCACCGTGGATGGCGATGCCATAGTTGAAGTACACGGGGTCGTCCATCCCACCGAGCGCACCGACGTGGTGGCCGGCCACTTTGCGGTCGATGTCGAACACGCCGCCCGGAGTTTTGGCATCGGCGCAGATCCCCTTCGTCTCGGGCTCGGGAAGCTTGACTCCCTTGGAATCGGTGTCGATGGTGACCTCCTCGCAGAACTTCTTGGGCGTTCCGTCCGGATTCAAGATGCCCGACGAGATGTGAGTGATGAACTCAGCCCGGTCGCCCTTGAAGACGATGAGCACCTGCTTGTCGAGGTACACCTCGACGTGGGTCGTGGTGGTGTTGGTGCGGCGCGGCTGAATGACGATGTCGTCCTGCATCGTCTGCCACTCATCGTTGGTGAGCACACCCGTCACGCTGGCGGACGGCTGGCCCTCGACGAGCTTCTGATATGCCCAGAGGGCCTGTCGTGTGCCGTCGCCGAACTGACCGTCCACCGGGCCCGGCTGGAAGCCGAGATCGAGCAACCGTTGCTGCATTGCCTTCACCTGGTCGCCATACATGCCCTTGCTCAACGACTGTGTGAGCTGCGACTTCACCTTCGCTGGATCGGTGGCGATGACGATCGGCTCGAGCGTGACACCGGGGACTGTCAGCAATGAGCCGTCGGCGGTGGCCACGGTCGACTGGTCGGAGCCGGTGGAGCTTCCCGCCACCCGATCGTCGTCACCGGAGAACCCGACGAACACCACCGCGCCCAGCAAACCGGCCGCGGCAATGACGGGCATCCAGCGCCCGATGGGCGATGGTGGCTGCGTCTCTTTTGGTGCACGCTTTCGCGGCGGCTGGGCGGGGGGCCTACGGGTGTTCACGAGCTGCT
>DAORTY010000275.1:0-4076 GCA_035432905.1 Ilumatobacteraceae bacterium | reverse complement strand
GACCTGTTCAGCCAGCTGCGCCAGGTTGCCGGGCAGATCGGCATCCGTCAGGGCAGCACGGCAGGCCACCCCGACCGGGTGCACCAAGCGTTGCTCTCCGGCCTGCTCAGCCACCTCGGTATGCGCGACGGCACCACCCGCGAGTACAAGGGTGCACACGGCTCGAAGTTCGCGATCGGTAACGGATCCGTGCTGTCCAAGGCGCTTCCGAAGTGGATCATCGCCGGCGAACTGGTGGAGACCAACCGGCTGTGGGGTCGCGTCGTTGCATCCGTACAACCCGAGTGGGCAGAGGAGCTCGGCGAGCACCTGGCCCGTCACAGCTACGGCGAGCCCTCGTGGGATGCTCGCCGAGGGGCGGCCGTGTGCAGTGAGCGGGTGTCGCTGTTCGGCCTGCCGATCGTCGCCAACCGCACCATCGGCTACGACCGCATCAACCGCGCCGCCGCCCGCGAGATCTTCATCCGCTGCGCGCTGGTGGAGGGCGATTGGGAGCAGGGTGCGGGCAACCGCAAGTTCTGGGCGCGCAACCAGCGCTTCCTCGACGATCTCAAGGGGTGGGGCGAACGTGTTCGCCGCGTCGACCTCGTCGACGAGGAAGCCGTCTTCAGTTTCTACGACCGACGACTGGGCGCAGACGTCGTCAGTACCCGCCACTTCGATCGCTGGTGGAAACTCACCCGGGCGACGCAGCCAGAGCTGCTCACCATGCGGCTGGAGGACTTCGTCGGCGAGGACAACGCCGCCAGCGTGCACGACTTCCCCACTGTCTGGCATCACCGGATCGAGGGTCGCGACCCGATGGCCCTGGCCGTCACCTACCGCTTCGAGCCCGGAGCCAACGATGATGGTGCGACGGTGCACGTACCGCTGGCCGCACTGAACCAGGTGGAGCCAACGGGCTTCGATTGGAACGTGCCCGGTCTGCGTGCCGATCTGGTGGCGGCGCTGCTGCGCGTGCTGCCCAAGGAGTACCGGCGCGAGTTGGTGCCGATGAACGAGATTAGCGACAAGATCGTCGTCTCGCTGGGCACCCCGGCCGCATGGGAGGACGGCACCGCCTTGGTCGCGGCGCTGTCGACGGTCGTCAACGATGTCACCGGGCTCGTGGTTCCCCCGCACGCGTTCGATGTGTCACTGGTGCCCCACCATCTGCGCATCGGCTTTGCCATCGACGACGAGCACGGCAACCCTGTCGCGGTCGGCAAGGACATCGTCGCCCTGCGCAAGCTGGTTGCGCCCCGTGTCCGCGCCGCTGTTGCCCGCGAGTCGCCGATCGAGGAACGCAAGGGCATCACCACATGGGACTTCGGCGACCTGCCGCAGGAGGTTTCCACGACGAGGGCCGACGTCTCCGTGCGCGGATATCCAGCGTTGCTCGACGACGGCGACAGTGTCAGCATTCGCGTGTTCACCAAGCCCACATTGCAAGCGAAGGTGATGCGCGCCGGGGTTCGCCGCCTGCTGCTGCTGGCGGTGCCCGTGGGCAAGCGCGCCGTCGAGCAATACCTCACCAACACCGCGAAGCTGGCAGTGGCCCGCGGCCAGACCGCGCTCGACGCGCTCACCACGGACTGCGTCACCGCGGCCGCCGATCACATCCTCGCTCGACACGGCGGCGCCGTGTTCACCGCTGACGAGTTCGAACTGCTCGTGCGTGCCGCGCGCAACGACCTCCCCGACGAGGCCGCCTTGGCGTTGGCGGCCGCCGAAGCCGTCATTGCCGCCGCCGGTGAGGTGCGTGGCCGCCTCGACAAGCTGGTGGCACCCGCCGTCGCGTCCGGTGCCGCAGACGCCCGCGCTCAGCTGGACCGTCTGGTGCGCCCGGGCTTCGTCGCCGCGACGGGAGTCGGCCACCTTGCCGATCTGGTGCGCTACGTGCGCGCCATCGATCTGCGACTGTCCAAGCTTCCCGAAGACCCGTACCGCGACGCGGCCAAGCTCCGCGACGTCACCGCCGTCGAAGCTCGCTATGTCGCGCTGCTGCGCCGGACCGAGCGCGATGACATCACGCCCGACTTCGTCGACATCGGCTGGCTGCTCGAGGAGCTGCGGGTCAGCGTCTTCGCCCAGCAGTTGGGCACCGCAAGAGCCGTCAGCCTCACCAAAGTCAGCAAAGCCCTCGCCAACCTCGGCGGCTGACCGGATGGTAGCAGGCTACCAATCACCGATGGTATGGTAATCCCATGCAAACTACCATCGATCGGGCAGGCCGGGTGGTGCTTCCTTTGGCGCTCCGTGAAGCACTTGGCCTTGCCCACGGGGGGCGAGTCGACATCGGCGTGGAGGATGGGCGCATCGTGATCAGTCCACAGCCCGTTGAGAAGAGATTGATCGAGCGCAACGGCGTGGCTGTGTGTGTCCCCGATGAACCGCTGCCGGTACTCGACGCCGCCGCCGTGCGCGAATTGCTCGAGGCAACTCGTCGGTGATTCGCGCCGTCGACACGAGCGTGCTCGTCGCGGCGTTCGCCTCGTGGCACGAGGATCATGCGCTGGCAGTTGATGAGTTGGCTCGAAAGCCTCTCTTGATCGCTCATTCGATGGTCGAGACATTCTCAGTCCTGACGAGGCTGCCCGAACCACAGCGGGCCGCCCCTGTCATGGTTGCCGAGTTCTTCGAACGCAACTTCCCCCGCGACCCGCTCACGTTGGGAGCATCGGCGGCACGCTCCGTGCCAGGAACACTCGCCGGGCTCGGAATAGTGGGCGGCGCCGCGTATGACGGGCTGATCGCCCTCACCGCGCGCGCTGGCGATGCCACACTCGTCTCGCTGGACCAGCGGGCGGCGCCCACCTACCGCCGGTGTGGAGTCCCGTTCGAGTTGCTCGGCGGCTGAACAGTCCCTACCGACCCCTCACCCGCACCGCAGACGGCGCCGGCGCCGTTGCCCTCGTTGCGACCTGCGGATCGGACACCTCCACCGCGACCGCGAACACGATCGGCAGATCGCCCTCACCATCACCGTCTGATCGTGCTCAGTGGGGCATGGTCGCCAGCGGTGGGCGCTCGACCAGGTTCAGCGGCACACGCGAGCCATCGGCACGGCGTAGCTGATGGTCGAGACCCGCCAACAACTCACCACCAGGCACGCGGCGCAGCATGGTGGCCATCACCTCCGCAGCCTGCACCGACAACGCGTGCAGGCTGCGGTGACGATGCTCGCGCACGCCCAGGTCGACCTGCGCGATCGCCTCGGCGCCATACTTCTCGGCAATGTCGATCAGCAGCGCGATCTCGACTCCCCAGCCCTGCACGAACGGCAGCTGCTCGAGCACTTCCCTGCGACCTGCGTACTCACCGGCCAGCGGCTGATGAAGACCGGTGAGCTGCGGATAGTAGAGCGACATCAGCGGGCGAGTGACAAGTTCCGTTGTCCGCCCGCCACCACCGAGCTGTGTGGGTCGATGGAACACCGGCTTCACCAGGGCGACCGAGTCGTCGTCCACCAGGGGTGCCAACAACTTCGCAATCCAGTTCGATTCGAAGCTGGTGACGTCACCGTCCAGCCACACCACGAAATCACCCTTGCTGGCCGCCAGGCTGGCCCACAACACGTTGCCCTTCCCGTGGCCCACGCCGTGCACCAGGTGGAGCTCCTCGATGGGAATCACGGTTGCGCCGGCGCTCGCCGCGACGTGCGCAGTGGCGTCGGTACTGCGATCGTCGAGCACGATCAGCTCGTCGACCAGCGATGTACGCCGCATCAAGGAGTGACGCACCATGTTGACCAGCGGGCCAATGGTGGCCGCCTCGTCGCGGCAGGGAATACACACCGACACGGTGCGACCCTGCTTCGCCTCGACCAGTTGGTCGAGGGCACACTCGTCGACTTCGAATGTCCGCACACCGCTCATCGCAGCGACCCCGCTGGCTCGTAGCATCCAGCGACATGTTCCTGTATGGAGTGGTCAACGCCAGCCCCGACTCGCTGAACGCCGATTCGATCGTCGGCACCGTCGAGCAGGCGCTCGCTCGCGCCAATCAGTTGCTGGCCGACGGCGCAGACGGGCTGGACCTCGGTGGCCAGGGCAGCACCGATGCCGCCACTGTGGTGCCGTGGGAAGCCGAGTGGG
>DAORTY010000274.1:0-4088 GCA_035432905.1 Ilumatobacteraceae bacterium | reverse complement strand
GGGCCACCCGTAGCAGCTGATACAGCAGGCGCGCCGTTGCGCCCCACACCGTCTCATCGTCGAGCTCGAAGAAGTAGATCGGCCGCTCGCCGATGGTGGTCTGCCACCACTCCTCACGGAACGTGCCGGGCCTGGTGAGGTCGTGCAGCGGCACCCACAACACCCGGTCGACCTCGCTGGTGATGCCGCGCAACTCGGGCACCACCGGTAGCGGCGAGGTGAGACGACCCACGATCGGGACGATCCAGCTACGGCTCACCCAGGTACCGATCGGGTGCAACTGGCCAACAACTTCCACCGAAGCAGGGCTGAGCCCCACTTCCTCGTGAGCTTCCCGTAGCGCAGCATCGACGTAGGACTCGCCGGGGTCCAGCCGACCCCCGGGGAAGCTGACCTCACCGCGATGATTGCGCATCTCCAGCGAACGCCTGGTCAGCAACACCTCCGCTCCATCGGGACCATCGGCAACGAGAGCGAGCACGGCCGACGGACGGGCATCGGCGAAATCCGGTTGCAGATCGACGGGAGCCGAGCGAGCAGCGACGGCGGAAGCCACCGCCGCGGACGTGAGCGACTGCGACGGCTGCGACCAGGGTGGGTCGCTGCCCTGATGCCAGTCGGCCGGTCGCGGAATCTGCTGATTGCCGCCGGGCCTGCGAGCTGAATCAGGCAGTGGGGGTCCAGCCCGTGGCGACGAGTTGCGCCAACACCTGCGGCAGACCGGCGGTCTTCATCTTCGACAACACCTTGCCGGGTGTCTGTTCGCCTGATTCGAACTCCTCCCAGGCGGCGAGGAGCTTGTTGAGGTCGGGGGCCGGGACTTCGAATGCCATGCACTGAGGCTACCGAGCATCCTCTACTTGCTCGTGTACTTGTCCTTCTGGCGACGGGCGAACAGCACACCCGATGCCGCCAAGCGGCCCGCCTTCTGCCCGACGACGACGCTGCGATCGTTGGGGTCGGCCGGCGAGGCAGGAGCAGACGGGCCATTCTTGGCTTTCTGCGCCTTCTTCGGCTTCTCGGCGAAGCTGCTGCTGAGCCAGACGACGAAGTGCACGGCGGCAATGCCGAACACGATCACACGTGTTCCGTCGTCGATCTCGACCCACGGCCGAACTGCGCTGAGGACCACGAGCACGATGATGGCTGGGTCGATGAACCGGTGAATCCGGCGAGGAATCACGTTGAACGCAGCAAGCGCTCCCTTGGTCATCGCGGCATGGAGCATGATGACGCCCCCCAAAACCGTCGGCATCACCGGGTACGGGCTCTGCAGCCCGCTGGCCACCAGCGCGCCACCGAGGATGTACTCGACCAACTGATGCATCCAGAACGGACGCTTGCCGGCCTCAGCCATTCGTCCACTCGGCACAGGGTCGGGTCATCACGAAACAGATCCTAGAGGACTGATCCCGTCATCTCCGGCGCTGACCTCACAACCGTTGGTCGCACCCTGACCGTTGTCTCGGTCTGCCCGGCATGACAGACTCGCTCTGCAATGCCCTGCAATCCAGAGGAGACACCATGACAGAGAACCACGAGAACTCGCTCGGGACAGCGCTGAGCCGTCGACGCTTGATCGGCGCAGCGGGCCTCGGTGCCGTCGGTATCGCAACCGCGTCGACCGCGACCACGGCCCGCGCCGATGAGATCGACCCGAACAACGACGCCTCCGGCAACCCGCGTGGCACGGGCAGCGGAGAGCTGAGCGCGCAGGCGGTGCCGCCACTCACCCCCGGGTACTCCTATTTCACCGGTAGCCAGTTCGATTTTCATTCCAACAGTTCCAACCAAACCAACATTCGGGTGATCACAGCCGACGGGGCGTACGCCCCTAGTTCGTTCATCGTGTGCCCACTGCACATTCCCGCGGGTGTCCGCGTACGCGAAGTGACGATCTTTGCCAAAATCGGGCCCGCTGCGAAGTCAGCGGTCCTCGAGGGGTACGACCTCGACGACGTTGGGGTCCGCGCCCCATATTTGGTGGTGGCGTTGCCTGCGAACACCACACTCGCGATGCCGGTCACTGTCGCATGTGATTTCACGATCGACCCCGGAAAGTCGTATGACCTGGCGATGTACACGGCGGACGCGAACGCCAAGATGTTCGCGTTTCGCATCGGTTATCAGGCCGCGGCCGCATTCGTGCCGATCGCGCCCTATCGCGCCTACGACTCCCGAAAGGCCGGGGTTCCCACGCCAGGCATCATGCCTCCTAACACCAGCCGCGTCGTCAGCGTCGTCAACGCCATCGACGACGGCGGCGTCATCAGTACGCCCAACGTCATCCCGTCCACCGCACGCGCCATCACCTACAACCTGACCGCGACGGGCACCACCGGCGACAACTACCTCGCCATCGCACCGGGCCTCGTCGCCAGCACCACCGTGTCAGCCATCAACTTCGGTGCCAATCAATCCATCGCCAACGCCGGCACCGTGACGGTTGACAACGGCACCGTCAAGGTGTTCTGCGGCAACAACGTCGGCAGCAGCCACTTCATCATCGACATCACCGGCTACTACATCTGACGACCCCTGCCTGCACGGCCGCCAATAGCAACGACCCCGGCGCCGTGAGGCACCGGGGTCGTTCACGTTCACGTCAGCCGTGAGGCCGAGCGTGGGTGGTTACATCATTCCCATACCGGGCATGCCGCCACCCATGCCGCCGCCACCCATGCCGCCGCCTGCCGGGGCCTTTTCGGGCTTGTCGGCAACGAGGCACTCGGTGGTGAGGACGAGGGCTGCGATGGACGCTGCGTTCTGCAGCGCCGCGCGGGTGACCTTGGCCGGGTCGATGATGCCGGCCTTGACCAGGTCGACCATCTCGCCGGTTGCGGCGTTGAGGCCCATGTTGCCCGATGCGGACTCGACTTCCTGAGTGGTGACCGCACCTTCCAGGCCGGCGTTGTCGGCGATGAGCCGGCACGGCGCCGTCAGCGACTCCCACACGGTGCGGGCACCGGTGCGCTCGTCGCCTTCCAGCGAGTCGACAACGGCCTTCACCGCTGCACGGGCACGCACGAGGGCGGTGCCGCCACCGGCGACCACGCCTTCTTCGATGGCTGCACGAGTGGCCGACACTGCATCTTCGATGCGGTGCTTCTTCTCCTTCAGCTCCACCTCGGTGGCAGCGCCGACCTTGATGACTGCAACGCCACCGGCCAACTTGGCCAGGCGCTCTTGCAGCTTCTCACGGTCCCAGTCGCTGTCGGTGTTGTCGATCTCGGCCTTGATCTGGTTGATGCGGCCCACGACGTCGTCGTGCTCGCCAGCGCCATCGACGATGGTGGTGTTGTCCTTGGTGATGATGATGCGCTTGGCGCGGCCCAGCAGGTCGAGGGTGACGGTCTCGAGCTTGAGACCGACTTCCTCGCTGATGACCTGGCCGCCGGTGAGGACAGCCATGTCCTGGAGCATTGCCTTTCGACGGTCACCGAAGCCCGGGGCCTTGACGGCTGCCGAGTTGAACGTGCCGCGGATCTTGTTGACGACCAGCGTGGCCAGTGCCTCGCCGTCGATGTCTTCAGCGATGATCAGCAGCGGCTTACCCGACTTCATGACGGTCTCGAGCACGGGCAGCATTGCCTGCACCGTGGAGATCTTGCCGGCGTTGAACAGCACGTAGGCGTCTTCGAGGACGACTTCCTGGCGCTCGACATCCGACACGAAGTACGGCGAGAGGTAGCCCTTGTCGAACTGCATGCCCTCGGTGAACTCGAGCTCTGTCCCGAAGGTGTTGCTCTCCTCGACCGTGACCACGCCGTCCTTGCCGACCTTGTCGATCGCGTTGGCGATGACTTCGCCGACCGACGAGTCGGCAGCCGAAATGGTGGCGACAGCGGCGATCTGATCCTTGTCGTCAACGACAGTGGCCTGGCTCTTGATGCTCTCGACCGCAGCGGCGACAGCCTTCTCGATGCCCTTCTTGAGGCCCATCGGGTTGGCGCCGGCCGTGACGTTGCGCATGCCGTGGTTCACCATCGCCTGTGCGAGCACGGTGGCGGTGGTGGTGCCGTCGCCGGCCACGTCGTTGGTCTTGGTGGCGACTTCCTTCACCAGCTGGGCGCCCATGTTCTCGAACG
>DAORTY010000273.1:0-4113 GCA_035432905.1 Ilumatobacteraceae bacterium | reverse complement strand
ACCGGGAGGTAGCAGCCTTCAACGGTGCCGCTTGTGTGCCGCAGGCCACCTGGCCATCACCACACTCAGCGGGTGCTGCTGTGCCCGGCGCAGATCAGCGATTCGATGCCCGCTCCCACACGCGTGCCGCACGGTCGGCCATGTCGGGCGCACCCAGACGCTCGGCCAGCGCGGCGAACGCGGACGTGGGACCCTGCCAATGCCAGTCGTCGACCGCACCCACCGGTACATCGACCGCAGTCGTCGCGATCACGCGGAAGAGCAATGCGTCGGCCATCTGGTCCTGCAACGTGCGGGCCAACTTCTCGGCGCCACGCAAACCGGGCAGCGCCCAGTCGCCGCTCGACGCGGGAATGTCATCGATCGTGCCGAACTTGGCCAGCACGGTGGACGCGCTCTTCGCCCCCCACCCGGGTAGGCCGGGAAAGCCGTCGGCCGAGTCGCCCACGAGCGCGAGGTAATCGGCAATGGACGATGGCTTGACGCCGAACTTCAGCTCCACGCCGGCCTCGTCGATGATCTCGTCCTTGCGTCGGTCGTACTGCACCACCCGCGTACCGCGCACACACTGACCGAAGTCCTTGTCCGCCGACACGATCAGCACCTGCTCGACTCGTGGGTCGGCCGCGGCGATGGCCGCAGCCGAGGCCAACGCATCGTCGGCCTCCCACTCGACCATCGGCCAGGTGGTGAAGCCGCACGCGGCCAGGGCTTCCTCCATCACCGGAATCTGGTGCAACAGCACCGGATCCATACCCTCGCTGCTCTTGTAGCCGGCGTACAGATCGTTGCGGAAACTCTCGATCACGTGATCGCTGGCAACCCCGACATGGGTGGCGCCAGAGGCGACGAGCTGCAGCGTGCTGGCCACGACGCCGATGGTCGCGTCGTACGGACCGGCGTCGCCATGGCGCGACACCTGGCCGAAATGTTGGCGGAAGAGTTCGTAGGTGCCGTCGATCAAATGCACTCGCATCGAATCACCGTATCGCGGGCAGCAATCTCTCAAGAGTTGGGCAAGAGCCTCCGATACCTACTCCGTGGCGACGGACTACACCCCCCATGCGGGGGCTCGAATCGATAGGGGAGGCAGCGCATGACAATGGACACGCCTGCACCGAACCAAGTACCAGCTCAGGGCTCGTCGCCAATGGCGATGTCGCCGAGCTCGACGGAAGTACTGGCAGCGACCATCGCCGGCGCCGTCGAGCGGCAGCTGACCCAGTACGTCTCGGCGATGGCGCGCCAGGTCGACGCCACGCGCCAGGCAGTGGAAACACACCGCACCGAACTGCGCGCGGAGTTCCAGGAGCAGATCGCCGCTGTGGTGGCCCAGTTCGCGGCCAACCAGGCAGCCAGTGCGACACAGCAGAACGAGCTGACCTCCATGTTGGAGCAGCGCCTCGCTGAGTTCTCGCAACACCAGCAGCTCCGCCTCAACGAAGTCGAGAACCGGGTACTCGAATCCAGTGCCGGCGCCGGTGGCGTCGACGCGACCGAGCTGGCGACACTGCGTGAACACATCGACGGCCAGAGTGCCAGTGCCCACGCCCGCATCGACGAGCTCCACAAGGCAACTCGCCGATTCGACGAGCAAGCGTCTGCGATGGTGCAGCACGTCAACGACACCACCGTCGCTCTGACACAGCGAATGGACGAGGGCAACCAGGCCCTCGCGAGTGCCGTGGAGGAACGCCTCGGTTTCGTCCGGACCACATTGGAGTCGGTCGGCCCGGAAGTGCAGCGTCAGTTGGCCGAACAGACCGCAACCATGCTGCAGCGCGTCGACTTCACCGAGCACAAGGTCACCGACCGCATGCTGGCGATGGAAGAGCGCGTCAACGAGCAGAACGGCACCAAGATCGCCCAGCTCGATGCCACCATCGGGCGCGTGGGAGTCGGCTTCGACGATGCGATGGCTGCACTCTCACAGCGAATGCTGGACCTGGAGAACAAGCTGTTCACCACCAACGATCAGCTCGCGGCATTGATCGAGCAGGTCAGCACGGTCGACGACAAGGCGATGACCGACATGAAGGCGCAGCTGTCCGCTGCGATCGGCGAAGCCATGCTCGTGCGCATCGAAGTCGACCGCGTCGTGGCCAGTACCGAGGACAAGCTGGGCAAGAACTCGCTGCGTATGGCCGAGATCGAGTCGATGCTGGCCGACGAGATGGACGTGAGCGCATCGGTGCAGCTGGAACGTCTGGAGGAGCTCGAGCGGGCGCTTACTGCCCTTGACCCGAACCAGTTCGTGCGCAAGACCGACCCGAATGCCGGTTCGCAGCCTGCTCGCCCGGCTGCCGCTGCAGCCCCCACATTGGCTGCGGTCGCCGCACTGCCCAGTACGTCGTTGTCACCCACGTTGCCCAACGGCAGCCCTACCAGTTCCACAGAGCCGAGCCTGTCGTCGTTCTGACACAGGTCGGTGAGGCGCAGAGGCGAGAGACGGGACCATGGCACTCTTCAAAGGTTCGAAGGAAGCACCCCCGGAGGCGGAGGGTGAGTCGGCAACTGAATGCATGAAGGTCGGCCAGACCCTGGTCGAGGGCGGTCAGATCACCGCCGAGAACCTGGCAGCAGCCCTGGCACAGGCCAACGGCGACCTGCTGCAGTTCGCCGACATCGTCCTGGGCCGCTACAGCGCCGGCCGTAACGAGGTGGCAATGGCCATCTCGGCTGCGACCGGTGTGCCGGCGGTGGATACCAAAGGCATCGTCATCGCAGATGATGTGAAGGGTGTGCTCGACGAAGCCGTCGTGCGCGTGCATTGCGCCGTCGCCGTGGCGGAGGACGGCGCCGCCCTCGTCGTGCTGTGCAGTGACCCGTCGCCCGGTCGTAAGGCAGCGATAGAGGCCGCTGCCAAGCGGCCGGTCAAGTTCTTCATCTCGGACCCGAACACCGTCCGCACGTTCATCGACCTCGTCTACCGCGCCGATGCCGACGTCAGCCGGCTGGTCGCCAGCCTCGAAGTCGTCGACGATCAGGCCAAGATCGCAGCTATCGCCGCCGAGGTCAGCCTCGACGACCAGGCACCGGTCATCCAGCTCGTCACCCGCATCGTCAGCCAGGCCATGCGCGACCGTGCCAGCGACATTCACATCGAGCCGCAGGACGAAAGCGTCCGGGTCCGGTTCCGCATCGACGGCCACCTCGTGGTGGCCTTCACACTCCCCATGGGCGTCCACGCGGCGCTGACGAGTCGCCTCAAGATCATGAGCGCGATGAACATCGTGGAGAAGCGTCGCCCGCAGGACGGCCAGTTCTCGACGGTCATCGATGGCAAGGAGGTCGACGTTCGCGTTGCCAGCGTGGCCACCGTCTTCGGCGAGAAGATCGTCATGCGTATTCTCGACAAGAGCCGTTCGATGATCGGCCTCGCCGAGTTGGGTTTCCCGCGCGAGACGTACCTGCACTACTCGAAGATGATCCACTCGCCGTTCGGCATGGTCATCTGCGCCGGCCCCACTGGTGCTGGTAAGACCACCACGCTGTACGCCTCGCTGCTGGAAGTGAACTCGGCCGGCAAGAACATCACCACCGTGGAAGACCCCGTGGAGTACGTGTTCCCGGGCATCAACCAGATCCAGACCAACGACCAGGCGGGCCTCACGTTCGCCACCGGCCTCAAGGCCATCTTGCGCCAGGACCCCGACGTCATCCTCGTCGGCGAGATTCGTGACGCGGACACTGCCCGTATCGCTGTGCAGTCCGCGCTCACCGGTCACCTCGTGCTCTCGTCATTGCACGGCACCGACAGCGTGGCCGCCCTGCACCGTTTCCTCGACATGGGTATCGAGGCCTTCCTCATCGCCTCGTCGGTGGTCGGTGTCATCGGCCAGCGCCTGCTGCGCCGCATCTGCGACTCGTGCAAAGAGCCGTACACGCCGCCGGCCGACGAGCTGGCCGTGTTCCGCCAGAACAGCGGTGGCAGCGAGAAGAGCACGTTCTACAGAGGTGCCGGCTGCAACTTCTGTGCGGGTACCGGCTGCCGTGACCGCATCGGTGTCTACGAACTGCTGCGCATCACCCCCGAACTGCGCCGGCTCATCGTCGGCTGGGCCACCACCGAAGAACTGCGCCGCCTCGCCGTCGCCCAGGGCATGCGCACCA
>DAORTY010000272.1:0-4145 GCA_035432905.1 Ilumatobacteraceae bacterium | reverse complement strand
GCACATCAGATCGCAACCGAGATGGCTTCCGCCCCCACCATCGATGAACTCCTGATGGACTTGCTGGCTCAATAGAACGAACCACGCACGGTCTCTGGGTGGAGCGCGGTTGGTGCGTCATCGGGTTGCTCGTCCTCGACGTTGAATGGGTCACTCAGCTCTCCGTGGACCCGTCGGATCGGCGTCAGGGGCTGGGAAGCGCGCTGCTCGAGCGGGCAAAGGAGCGGTCACCCGATGGGCTGGATCTGTGGACGTTCGAGCTGCACGTCGGTTCACAACCGCCCGGCACGTCGAGGTGTCGACCGGTCGACAGCGCCTATGTGGTGCTCGACGGCGGTTGCTGTTCGTCGCCGAAGGAGAGCCCGCAATCGTCGACGGCGTACTGGACGATGGCGGGCGTGAGGGTGTGTGAGGTGTCGATGGCGAGCTGCGTGCCCTGTGGTGTGCTGAACACGATGTTGAGGTTGAAGTCGACGGTGCTGAGGTAGCGGACGTACTCGTCATAGGCGGTCTTGTAAGCCGCGACGTCGCCGGCGATGGCGGCGGGCGCAGCGGTGTTGGCCTGCTCGAACCAGCCTGCCGCTTCGGTGAAGGTCGCCTTGGTCTCCGTCGGGCTCGAGTCGTCGGTCGGGGAAAGCAGGACGATCAGGTGGGCCATCGCCTCGCAGAACCCGCCTTCGGTGGGGTTCGCGGCGGTCCCGGTTGCTGCAGTGGCGGCAGCGGTGTTGGTCCCGGCGTTCTCGTTGTCGCCACACGCGCCAGTCGTGGCGCACAGCACGACCGACACGACGACGAGACGCAGGCGCGGTCTCACGTGGGGATCGCTCGCGAGTGGCGTTGGGCGAGGCGGGCGATGCCGAGCAGCACGCCGGTTCCGGTGGCCACGAAGGCGACCAGGAGGGCGAGCATCATGACCTCCCATGCCTCGACTCCGAAGCCGGCGCCGACGATGACTGCGACGATGATGCACGGGCCGGCGAGCACGAGCTTCCACCAGCCGTCCGTCGAGAGCTTGGCGCCGATCGGCCCGGACCGTTTCCAGGCAACGGCAGCGATCGTGCCGGCGACGACGGCGATACACAAGCCGATGACGACGATCGCGATGTTGCTGCCCCCGAGTATTGCAAACAGCAGCCCGCCGGCGGCGAGTGCGGTGAAGAGCAGCGGGATGAGGTGGGTCGATGGTCGGTTCATGCGTGCCTCCAAGTGTTGGGTCGGGATCGTGATGGCGAGGTCGAGAGTGCAGCGGGCACCGACCAGCCATGCCGGTTCGTCGCTGCACTGCTCGCGTAGGAGCTGCACCATGTCGGTGCCGTACTCGTCGCGGAACTCGCGCGGGTAGAGGCGCAGCAGCGAGCGGTAGACGCGCACCGTCGCCCGGTCCCCGTTCATGCCGGTGCCCCACCGGCCAGGTGACCGGCTACCCGGTGCACCAGCGTTTGCAAGCGGGCGAGCTCGGCAAGTGCCACCGCCCGGCCATTGGGGGTCAGTTCGTAGTAGCGGCGGCGCTCGGTGTCGGTGTGGGCGGCGCGGTCGGTCGTCTCGATGATGAGACCGTCGTCGACGAGCCGGTTCAGCGTCCCGTACAGGGTGCCCGGGCCCATCTTCACTGCACCGTCGCTGAGTTCGCCCACCCGTCGCATCAATGCGTAGCCGTGGAGCTCACCTTCGAGAAGGGCGAGCACGATGTGGAGCGAGGCGGCCGGGAGCGGCTTCGAAGTGCGCTTCATAGTCGAAGTATGATATACCGATTTCCGATAGTCAAGGGCTTGCCGGGTAGGTGGACCAGCGGACCAATCGCAGCCGCCTGCGGCACCCAACCCAACCCAACCCATCGCGCAGACTGGCGGGCAGACCCGACCCAGGCTGGTGTCAGCGGGCGTCGCGGACCGCGCGCTCGACTGCCTCGGCAGCGAGACGCGCAGCGCGCTCGATGGGGATCTCGAGGACATCGAGGAACTCGAAGAGAGCCGAGGAGGACACAACGAGCAGCGTCGTGTCCACGATGTCGTCGACACGTTCATCGTCGAGCCCCGGTGTCTCGCGGAGCAGAAGGGCACGGGTGACGTCGCGAAAGAACGGAATGCGGGCGCGGCGGATCGCCGCCCCGCTCGGGCTCGTGTGTTGCGCGCGGATCAGAGCCTCTTGGTCGAGTAGTGCTCGCCACGCTTCTTCGAGCCATGCGTGGAGGTCGATCAGGTCGAACTCGGCGGCGGGCAGGTTCGATGCGGCAACTCGGTCGCCGACCGCTGCGACTGCGTCGACGACGTGCTGTCGCGAGGGGAAGTAGCGATAGAGCGTCCGCAACGAGACTCCCGACGCGGCTGCCACTTCGGGCATCGTGAAGTCACACGTTCCGCTGGCGCCGACAAGATCGACGACGGCGTCAAGGATTCGGACGCGAGTCCGTTCAGCGTTCTCGGCGCGGATGCTGCGAGGCGGCAACGGCGGTGCAAGCTCAGGCGGTCGGGTAGTCACGGCGCGAGTCTACTTGACATTGTCATGTCATCTTGGCATAGTCGTGCCATGTTAGAAGTACACGTCGACGTCACCATCCGACGACCGCTTGAGGAGGTGCTGGCACAGTTCGGCGATGTCGGTGATCACGAACGCAACGGCCATCACCGTGGCGTGAGCTTCCACGTGTTGTCCGAAACCTCGCAGTCGTGTTCGTACTCCCAAGTGTCCCGCGTCGGGCCTGTACGACTCCGACAGCATTTCGAACTCGACAAGAGCGTTCCGGCCCATCAGGTGAACGCGTTGATCTCTGGTCCGTTCTCACCCGGCTCGATCAAGTTCGACATCGTTGCCGACGGTGACAATGGAGCCAACGTCACCGCGACGTTGTGCTCGACTCGACCAGGGCTGACCCAGCTGGCGGCGCCGCTACTGCGGCGTTCGTTGGCACGTGCCCTCACCCGCAGCCTCGAGGAGGACCGCGACGATCTGGAGTCCGGACGATATGCGTCGAGACTCGGAGCTACATGACGGGTCGCACGTGGTGACGCCCTACGACACCCTCGGCGTTGCTCGCGACGCATCCGATACGGAACTCCGGTCCGCCTACCGCACTCGGGCGAGGCAGCTCCACCCCGACCTCCGGAGAGACCGAACACCGACGGAACGCGCCGACGACGAACGCGCAATGCAGTGCCTCAACGCAGCGTGGCATGTGCTCCGCGAGCCCGATCGCCGGCACCGCTACGACCAATCGCTCGACGAGCTCCGAGCCGACGGTCACCACGTCGAGCCCGCCACCGACAACCCGCCAGCGCACGTCGACGAACCAACCGGGCCAGCCCGCGTTCGCCCCATCATGGCCCTCCTCGGCGCCTTGCTGGCCTGCACGATCGGCACCGCGTTCGTCCTCCTCCACGAGACATCGAGCCAAACTCCGAGCGAGGGAGTCGGCGCCGTCACCGCCGGCGACTGCGTCACCGTCCGCGGCGGCCACATCAGCGAGATCGTCCCGTGCGACTCACCGAATGACGGCCAAGTCATGTCAGAGATCCCCCGCAGCCAAACCTGCGCCACAACACAGCGACTCGTCGACGGCCGAATTGGCGGATCAACCTTCTTCTGCTTGGACACCACCGGCCGCCCATGAAGCGAGACCGGGCACACCACACCACGGACAAGATGGCTCCGTCACCGCATCAGCCTCAACGGGACACACCTCGCCATGACCGGACGCCGATCGGGCCGAGGTAGTCGGTCGCCGCCTCGTGGAGGAGCATCGCTTCCCGTTCCGCATACTCCGGAAGTTCGTTCGTTTCGATACCGCCGACATCGAGGCGCGGATCGACGCCCGCCGCGTCGAGCCGGCGTCGTCACTCGTTGGGCGGGGCACACCAGCCGTCAGCCGTCGGTGGGCAGGGTGGCGTTCGGCGGGCGGGCGCCGCCCAGGTCTGGCGTCACGTCGCTGTAGTCGCCCATCGGGTCGGCCGTTTGTGCAGCAGCTTCGGCGACGGCTTGGTCGACCACGTCACTGAGGTTGGCCCACGAGATCTGGCCGGCCACTTGACGGGCCTGCGCTTCTGCGAACATGGCCTCGGCGGTGTCCCAATCGGGGGTCGAGCCCACCGACAGCACCATGTTCACCACGTTCACCTGGCCGGCGACGGCCACCGCCAGATAGCCGTCGA
>DAORTY010000271.1:0-4168 GCA_035432905.1 Ilumatobacteraceae bacterium | reverse complement strand
CAACTTCGAGACCATCTCCAAGCGCGTCGCCAAGATGCAGGAGTACGAGCGCATGAAGGTCGCGGGCGAGTTCGAGGCAATGCCGAAGAAAGAAGCATTGCTGCTGTCGCGCGAACTCGAGAAGCTGCAGAAGAACCTCGGCGGCATCCGCCACATGGCCAAGCGTCCCGACTGCATCTTCATCCTCGACACGAAGAAGGAGCACATCGCGGTCACCGAAGCCAACAAGCTGAAGATCCCCGTTGTTGCTGTGGTCGACACCAACGTCGACCCCGACGTCATCCAGTTTCCCATTCCCGGCAACGACGATGCCATCCGTGCCAACGCGCTGATGTGCCATGTCATCGCCGAGGCAATCCTCGAAGGTCGTTACATCGCCAACAAGCGCAACCCGCAGGCGGCCCCCGCCAAGCGCAGCGCCGAAGACGAGGCTGCATTCGCCGATGCTCAGGCAGAGGCTCGCCGCCAGGCGGCCGCCGCTCAGGCAGAGCGCGATGCCCGTGTCGCTGCGGCCGTCGAAGAGACCGTCGTCGAGGAGGCCGTCGTCGAGGAGGCCGTCATCGAGCCGGCCGTCGAGGAAGTGGCTGTCGAGGAAGTGGTGGCAGAAGTCGCCGCCGACGCAGCCGTGACCGAAGAAGTAGAGGGCTGATCAAGAATGGCATTCACCGCCAAGGACGTGCAGGCGCTGCGTCAAGCCACCGGCGCCGGAATGATGGACGCCAAGAAGGCCCTCGAGGCCAACGACGGCGATGCCGAGGCCGCCAAGCAGTGGCTGCGTGAGAAGGGTCTCGCTGCCAGCGCCAAGCGCGACGACCGCGAGAACACCCAGGGCCTCGTTGCGTTGGAGATCGTCGGCAACGTCGGCGCCATCGTCAAGCTCAAGTCGGAGACCGACTTCGTGGCCAGTAGCGACCTGTTCAAGGCAGAGGCCGCGGCGCTGGTCGCACTCGTCATCGACAAGGGTGAGGCCGCAGTGGCCGAGCGCTCCTCGATCCTCGACGACCTGCGCATCACGCTGAAGGAGAAGATCGAGCTCGGCGAGGTGGTCCGCATCGAGGCCGCACCCGGCAACGTCATCGACAGCTACCTGCACATGCAGGGTGGTCGTGGTGTGAATGCCGTGTTGGTCGAGATGGCCGATGCCACGCAAGAACTCGCTCACGACGTTGCCGTGCACGTGGGTTTCGCTCGTCCGAAGTACCTGAGCAAGGACGACGTACCCGCCGATGTCGTGGCGCACGAGCGTGCCACACTCGAAACGGTCAGCCGCAACGAGGGCAAGCCGGAAGCGGCCCTGCCCAAGATTGTGGAAGGTCGCGTCCAGGGCTTCTTCAAGGATGTGGCGTTGCTCGAGCAGCCCTACGCCAAGGACGACAGCAAGTCGATCAAACAGTTCATCGGCTCGGCCACCATCGTGCGGTACGCACAGGTCGAGATCGGCTGAAACCCATCATGAAGGGCATGCCATGACCTCTCCCCGCTGGAAGCGAATTGTTTTCAAGCCGTCGGGAGAGGCAATGGCAGGCCCGTCGGGCCAAGGCCTCGACGGCGACACGCTCGACCTCACTGCCCGCGAGATCATCGCCGTGCGCGAGATGGGTGTCGATGTGGTGGTCGTCGTCGGTGGCGGCAACTTCTGGCGTGGCCGCCAAGGTGCCATGACAGGAATGGACGCCACCCAGAGCGACCACATCGGCATGCTGGGCACGGTCATGAACGCCTTGGCGCTGCAAGACGCACTCGAGCGCGCCGGTCAGCCCACTCGGGTGCAGAGCGCCATCGAGATGCCCCGTATCGCGGAGCCGTACATTCGCCGCCGCGCCATGCGGCACCTGGAGAAGGGCCGCGTCGTCATCTTCGCAGCAGGTACCGGCAACCCGTACTTCACCACTGACACGGCGGCCGCCCTTCGTGCCGCCGAGATCGACGCTGATGCGTTGCTGAAGGGCACGCACAGCGGCGTCGACGGTGTATATGACGCCGATCCCCGCCTTGTGCCCACGGCAACCAAGTACGAAGAAGTCAGCTACATCGAAGTGATGACGAAGGACTTGAAGGTGATGGACGCGACCGCGATCGCGTTCTGCCGCGACAACAAGATCCCGATCGTCGTGTTCGACATGTCCGCCCCCGGTGCGCTGCAGGCGATTCTTCGTGGCGACTCGGTCGGCACCATCGTCCACGATCGTCCGGTCTGACTACTCGCTGCGCACCGTGTGCACGCTGGCCGCGGCGGCCCATGCGCCGCGGGCACGCTCCAGGATCGGTACGATGGCAGTGTGACTGAAGAAACGATCCTCGAAGCGCTCGAGAAGATGGAAAAAGCCGTCGAGCATGTCCAGGTGCAGTTCACGACTGTACGCACCGGTCGGGCGACACCAGCGTTGGTCGAGCGCCTGCTGGTCGAGTACTACGGCTCCACCGTTCCGTTGCAGCAGCTCGCCGGTTTCCAGGTGCCCGAGGCGCGTCAGTTGCTGATCAAGCCGCATGACCGCTCGACGCTTGCCGCCATCGAGAAGGCCGTCCGCGACAGCGATCTTGGCGTCAACCCCAGCAACGACGGCGTCGTGATTCGAATCAACTTTCCGGCGCTGACAGAAGAGCGCCGTAAGGAGTACGTGAAGGTCGTCAAAAACATGGCCGAGGATGGCCGTGTCACCATTCGTGGTCTGCGCCGCGATGCGCGCAAGCACTTGGAAGCCGCAGAGAAGGCGAGCGCAATCTCCGCCGATGATCTCGAGCGCGCAGAGAAGGAAATGGACAAGATCACGCACGACCACGTCGAACTGATCGACAAGGCCGTTGGTCGTAAAGAACAAGAACTGCTCGACGTCTAAATTGAGCACATTCGAGGAGGCTTCGGTATGACTGACGATGCGTGGCGCCGGCGGCGCGAGGAAGAGAGCGATTTCGGACCGCCGCTGTTCGGCGACGATCCCTCGGGGTCGGATGGTTCGGGCGGCATCTCGTTCGGCGATTCCGATACCGGGCCGCTGCCGCACTGGACCGACCCGCCCACCGGCGAGATTCCGCGTGAGCTCTCGGGCAAGGGTGCGGCACCCGATCCCACCGACGATCTCGACGTGTGGTCGTCGTTCTCCGGCTCCAGTCAGCAGCCAGGTTGGCGTGAAGGAACCGGCGTCGATCCAGCGGGCGATCTCGGCGACATCACCGGTCTCTCGCCGGTGTTCGAACAGTCGGCAGCCGACGAGTACGCAGACCCGGCACCGACCGTGCGTGACGAGTCAGCGCCCGTCCGACGCGAACAGGGCCGCATCACCATCGGCACCGATCCAACCGATGGTGCCGCCTCGCGGCCAAGTTCCGCTGGTCGGCGCGCGCGCCCCGGCGACGCCACGGCCCGCAACCGCAGCGGTGCCCGCCCGACATCCAGTAGCCGCACCACCACCGCATCCAAGTCGACGGCCGGCACGGGTGGCCGAGACATGCCCACCGCCATTGCGGTCGGCCTTGGTATTGCCGCCGTCTTCATCGCTGCGCTGAAGTTCAAGCCGTGGGCCGTCGCTGTCATCGTCATCCTGGTTCTGGGCCTGGCCGCCGTCGAGTACTTCGACCGGGTGCGTGAGAAGGGGTATCAACCGGCGTTCTTCCCGGGCATCGTGGCCTGCGTCGCTGCACCGCTGGCCGTGTACAACTACGGCACCGGCGCGCTACCGCTGGTCGTCTTCCTGGCGTTCGTCGCCGTGGCATTCACGTTCATCGGTGCCACCAGCCTGGAGTCGAACCCAATGCCGAACATGGCCATCACCACGCTGGGTATCACCTGGATCGGTGTGCTGGGCTCGTTCGGTGCTGGCATCGTCGCGCTGTCCAATCTCGGTGGTGGCAACCACATCGGCACCGACACACTGTGTCTCTTGGCCATCGGCGTGGTTGCCAATGATGTCGGTGCCCTGTTCGTCGGCAGCGCGGTCGGCAAGACACCGCTGCGGCATTGGATCAGTCCCAACAAGAGCTTCGAGGGCTTCCTCGGTGGCACGGTGCTCACCCTTGGTGCAATGTTCCTGATCGGCGTCGCCGACAAGAGCAGTACCTGGGCCAGCACCGGCGATCTGCTGCTGTTGGGCCTGGTCATCTCGATCATGGCGCCCATCGGCGACCTCACCGAGAGCATGTTCAAGCGCAACCTGGACGTGAAGGACTTCGG
>DAORTY010000270.1:0-4171 GCA_035432905.1 Ilumatobacteraceae bacterium | reverse complement strand
GGGGAAGATTCACCTGAGCGTGATCAGTGCAGGCCACCACGGTGTCATCCACATGCTCGGCGCCGTGCTGGTCCTAGCCGGCCATGGGAACTCAGGTGAACGGGTTTGTGGACTGTTTCCGTGCTACTGGCCGGAGCACAGCGTCGGGTGGGCGCTTGCTGAGCGGGCTGGGTCCACGCAACGTCGAAGCAGGCCCCACTGCGGTGTCTGGGCGCGGGCGTCGTGTCGTTGTGAACGGTGCCGGGGCTGCGTCAGCACGCGCAGTGATGCGTTGCGTTGGCGGGGCGTCGAGGAGATCGGTGGTTGAAACGCCCTTAAGATCTGGTTCAAGACGCGGTCATAGACCGAGATCGTCGGCCAGGCTGACATCTGCTTCGATGAGCTCGTCGGCCACTAGGCGTCGTGCGGTCGCGTGGACGTGGTTGATCTGGTCTTGGGTGTTGGCGATCTCTCGGGCGGCGAGTAGCAGGCAGGGTGCGCCGGATTGCCATTGGCTGGGGCGTACGTTGCGTGCGACTGGTACGTGCGGAAGGAGCCGGGCGAGTTTGCAGAGCAGTTCGACCATGTGCGCGGAGGGGAGCACGTCGTCTCGGCCTGCCACGTGCCACAGCTCTGCTGCGGCGAGGACGGCCTCGACCGCTTCCTGGCCCGCGTGGGCGCGAGCGGAGACCGTGTAAGGGAAGTCGTCGGTCCATGACCATTGGTCCAGCCGGGGGCCGGGCCCGCCGTTGCGTCTTGAGCGGGGTAGGCGTTCGTATGGTGCGCCGTCGATCTGGCCGGCGAGTTCGAGGGAGTAGCGAAGCCACTCAGCTGCGTCAGCATGGTGGTCGTCGCGCACTGCGTTGGCGGCGCGGCGAACGGTTTCTGCGAGCCATGCGTGATCGGTCCATACGCCGTCGGCGAGGGTAAGCATCCCGTTGGTTCGAGCGATGAGCGGATGCGACGCCGGGTAGACGCTCGAGAACGTCTTGGCCGCGTAGCCGGTCAGTTGCACGAGTTCGTCGCTACTCATCGGCCGCCCCGCGGCAGCAAGTAGGAACGGTGCTGCGATGGCTTGGCTGACTGGTACGCCGAGCACCTTCACCTCACCGAGAACTTGCAGCACCGCAAGGGGCCGCGACGTCTCGGGCTCGTCACGTTGCGCGATGAGCTGCCCGTTCGTCGCTTCGACCGGGACATCGACATGGACCGGGTCGACGGCGATGAGCGCTGTCATTGGGTCCTCGAGTTGCAGGGTGACTGTTGCCTCGTCGCGCATCTCCTGATTGACGAGCAGCGTGGGTGCCGCTCCTGTGTCTCCAGCTGCTCCGTGCTGGTCTGGGGCGGCCACGTGAATGCCAGCGACGCTCGCCATACCGTCGACTGATCCGACGGCGGCCGAGCCGGCGGTGCTGGTCTCGGGCCGTGCGGTTCCGCGAGCCTCCCCGCCAACCCACGCGTTCACCTCAAGATGCACCCACTGTCTTGTCGCCGGTGTCGCATCGGAATTGGGAGGCATTGTCGCGACCCGCTGGCGTGGACGGCGACGCGCGAGGTGCGCGCCGATGGCCACCACTCCGAGCAGCCCGATGCTGGCCGCAAGGATGCCGACTGCTTGACCATTGCCGGACTCTGTGGTCGGGCCCTGCGCGTCGCTTCGGTCTGATTGCGTGGTGTAGACGTCCCCCACGAGCAACAGGTCGCCTACCACCAGATCGTGTGCGGCGATCAGGCCGCCGGCGGCTTGCCCGGTTGTTACGTACTGGCCAGCATCACTGGCCTCGTGTGTGATGCGGACTGCTTCGATGTCGTCGCCGGTCAGGTAGTCGCCGGTTGCCATCGGACGAGTGAGTCGCACGACAGTCCGCTGCTCGACGCCAGCCTTAACGACGGTGAACCACCACACGACGGCGAGGACCGGGAGGAGCGAGATGACCGCGACGATTCGTAGCGTCGTGCGTGACGGGAAGTTGGTGGCCATCGAGGTTCACCGCGCTGGAATGAACGTGATGGTGATCACGGTTCCAGCGGAGCGTCGGGTACTCAGTTGCAACCGGTCGAACCCTGTAGAGGTGAAGGTTGCTTCGGCCTCGAGCGGATTCGCGCCTTGTATTGACGCGACGTCGGTGGGCACCGTCCAACGCACCGAGGCACCACTGCTGGTTGGAGCGCCCCGTAGGACCGCGAGCAAAGTGTCGGGATCGGCGAACAGCACCTGAGCCAGAGCGAGCGGGTCGTTGTCGACACTGTCGAACACAGTTGCTGACCCGGCGTCTGAGGTGGCGGTGCCTGACAGTTCGACAGTCGATCGCGTCCACGTGCCTGTGCCCAACGTGTTCCACTCCACAGCGTTGCGAGTGACGTCAGTGCTGGACGTGTTGTCGAGCACGGCAGCCAACGCAAAGACGGAGTCACGGGCGGCGGGCTGGAACCCGCCCTGGGCGCCACTGTTCGCGGACTGCGCAACTTCAGCGAGCTGGTTGACGCTTTCGTCCTGGGCGTCACGCAGTTCCAGTAGGTCTTCCTGCGCTGTGCCGAGGCTGGCTCGCGCTTCGACGATTGCGGATTGCGCGGATTGGCGCACCAAGGCATCGCCGTCGCTAGTTGTTGCCTCGAGCTGTTCGATTCGGCGAGCTGCTGAGGTGGCCTGCAAGTTGAGAGAGTCAGCCGCGGCTTGCGCACGCGGGCCGAGTTCGTCGCGGAGTCCTGACAGCGCGACGCACGGTTCGGCGCTCAACAGTTCGTCGACCATGTCACCAAGGTCGGCGCCGGTGGGGAACTCACTCGACGGCGTCGGTTCGGTCGCACACACCGGGAACGATCGCAACACCACAGGTTGCAGGTCGCCGACCGCACCCATCTCGGGTAGTGCCACCGTTGCGGAAGCCTCGAACACGAAACGTGTTCCCTCCGCCGCATAGCCATCCGCCACAGCGGCGAGTCGATCAGGCGCCGAGTCTCGACTCGCCAACGTCGCCACGCCCACTGCGACCACTGTCACCGCAGCTACCGATGCCCAGCCTGCCACTCGGCGGCGTTGCCGGTTGCGGGTAGCACCGTGAACCGCCAACGCGATCTGGTCGACCTGCTGCGCACTGGTTGGGTGTTTCGTACCGAGGTGGACCGCGGCCGAACGAATGCCATCGAGCCGGTTCGCCCATCTCTGACAGTCGGCGCACTGGGCGAGATGCTCGTTCACCGTGGCATCGGCGTCGTCGTACGCGATTCGTTCGCGCACCTTGTCGTGGACGTCGGCGTTCACGACTCGTCGCCTTGCGTGAGTGTCGACGCCAAGATCACGCGTGCGCGTGCTGCTCTGGCGCGCATCGTGTTCCCTGGAACACCGACCAGTTGTGCCGCCTCCTCGCGGGAGAAGCCGAGCACGTCAACCAATGTGAATGCGACCTTCAGATCTCCGGACAGGTCGGCAACCGCTTGCTCCAGAGTCATTCGCAGGGCATCGTCGGTGTGGCCGGCCGGCAGCCCCGCGACAACATCCTCGGTGACGAGTCGTAGGCGCTTCTTGCGCAGCTGGGTCAGGCAGCGCCGGTAGCAGATCGTGTGCAGCCATGTGCGCGGGCTGGACTCTGCGCGGAACTGTGTGAAGCAGCGGTGCGCTGCGATGAAGGTGTCTTGTACGACCTCTTCGGCGTCGTGGCTGCTGCGCATCATGGTGGTGGCCAGTCGTCGCACCGAGCTGTGGTGGCGGGCAATGAACTCGCGTAGGCACGCGTCGTCGTTGAGCTGGGCTACCAGCTCTGAATCTGACATGTTCTCGACCGCCGTCGCCCGCAACAAGCGCAGGTGACTTCTCACCTTGTGCACTCCACCGGCGGCGAGCCTAGATGCCAGGCAAGGCCGCGAATCACGTGACGGATGTACGGCTGCCATGACCGTGGCGGCGTCGGCGACCGTGATCGTTACCACTGGGTGACCTGCACCGTCGTGTAACCACCGAACTCCAGGAACAAGGTGCGAACCGACACGTTGAAGTTCTTGCCGTCACGTTCCACATCGCAGGTCACCGCGTACCAGGCGGTGGGATCGGTTGGAGTTGCCGGCTGCTGTGAGCTGTAGGTGTTCTCGCATCCGAGCAGCTGGGGGAGCGCATCGATCCACGCCTTGACGGGCGCAACCTCAACGCCGTGCTGATACGACACCGTCAACCCGTTGTACAGCGTGTTCGTGTCAG
>DAORTY010000269.1:0-4189 GCA_035432905.1 Ilumatobacteraceae bacterium | reverse complement strand
GACGCGGGTCGACGTCGCCGCCGCCCGGCAGGAGCACGCCGTCGAAATGCTGCAGAACGGTCAACGCGTTTTCCGCGAGCTCGTGGATCGGTGGCACCAGCACGGGCACCCCGCCCGCACGGGTGACAGCCCGTGAGTACGGTTGGCTGCTGCTGTAGGCGTCGCGTTTGCCTTCGTCGGAGAAGGTCAACACGCGGGCACACAGAGCGATCAGGGGCGGTGGTTGGCTCATGCGCTTCCCAGTCTGGCGACCGGACGGAGACATCCGCAACTGTTGTTCGCGGGGTCGTCCGCTACTCTCGATCGTCGTGTCGTCGATGCTCACCCTCCGTAACCCTGCCACTGAAGAAGTCATCCATGAGATGCCCCATGCCACCGTGGAGGATGTCGATGTGGCCGTCGCCCGCGCGAAAGCGGCGTCGCCGGCGTGGAAGGCCCTCTCGCCGGTCGATCGCACCCGTGTGATGCGCCGCTTCGCCGACACGGTCGGCGCACACGTCGACGAGTTGGCCGAGCTGGAGACGCGCAACATGGGGATGCCGCTGGGCAGCGCCAAGTGGTGCGCCAACGCGGTCGCCGACACCATCCACTACTTCGCCGGCGGCATCGAGAAGCACACCGGCTCCACCATCCCGGTGGCCGGTGGTGTCGACGTCACGTTCCACGAACCGCTCGGTGTGGTGGGGCTGATCACACCGTGGAACTTCCCGATGCTGATGGCCTCGTGGAAGATCGGTCCGGCCTTGGCCGCCGGCAACACCGCGGTGCTGAAGCCGGCGGAGATCACGCCCCTCACCTCCATGCGCCTGGCCGAACTTGCGCTCGAGGCCGGCATCCCCGAGGGTGTTTTCAACGTCGTGGTCGGGCCGGGCTCGTCCGTTGGTTGGCGGATGGTCGAGCACCCAGATGTGCGCAAGATCGGTTTCACCGGCTCGACTGATGTCGGCAAGCGTCTGATGGTGGGCTGTGCCGACCAGATGAAGCGGGTCACGCTCGAGCTGGGCGGCAAGAGCGCCAACATCATTTTCGCCGACGCGGATCTGGAGAAGGCAGCGCAATCGGCACCCGGTGCGGTCTTCGACAACTCTGGCCAGGACTGCTGCGCGCGAAGCCGTGTGCTGGTGCAGCGAAGTGTGTTCGACCGCTTCTTGGAGTTGTTCATCGAGGCGGCGAAGGGATGGAAGGTCGGCGACCCGATGGCTGCCGACACCGCCATGGGCCCGCTGGTCACCGCCGGCCACCTTGCCGCCGTGCGCACGTACAGCGCGGGGCTCGAGACGGTCTTCACCGGTGATGCGCCCACTGGCCCCGGCTACTGGCATCCGGTGATGATTGCCACGCCGGACTACGACGCAGTGGTGTGCCACGAGGAGGTCTTCGGCCCGGTGGCCGTGGTCATTCCGTTCGATGACGAAGCCGACGCCATCCGCATTTGCAACGACAGCATCTACGGATTGTCAGGGTCGGTGTGGACGCGTGACGGCGCTCGCGCGCTGCGGGTGGCGCGGGCGATGGAGGCCGGTGCGTTGAGTGTGAACTCGAACTCTTCGGTTCGCTACGCGACCCCGTTCGGTGGCTTCAAACAGAGTGGCATCGGCCGCGAGCACAGCATGCACGCGATGGATCACTACTCGGAACTGAAGAACGTCTTCATCTCCACCGACTGAGTTCAGTCCAACGAGTGCAGCCATGTCTGGAACATCAACGCGTTCCACAGCACGTTGGTGTGATCGCGCCGGCGCGCCAGGTGGGCGGCCCAGAGGTGCCCGACCGCACCTGCGTCGAGATAGCCGTCGGCGTGGAGCGCTGCAGATGACAGCATGTCGTCGGCCCATTGGCGCAGTGGCCCACGCAGCCATTCGGCAAGCGGAATTCCGAAGCCTGCCTTCGGCCGTTCGGTGAGCGCGGTCGGCACGTAGCGCGCCAACACCTGTCGCACTGCCCACTTCGACACGCCGCCGCGAATCAACATCTGCTGCGGCAGCGACCACGCGAACTCGGCGACACGATGGTCGAGGAACGGCATGCGGGTTTCCAGGCTGACGGCCATCGCCGCCCGGTCGACCTTGACGCAGATGTCATCGGGCAAGTAGGTGAGCGCATCGAAGTACATCATCCGGTCGACAGCATCGGCGGGCGCGTCGGCAACCCGGTCGAACATGGACGGTGGTTCGAAGCGATGACCCAGGGCGAGCCCCAGCCCGCTGGAGGAGCCGAATACACGTCGGTACACCTCGTCGACGTCGTGGCTCGGTGCGAGGTCGGCGAGGCGGTGCGCTCGTGCCCCGAGCCCAGGACGGATACCGTCCCACGCGCGTACTGGCACGCCGATGACAGATGCCCGACCGAGCCGAGCAGCACCTCGCGGTATGAACCGAGTGCGCCGTGCGACCTGTGGCGCGAGCTGGTAGCGCCGATAGCCGCCGAACATCTCGTCGCCGCCGTCGCCCGACAGGCTGACGGTGACGTGCTGGCGAGCGAGCGCGGCCACGAGGTGCGTGGGGATCTGTGATGCATCGGCAAACGGCTCGTCGTACATCGTGCCCAGCGTCGGGATCACGGCGCGCGCGTCGGCGGCGCTCACGTGCAGCGTGTGGTGCTCGGTGCCGAGGTGCGCTGCGACTTCTGCCGCGAAGGCTGACTCGTCCAGCCCCGCGTGGTCGGGAATGCCTACGGTGAACGTCCTCACCGGTTGCGTGGACTGAGCCTGCATCAGCGCAACAACGGTCGATGAGTCGATGCCACCGGAGAGAAAGGCGCCGAGCGGAACGTCGGCTTCCATCTGTCGGGCAACACTGTCACGCAGCAACTCGTCGAGCTGCTGGACTGCGTCGGCATCGCCGATGTCGCCGACAGCAGCGCGCCGGGTATGGGCGCTGAGCGACCAGTACGCGACGGGCTCGCCGAGGGTTCCGGTGACGACGTCGTTGGCGGTGATCGAGAGAAGGGTTCCCGCCGGAAGCTTCCAGGTCGACTGCCAGATGGACATGGGAGCAGGAACGAACGACGCATACAGGAACGCGGCCAAGGCATCGCGATCGACGTCGCTGCGGAACAGCGGGTGAGATCGCAGTGCCTTCAGTTCGGAGCCGAACAGCAGCGCACCGCCGTGAAGGCCGTAGTACAGCGGCTTCTCGCCCATCCGATCGCGTGCCAGCGTCAGGCGGTGCTCCTGCCGATCCCAGAGTGCGATTGCGAACATGCCGTGCAACCGCGGCAGCGCCGCTTCGACGCCCCAGCGGTCGATCGCGGCCATCATCACTTCGGTGTCCGAGGTGCCGCGCCACGCAACGCCGGCGAGTTCGCCTCGCATGGCCGCATGGTTGTAGATCTCGCCGTTGAACACGACCACGTACCGACCGGAGTGCGACGTCATCGGCTGCTCGCCGGTGGGGGTCAGATCGACGACGGCGAGGCGGCGAAAGCCCAGCGCGAACCCGGCGGCGTCGTCGACGAACGAGCCCCCGGAATCTGGTCCTCGGTGCACCACCGCCGCCGCCATGGTGTGCACCTGTTCGCCGAGCGCGCCCGGGCGCTCACCGGGATGGAAGCAGCCGACAATTCCGCACATGGCGCGGTACGGTAGCGCCCGTGCGCGCCTTGCTCATTTCCAATGCCACCGATGCAGATTCCGGCTTCGTGGGCGAACACTTTCGTTCACGCGGCTACGCCTTCGACGAGTGCCATCGCGAGCACCCCGGTGATTGGCCGTCGCTCGACGGTCACGAGCTGGTGGTGATGCTCGGTAGCGAGTGGAGCGTCTATTGGCCCGAGGTGGCACACAACGTGTCCGCCGAGGTTGCAGTGGTGCACGAGGCCGCCCGCCGCGGCGTGCCCGTGTTCGGAATCTGCTTCGGCAACCAAGTCCTCGCGCACGCGCTCGGCGGCACTGTCGAACGCGCCCGCGAGCCCGAGATCGGCTGGATGAACGTCGTCAGCGACATTCCGCTCACCATCGCCGAAGGCCCGTGGATGCAGTGGCACTACGACGTGGTCACCGTGCCCGGACGAGCCACCGAACTGGCGCGCAGTGCGGCTGGTCCGCAGGCGTGGCGCCTTGGTCGCATGTTCAGCACACAGTTCCACCCCGAGGCCAACGAAGCGATGCTGCGGAGGTGGACCACCGGCTTCGGAGCCGACGAATTGGTACGCATCGGTTCGAGCGCGGAGGAGCTGATGGCAACCACGC
>DAORTY010000268.1:0-4223 GCA_035432905.1 Ilumatobacteraceae bacterium | reverse complement strand
CGCCCCAGTTGTAGAGCTTGCGGAACGGCGAGCGCTCCGTCTGGTACATGCGCTGGAGCAGTTCGTACTCGATGTTGTGCTCGTCGACGATCGAGGGGAGGCCGGTGGGCAGCTCCAGCCAGCTCATCTGACTCGACTCGAACTGCACCAGGTCGAACTTCTCGCTGCTGACCAGCTCGGTTGCCCGCAACTGCATCGCCGAGGTTCTGACGCTCGCGGTCTGGAACGAGCTGCGCCGGAGCAGGCTGAGCAGCTGGGCCGTTCGCTTCGAGCGCGAGTCGGGCAACGGTGAGGTGACGGTGTGCACCGAGTGGCACACCTCGGCGAGCGCAGCGACCTTGTCGTCGTCGCCCTCGTTGGCGTAGCAGAGCACCGAGACGCTGTGGCGTTGCGACAACTGGCGGACGATCTGAAAGACACGAATTCCGCCTCCCCAGTTCGGCGGATACGGAATTGACGGCGTGACGATGAGGATTCGCAACGTTGGCGGCGCTTTCAGGTAGGACACGTTGTCGTGAGGTACTCGCCGGGTGGGCGTGCGGCGGAGCCTACAACGTTGCTGTCGGCGACCAGCCGCTTGGCGTGCCGATGCCGTGGGTCAGGCGCGCGCAGCAGCCGACGGTGACGGCATCTCGAACCGCAACGCCGCCTCGATCACGCGCGTGACCTGATCGGTGGAGAGCCCCGGGTAGAGCGGCAGGCGCACCAGCCCGTCGCTGACCGCATCGGTGACCGGGAGGTGCAGGTCACCCACCCATCGGCGGGCGGCAGGCGCCGAGTGGAGCGGGACGAAGTGGAAGGCGGTCTTGATGGCCGCTGCGGCCATGTGGTCGATGAACGACTGTCGCTGATCGCCGTGGGAGAAGCCGAGTGCGAACAGGTGGGCAGGGTGGCGGCAGTGGTCGGACTCGGCTGCGGTTTGCACCTGTCGGTCGAGCGCCCACGGACGGATGGCCGACTCGTACGCCGACCAGATCTGCATCCGTCTCGCGTGGATCTCGTCGAACGCATCCAGCTGAGCGGTGAGGAACGCAGCGAGGATCTCCGACGGCAGGTAGCTCGAGCCGACGTCGACCCACGTGTACTTGTCGACCTCGCCGCGGAAGAACCGACCGCGGTTGGTGCCCTTCTCACGGATGATCTCGGCCCGCTCGCGCAACGACGGGTCGTTGACCAGGAGAGCCCCGCCCTCGCCGCACTGGATGTTCTTGGTGGCGTGGAACGACAGGGTGCCCAGGTCGCCGATGGACCCGAGCACTCGGCCGCGGTAGGTGGCGCCGAAGGCATGCGCTGCGTCCTCGACGACCGCCAGACCGTGCGCTGCGGCGATGGCCATGATGGTGTCCATCTCGCACGCAACCCCGCCGTAGTGAACCACCATGATGGCTTTAGTGCGAGGCGTGATGGCCGCTTCGATCAGGGTTTCGTCGATGTTCCACGTATCGGCCCGGATGTCGACGAACACGGGAACACCACCGCGCAGCGCGCAGGCATTGGCAGTGGAGACGAAGGCGAAGGAAGGCATGATCACCTCGTCACCCGGCTGGAGGTCGAGCAACAAGGTGCACATCTCCAGAGCATGTGTGCACGAGGTGGTGAGGAACACCTTCGGCGAGGTGGTGATGGTCTCGATCGTCCTGCTCGCGAGATGTGTGTAGTGGCCATCCCCGGACAGTTGGCCGCGTGCCAGTGCATCGGCGATGAGCCCCTGTTCGCGCCCGGTCAGGAACGCCCGGTTGAACGCAATGGGTTGGCCGTCGGTGTCGTCCATGTCGTCATCTCCTCGCGAGAACTTGGTCGTACATCGTCATCAGCTCGTCGACGTGGCGCTGGATGCTGAACTCCTGGCGGGCACGGTGGGCGGCGGCGGCCCCGATCGTCGCCCTCAGGTCGGCATCGAGGACGAGGCGTTCGATCTCGACGGCGAGCTGTGCGCTGTCGCGCATGGGAGCGATGAGCCCGTGCACGCCGTGGTCCATGGCCTCGCGAAAGCTGTGATGGTCGCTCGTCACCAGCGGTGTGCCCATGGCCATGAACTCCTGCATGGAGATGGAGAAGCCCTCCCACAGCGACGGCATCACGGCGACGTCCATCGCCTCCATGTACGGCACGGGGTCGGCCTGGAAGCCGGCGAAGATCACGCGATCGGCGATTCCTTCGTCGGCGACCTGCTGGCGCAACGCCGCTTCGTCGGGCCCGTCGCCGACCAGGAGGAGGACGGTTGCCGGACAGTGGCGAAGCACTTCGCCAGCAGCGGCGACGAGATAGCGATGACCCTTCTGCTCGTGCAGCCGCCCGACGGTGCCGATGACGACCGAGGTGGGATCTATCCCCAGTGCCCGCTTGGCGGCAGCGATGTCGTGATGCTCGTCGAATGCGAACGGATCGATGCCGCAGTACGACGTCGCGACCTTCTCCGGCGCCCTGCCGACGAGCCGGATCTGCTCGTCGCGGTCAGCCTTGGAGTCGGTGATGATGAGATCCGTCATCCAGTCGAACGGAACGACTGTGTAGCGGGTCCACCTGCCGACGTGAGGCCCGGGCGACACGTGCTCGGTGCGGATGAGCGCTGGCGTGCGGGCCAGGAACGCTGCCAGCGTCAGGCGTCGCGAGGCCTCGGGCGTGCGGGTTTGAATGTGCACCACGTCGATGCCGGCTCCTCGGAGCAGCCCACGCAGCTTCCAGATTCGCAACAGTCCCGACACGACGGGCAGCGCTCGCGTGTCGGGAACCGTGAGCAACGGCACGTCGATGGCGTCGAGGCATTCGCGGAACCTGGCGGCCGCTTGCCGCTGATACTCGGCAACGACCACCACGGCGTCGAACCGCGCTGGGTCGAGATGCTCGAGGATCTTCAGCTGCAAGGTTTCCATCCCGCCGAACGCGACGTTGTCGTGCAGATACGCGACTCGCCTTCGTCGCGAAGCTGGTTTCACGGCACGCCCACGACGTCGATGAACAGTTCGGCAAGCTGCTTGGCCATGATCGGCCGATCGAAGTGATCGAGTGCCACCTGGCGGCCACGGCGGCCCAGGTCGACTGCCGCCTCGCGGTCTGCGTACAGCGATTCGAACGCGTCGACCCACTCGTCGGTGGTGGTTGCGGCCAGGCCCACCCCGCCGGTCTTCAGGATGTCTTTGTTGAAGCCGATGGGCGTCACCACGCTGGGCACAGCGCAACCCATGTACTGCAGCATCTTGAACGCGCACTTCGCCCGGCCGTTCTCGTCATCGACCAGCGGCATGATGCCGATGTGGGCGTTCTGGATGGCGGTGACCTCGACAGCGGGAGACCATGGCACCCAGGTGACCCGCTCGGCAGGCAACGACTTCAGCACCGGCCCGGCATCGGACACGGCGTGGAACTGCACGTCGGGGTGGCGTTCCATGAAGATCCGCAACGCCTCCTCGACGACGACGAGGTGGTAAAGGGTGACCTTCTGCCCGGTCCACACGATGGTGAACGGCCGATCGGCGGGCGCCGGGACCGCGGGCGGGCAGAACAGGCTGCAGTCGATCGCGGTGGGCACGATGCGAACGTCGTTCGCGAACTGGCTGAACCAGTTGGCGATGGCCTCGTTGCCGGCGATGATGACGTCCATGTGTCGGGCGAGCCGGGCCATGTGGTACGCCGAACCCTCTCGAGGCACCCAGAGGGCATCGTCGACATCGAAGAAGCGCGGCCCCTGCGTGAAGCGCTCGAGCGTGTCGCGACCCCAGATCATCTCCTTCTGGATCCAGCTCGCGTCGTAACGATGGCTCGCGATGACCGATGGCATCAACGCGATCGGCCGGGCCACCTTGATGGCCGCAAGCCACACCGGGTTGTGCGACTTCGGCTCGAGATGCTTGTAGATGGGTGCGATGTACTCGTGCACGTGGATGTCGTAGGTGGCGAGGTCGCCGATGAACTGGCGGACGCGAAAGCGCGCCGACGTGTAGTTCTGGCCACAACCGTAGGCGGCGATCTTCATGCGTTGTCGTCCGTTGTGCCACTGATGCCGTTGCGCTCGGGCACCTCGCCCAAGTCGCGGTGTGATTCCACCGCGGCCACCTCTCTACAACCCAACAACACCATCTCGCCTCCCGGACAGAGTGTGGGCGAGCCGACAGTCGTCGTCAAGTCGACGCACTCACTGGGCACGCTGGCCCCGAGTGTGCGAAACTGGCCGCATGCAGGGTAGCCAGACGGGACGCGCCCGACTCGGGTTCGGCTGCGTTCGT
>DAORTY010000267.1:0-4235 GCA_035432905.1 Ilumatobacteraceae bacterium | reverse complement strand
CGCCACTCGTCGACCTGGGCACCCCACCACCGTCGCATCTGTGCCTGCACCGCCGTCGGCAGGGCTGTGAGATCGCCGTCGGCCGCCGGACACGCGGCCGCGATCAACGCCTGACCCTGCGGCGCATAGTCCGGGGACACGTTGCTCATCACGGCCACGTTCACCGCCGGGCCGGTGATGGTGCCGTCGAGGACGATCAACTTGTCGTCCACCGGCGGCTTGGGTGCGGCGAACCACACGCACGACACAGCTCGCGACCCAGGCGACACAACCTGCCGCGCACGCAGCAACTCGGCGGCAGCAGGCCCCTCCGTCGCGACCACCACACGCTGACCGTGCACCACGCGACCGTCGATGAGCCGCACCTCGCCCGGCGCCACCGCGGCAACCGGGCAATCGAGGTGCAGCGTGCCCGGCAGCAACCCGGCCGCCAGTTGGTCGGGGATGGCCTGCATGCCCATGGCCGGCACCACAGAATCGCCCACGGCCAGGCAGCGCAGGATGATGTCGGCCATACGGCGGCTGGCAGAAAGGTTCACATCGAGCTGAATGCCACCGAGCAACGGGCGAAAGAAGCGGTCGATCATGCGGGTACTGAAACCCTGGTCGAGCAGCGAGGTCAGCGTGCTCACGTCTTCGCGGTGCAGCAGCGAGACCGGGTCTGCTTTGCGGAGCCTGTGCAGCACACCGGCCAGGCGTACCTTGTCGGTGACGCTGCCGATCGGCGCAAACGCACTGGAGAACAACATGCCCGGCTTGCGGGTTGGGTCGCCGATGGCATATATCCGCTTGCCCAGCCAGACCAGCGAGCCCGGATCGAACGCGCACGGCCGCAGCGCAGGCAGATCGAGTTGACGGCTCACCTCCGGGTACGCCGTCAGCAGCACCTGAAAGCCGCGGTCGAGCCGAAAGCCGTCGACGACGTCGGTGCGCACACGACCGCCCACACCATCACACGCCTCCACCACCACCGCTGTGCGACCCGCCGTCTCGACGGCGCGAGCGACGGCCAAGCCCGCGAGACCACCACCGACGATGACGACGTCGACACGATCTGGCAGGGGCACCAACGCAGGATTCATTCCCGGCCGAACCTATCGGAGTACACGAATTTACTTTCGCCGAGTTCGTGCAGATTCGCCGCTCGGCGGCATGATTGCCGCTCATGTTGATTCGACTTCTGCGAACGCACCTTCGCCGCTACAAGTCGCTTCTCGTCGCGGTCGTGCTCCTGCAGGCAGCGCAGACGGCAGCGGCGCTCACCCTCCCCACGCTCAACGCCGACATCATCGACAAGGGCGTGGTCACCGGCGACACCGGGTACATCTGGCGCCACGGCGGGCTGATGCTGTTGGTGGCCCTCGTCCAGATCGGGTTCTCCATCGCAGCCATCTACTACGGCTCCAAAGTTGCGACGGGCTTCGGCCGCGACGTGCGCGGTTCACTGTTCCATCAGGTCACCGAGTTCTCCGCCCGCGAGGTCAGCCACTTCGGCCCGCCCACGTTGATCACTCGTGTCACCAACGACGCGCAACAGGTGCAAACACTCGTCCAGATGACGTGCACACTGCTGATCGCGGCGCCGCTGACGGCGGCCGGCGGTCTGGTGATGGCGCTGCGCGAAGACGTGGAGCTCACCTGGATCCTCGCGGTGGCGATTCCTGTGCTGGTGCTCTCCATCGGCACCGTCATCTACAACATGGTTCCCACGTTTCGGTTGGTGCAGGAACGCACCGACGGCATCAACGGCGTGCTGCGCGAGCAGATCACCGGCATCCGCGTGGTGCGTGCCTTCGTGCGCGAGCCCTACGAGACGCAGCGCTTCGAGCGCAGCAACGATCAGCTCACTCGTACCGCACTGCGCGCCGGGCGATTGATGGCGCTGATGTTCCCCACCGTCATCCTGATCGTCAACGTCTCGAGTGTCGCGGTCATCTATTTCGGGGCGAATCGTGTCAACGCCGGCGAGTTGAAGATCGGTGCGCTGATCGCGTTCCTGCAATACCTGATGCAGATCCTGATGGCCGTCATGCTGGCCACCTACATGGCCGCGTTGGTGCCTCGCGCGGCAGTCAGCGCGGAACGAATCCAGGAGGTGCTCGACACGAACTCCAGCGTCGAGGCTGCAAAGCACCCAGTCCTCGCCTTGCCCGAGGGTGCGTCGCTCGAGTTCCGCGATGCAGGGTTCCGCTACCCCGGTGCCGAACACGCGGTGCTCTCCGACATCACGTTCACCTGCCTCGCCGGCCAGACCACCGCCGTGATCGGCAGCACCGGTTCTGGCAAGACCACGTTGGTCAGCCTGGTCGCACGTCTGTTCGATGTCACCCAGGGGGCGGTGTTGGTCAACGGCATCGACGTGCGCGAGTTGGCCACCGACGCACTGTGGCAGCGCATCGGCTTGGTGCCGCAGCGGCCGTATCTGTTCAGCGGCACCGTGGCCAGCAACCTGCGCTACGGAAAACCCGATGCCACCGAGGACGAGCTGTGGGAGGCGCTCACCGTTGCGCAAGCCGCCGACTTCGTGCGCGCCATGCCCGAGGGACTGGACTCGGTGATCGCTCAGGGTGGCACCAACGTGTCGGGTGGGCAGCGCCAGCGTTTGGCCATTGCCCGTGCGCTGGTTCGTAAGCCCGAGGTGTATCTCTTCGACGATTCGCTCTCCGCCCTCGACATGGCCACCGACGCCCGGCTGCGCGCCGCGCTCGCGCCGTACACCCGCGACGCCGTGGTGCTGATGGTTGCCCAGCGAGTCACCAGCATCAAGCACGCCAACCAGATCCTGGTGTTGGAGGACGGCGAGCCCGTCGGCCTGGGCACGCACGACGAGCTGGTGGAACGGTGCCCGACCTACGTCGAGATCGTCAACTCGCAGCTCACCGCCGAGGAGGCCGCAGCATGAGCGACGGTGACAACGCCAGCGGCGTCCACGACGACCAGCCCACCAAACAACCAGCACCGTCGCCGTCGAGCGCCGCCGAGATGCGCGGCGGGCGATGGAACATGGTCGGTGTCCCGACCGAGAAGTCGAAAAACTTCTCGGTGTCCAGCAAGCGTCTGTTCCGTCGGCTGGGCCCCGAGCGCCCGAAGGCCTACCTCGTGCTGGTGCTCGCCATCCTCAGCGTGTCGCTCGTCGTCTCCGGCCCGAAAATCCTGGGTCACGCGACCGACCTCATCTTCGACGGTCTCATCCGCTCCTACCGTGGTGGTGCAGGCATCGACTTCGGCGCCTTGCATGCCACGCTGTGGATCGCCGTGGGCATCTACCTCGCCGGCTACCTGTTGGCATACATGCAGTCGTTCGTACTGGCCGGGGTGGTGCAGCGCACGATGTACCGGCTGCGTGCCGATGTGGAGACGAAGCTGCACGCGATGCCACTGTCATACCTCGACCGTCAGGCCCGCGGCGACCTGCTCAGCCGTGTCACCAACGACATCGACAACGTGGCGCAGAGCATGCAGCAGTCGCTCAGCCAGCTCCTGCAGGGCATCCTCACGATTGCTGGCACCATCGGCATGATGGTGTGGATCTCGTGGCAGTTGGCACTGGTGGCGATTGTCACGGTGCCCATCTCACTGGTCTTGATGAAGTGGATCGCCGGTCACTCCAAGGGCAAGTTCATCGACCAGTGGAAGCACACCGGCGCACTCAACGCCCAGGTCGAGGAGACCTTCACCGGGCACCCGATCGTGAAGGCCTTCGGCCGCCAGCGCGAGGCGCAGGCCCGCTTCGATGCCACCAACGACCAGCTGTACGAGGCCGGCTTCGCAGCACAGTTCATCAGCGGTTGCGTACAGCCCGCAATGGTGATGATCGGCAACCTCAACTACGTCGCGATCGCAGTGTTCGGTGGCCTCAAGGTGGCCAACGGTTCCTTGGGTCTCGGCGACGTGCAGGCCTTCATCCAGTACTCACGCCAGTTCGCCCAACCACTCACGCAGACGGCCTCGATGGTCAACGTCCTACAGTCCGGCATTGCATCGGCCGAGCGAGTGTTCGAGCTACTCGACGCACCCGAGCAGAGCCCCGACGCGCCCGCCACCATCGATCCCGAGCCGATCAAGGGTCGCGTCGAGTTCATCGACGTCTCGTTCCGCTACCGCGACGACACGCCGCTCATCGACCATCTGTCACTGGTGGCCGAACCCGGCCAGACGGTCGCAATCGTCGGGCCGACGGGCGCCGGCAAGACCACGCTCGTCAACCTGATCATGCGCTTCTACGAGCTCAACGA
>DAORTY010000266.1:0-4245 GCA_035432905.1 Ilumatobacteraceae bacterium | reverse complement strand
TGCCGTGCGGGTCGCACATGTGCGGGTAGCCGTAGGTCATCCACTCGGCGACGAGTTGCGCAATGCCGGGGCCCTCCTTGATCCACACCGCTGCGGCGCTCCACAGGTTGGCGACCTCTGGGGTCTCGCCGAGCACAGGGTTGGCGTCGGGCGTGAGTGACAGCAGGCCGTTGATGGCATAGCGGATTTCGGCGTCGCCGAGCATCTCCATCAGGTCGATCGCCTGCTCCATCTGTGGATCGAAGTCCTCGTACGTCAGCGGCAGTTCCGTGGGCGTCAGCGCCGAGGCCTCATTCGAGGGAATGTCGTCCGGACGCATCAGGATCGGGCGGTGGGCGTAGCTGCCGACCTCCATCGAGCCCGCGGATTGACGCTCGTAGCAGAACGTGTCCATGTCGCGAATGATCGGGAAGGCGAGTTCCTTGTTGCTGTCCACCAGCACGTCGATCGGACCCACGTCGGCCATCTGGTGCACGGCGGGCGTGAGCGGAATGTTGGCGCCGGCCATCGCGGCGATACGGGGGCTCCAGACACCACAGGCCACGACGACGTACTCGGCTTCGATACGACCCTTGTCGGTGACGACGGCGCTGACCTTCGGGCCGCCCGGAGTGTCGATGGTCTCCACATCGAGCACCTCGGTGTTGGCGAACACCTGCAGACCGGCGGCCATTGCCTCTTCGCGCATCTTGGTACCGGTGGCGAGCGAGTCGACCACGCTCACGCTGGGTGTGTAATAGCCGCCGAGCAGGATGTCCTCGTTGATGAACGGGACCATCTCCTTGATCTCGGCGGGCGTGACCAGGCTGGCGTCGATGCCCCACGCCTTGGCGGAGGTCATACGGCGCTTGAACTCCTCGAGTCGCTGCGGCTCACGCGCAACCTCGATGCCACCGCAGGTGTTGTTGAGGCCGGCGTCGATGTACTGGTTCTGGCTGTCCAGCGTGAGGAACGCCATCTCCTTGTTGTGATCCGTGGGGAAGATGAAGTTGGATGCGTGGCCGGTGCTACCGCCAGGGTTGGGCAGTGGGCCCTTGTCGATCTGCACCATGTCGGTCCAGCCCAGGCGGGCAAGGTGGCCGACCAGACAGTTGCCGACGATGCCGGCTCCGATGATGACGACCTTGGCCGTTGAAGGAAATGCGTTGGACGCCGAATCGCTCACTGATGTCTCCCACTGTCGTGTTTCAGAATTGTCAAAGATCGCGTCGACCACGATCCGGTGATATATCATCACCATATCACAATGCCTCCCCCACCGACATCGCTCAGCGAGCAGGCCTACCGCGACATCCGTCGGATGATCGTGCAGCTGGAACTCGCCCCCGGCGCGGTCATCCGCGAGGACGCATTGCAGACATCGCTGGCGCTGGGCCGCACACCGATTCGTGAGGCGCTACAACGGCTGGTGCGTGACCAGTTCGTGACGGTGATTCCCCGCCGCGGCATGTATGTGAGCGGTATCGACGTCGGTGACCTGGCCGTTCTCTACGAAACGCGGGCGATTCTCGAGCCGTACGCGATGCGTTTGGCCTGCGCCCGCGGCGATGACGACGTGTGGGGCGAAATGGCCACGTTGCTGGAGAGCGCCACCGATTCGTCGTCACCGGTCGAGTTGCTGGAGATCGATCGGCAGTGCCGCGAACTGGTCTGGACGGCCGCCGACAATCGCTTCCTCACCAACCAGCTGGACATGCTGTACGCACACAGCGATCGCCTGTGGCACCTGTACTTGGGAGACGTCGCCGACCTCCACGACATGATCGCCGAACACCGCGCAATCCTGACGGCACTGCGCGCCGCCGACGCCGACCAGGCTGCCGAGCTCATCGAAGCCCACATGCGCCGCTTCGACGAACAGATCCGCAACGCCGTTCGTCGCCGCCTCGACTCCCCCCTCGCCGGCTAGCCCACCGATCAGATAGAGGCGCGGGTTCCCAGCCCACTGGCGAGCGCGGAGTCGAGGACGAGGCGGGCGGCGGCCAGGTCTTCGATGGCGTGGCCGGTGGACTTGTAGACCGTCAGCTCGGTGTCGCTCGTACGCCCAACGGCGCGGCCGCTGAGGATCTCTCCCATCTCGACCATCGCAGCTGGGTCGTGGTCCTGCAGCTCGTGGGCCCCGGCAGGCGGAGCATTCACGGCGGCGCCACGCCATTCGACGATGACCACACCGTGGGTCATTGCCGCACTCACGGTCGCTGCGGGTATCTCCGCACCCCTGCCGACCGACGACACGTGCACGCCCGCCGCCAGCCACTCGTGCTCGATGACCGACGATTCCGCATCGGTGCAGAGGCACACGACGTCCGCGCCGCGCACAGCTTCCTCGAAACCGGCGGCCGCTCTACTACCCGGGTACTGCGCGGCCAACGCTTTCGCGTGCGCATGCGTACGTGAGGCGATCCGAATGTCGGCCCACGGGCGAATGCCCTGCAGTACTCGCATGTGTTCATGACCCAGTGCGCCGGCGCCGATCACTGCGAGCGAGGTCGCATCACGTCGAGCTCCGAGGTCCACGCCCATCGCAGCCGACAGCGCCGTGCGCACCTCGGTGATCAACGACGCATCCATCACCGCCACGGGTGACCCATTCGACGGGTCGAACAGCGCAATCAGCCCTTGGTGCGATGGGATACCAGTGCCGTGGTTGCCCGCAAACACGGTGACGGCCTTGAGTCCGAATCCGACCCCCGGAACGAAACCGGGCATCGCACCGAGAAAGCCATCCGGGGCAGACGCCGCCATGCGCGGCGGCACGGACGTGGTTCCGTCGCTGAATGCGACGAATGCCTGCGTCAACTGCTCACGCAGACCCGCAAGGTCGAGACTCCGCGACACGTCGTCACGGGACAGCACCAGTATCTCGCCCATCCACACCCTCCATCCACCCGATCGTTGGCACCCTACGCCGCCCATGGGCGGGTACACGTGACAAATGCGGCGCCCTACAGCGGGAGGTTGCCGGTGGCGGTTCTGGTGCTGCCGTGGTCGCGGTAGGCACTGATCGTGCGCTGGGCGATGCGCATCTGGTGGATCTCGTCGGCGCCGTCGGCAAACCGCGCCCAGCGGGCGTGCTGGAACATGTGCGCCAGCGGCGTATCAGTGCTGTAGCCCAGCGCACCGTGGACCTGAATACTGCGGTCGATGACGCGGCCCAACATGTTGGCGACGAAGTGCTTGGCCATGCTGACTTCGCTCTTGAAGTCGGCGCCGCTGTCGATCAGGTACGCGGCGTGCAACACCATCAGCTTGGACTGGTAGATCTCCATGCTGCTATCGGCGATCATCCATTGGATGCCCTGCTTCTCGGCCAGCACGCTGCCGTGCGAGTACCGCACCAGCGAGCGGTCAACCATCATGTCCAGGGCGGTCTCAGCCTGGCTGATCCAGCGCATGCAGTGCGCCAGACGGGCCGGCCCGAGGCGGTACTGGCCCAGCAGGTGTCCCTGCCCTCGGCCGCCCAACATGTTGGCAGCCGGAATGCGAAGGTCCTCGATCACGATCTCGCTGTGGCCCGACGAGCCGTGCATCGTCTCCACCTCGCGCACCCGGTTCCAGCCGTCGCTGGGTAGGTCGATGATGAACGCGGTGTTGGCCGCCTGCGGCAGGTCCGGGTCGTCTTCGGTGCGGCACACCAGGATGGCGAACTTGGCGCGCTGAGCGTTGGAGATGAACCACTTGTGGCCATTGGCCACCCACTCGTCGCCGTCCTGCACGGCAGTGGTCTGGATCAGCGTCGGGTCGCTGCCGGCGACCTCGGGCTCGGTCATCGCGAAGCAGCTCATCGCGGTGCCGTCGCACAGCGGCTTGAGGTACTTCTCCTTCTGCTCGGGCGTACCCCAGTGCAGCAGCGTGTGCATGTTGCCTTCGTCGGGCGCCTGACAGTTGAGTACCCACGGGCCCATGCTGGCCTTGGCCGCTTCCGCCTGCACCATGGCCAACTGCACGTGTCCCAGCCCCATGCCACCCCACTCCTTGGGCATGTGCGGCATCCACAGACCAACCTCCAGCGCCTGCTTGCGCAGCCCGATCAGTTTGGCGATGTAGTCGCCGCGATCACCGCCGCGTAGCGCGTCGAGCTCGGCCTCCGCGGGCTTCACCACCTCGTTGATGAAGCCGCGTACCCGCAGCCGAATCTCTTCCAGTTCCGGGCTGAGCGTGAAGTCAATGGCCATGCGGGTCACTGTAGGTTCCAGGTATGCCTCAGGACTTGTTCGAGCTGACCGGGAGAGTTGCGATCGTGAC
>DAORTY010000265.1:0-4273 GCA_035432905.1 Ilumatobacteraceae bacterium | reverse complement strand
TGATGACGGCGCTGAGCGTGCTCTTGCCGGCGCCGTTGGGACCCATCACCGCGTGTACCTCACCGGAGCGAACGACCAGGTCGATGCCGTTCAGGATCTGCTTGCCGGCGACCGAGGCGACGAGGCCTTTGATCTCGAGGGTGCTCATGATGCGGTCTCCATGCTGATCTTCACATACCCATCAACGACCCGGGCGACGAATACCGGCACCGGCTGGGTGGCCGGCAACGTCTGGGGCTCGCCCGTGACGAGGCTGAACGTGCTGCCGTGCTTCCAGCACTCCAGCTCCTTCTCGTCGCACAGCACTTCACCCTCGCTGAGCGACACTGCGCCGTGGCTGCAGACGTCGCCGATCGCGTAGACGTCGTCGCCGATGCGCACGACTGCGACTGCGACGCCGTCGACATCGAAGCGAGTGGCACTGCCGGGTGCCAGATCGTCGAACGCGCACACCACGATGCTCACGGCCTGGCCGCCTGCAGCTTGGCAGCGACTCGGGCACGTAGGTCTGCGCGCAAGTTGCCGTGGCCCTGCAACGACGCAGGCAGCAGGCTGAGCACATCGTCGAAGAAGCCCAACACCACGAGACGCTCGGCGACTTCCGGCGGGATGCCTCGGCTCTCCAGGTAGAAGCGTTGCTCTTCGTCGACCGGGCCGACGGTGCTGGCGTGGCTGCACTTGACGTCGTTCGTCTTGATGTCGAGGTTGGGGACGCTCTCCGCCCAGGCACCTTCGCTGAGCGTCAGGTTGCGGTTGGTCTGGTACGCAACCGAACCCTTCGCCTCCTCACGAATGCGGATGAGCCCCGTGTACACGCTCTTCGCAGTGTCCTGCACCGCTCCCTTGAACAGCAGATCGCTGTAGGTCTTGGGTGCAACATGGTCTTGCAACGTGCGGAAGTCGTGCATCTGCGTACCGTCGGCGTAGTAGAGCGCCACCTGCTTGGTGGTGGCGCCTTGCCCCACGACGCGCGCATCGGTGCGCACACGGGCGTAGTCGCCGCCCAGCGCGACCGTGGCGAGCAGGGTGGTGCTGTCGCGCTCACCGGTGGCCTGCTGGTGACCCAGCTGCCAGACCTTCGTACCCAACAGGTTGATACCGAGGTACGAGACGCGTGACGCCTGCGACGCGTGGACGAGCAAGCGGGGCACGACGAGCGCGTCGGTGTCGTCAGCGCTCTCGAAACGCTCGACGACCGTGAACTCGCTGTCGGCTCCGGCGTGGATGACCAACCGAGGGTAGAGCGCTACAGAGTTGCCTTCGATGTGGTGAGTGACCACGATGGGCTCGGCCAACACCTTGCCGGCGGGCACGCTGATGGCGACGGTGCGATGGTAGGCGGCGCTCAGTTCATCGAAGACGTCGTGCACATCCATGCTGGCAACCAACTCGGCGACCAGCGCTGCACTGGCAACGGGGGCCTGCTCGGCGCCGGTGACCGTCGTGCGCACCGCTGCAGGGGTGTAGTGCGCCAGGTCGAGTTCGGCAATGCGGCTGTAGCGCCACACTTCCAGCTCGGGTGACGGGAGGGCCATCGCGGCTGCCCGTTCGGCGGCGGCGAGACGCAATGCACGGTCGGGTGCATCCGCGTCGATGGCGTCGGAAATCGAGGAGAACACGGTCGAAATTCTACTACGCGCGTAGTACTAATCCCCCACGTCCCGGTGCAGTGAGTCAGGGCTTGCGGCGGCGCAGGAAGCGCTTCCAGCCCTGCTTCTCCTGCGCCTCACGCAGCCCCTGTTCGGCTTGTACCTCTGCCATCACTTTCGGACCGACCGAGTTCAAGAAGTTCTCCGCTTCGTCCAGCAGCGCGGCGGCACTGCCGTCGTCCAAGCCTGGCGGTTCGGCAGGAGACCTGGGCGACACCATCGAGCCATAGGTCCAGCCGGCATCCATGCGCGGCTCGAACTTGCCACAATCGGCGGGGCAACGCCACGGCGCGTCGGGCGCCAGGTCGAGGTTGCACTTCCGAACGGTCTCGCCGTTGGGATAGGTACGGCTTTCGAAGTTCCTGCACTCCTGGCGCATCGGCATCTCGACAGTCTGGCAGCACCTCGGGCTCACAGTCTGCCAGGATCGAACAATGCAAACGAAGACTCGCCGACGATGACCATCAGCGTGTTCGAACTGTTCCGAATTGGTATCGGCCCATCCAGCTCACACACCGTCGGGCCGATGCGCGCGGCCGGACGATTCCTCGAGCGGGTGGCCACCGAGCACGGGTTGGACAGGGTCAGCGGCGTGCGCACGCACCTCTACGGATCACTGGCCGCGACGGGTGTGGGGCACGGCACCGTCTCTGCGATTCTGCTCGGCCTCAGCGGCGCCCAGCCACAATCGGTCGACCCTGATGAGATTCCCGGATTGCTCGCAGCCATCGCCGATGACGGAGCACTGCGCCTTCTGGGCACCACGTCGGTGCCGTTCGACGTCGACGCAGACGTGGTGATGCACACCGACGAGACGCTGCCCAGCCACCCGAACGGGATGATGTTCGTCGCCTCCGGCATCGACGGCGCTGTGCTGTTCTCACATCGGTACTACTCCATCGGTGGCGGCTTCGTGGTCGACGACGACGAGGTGGACGCGCCAGTTGTGGCCTCGCAGTCAGCGGTGCCCTTCCCCTACGGCTCCGCCGAAGAACTGTTGGCGATGTGCGTCGCCAACGGTGCATCCATCAGCGACATCAAGATGGCCAACGAGCACACGCAGCGCAGTACTGCCGAGGTCCGCGAGCAGCTGCTCGACATCTGGCAAGCCATGCGTGAGTGCGTCGACCGCGGTTGTCGCAACGAGGGCGAGCTACCCGGCGGGCTGCAGGTGCAACGTCGCGCGGCATCACTGCACCGCACGCTGCTGGCCGACGACGGCAGCATCGACCCACTCGCCACGCTTGATTGGGTCAATCTGTTCGCACTCGCGGTCAACGAGGAGAACGCCGCCGGCGGACGGGTCGTGACGGCGCCGACCAATGGAGCTGCCGGCATCGTGCCCGCCGTGCTGCACTACTACGCGAAGTTCGTGCCCGGCGCCGACGACGATGGCATCGTCGAGTTCCTGCTCACGGCCGGCGCGATCGGCGCGCTGTTCAAGATGAACGCGTCCATCTCGGGGGCAGAGGTCGGTTGCCAAGGCGAGGTCGGGTCCGCATGCGCGATGGCCGCTGCCGGGTTGGCGCACGTGATGGGCGGCACTCCCCAGCAGGTCGAGAACGCCGCCGAGATCGCGCTGGAACACAACCTGGGCCTCACCTGCGACCCCATTGGTGGCCTCGTGCAGGTCCCCTGCATCGAACGCAACGCCATGGCCTCGATGAAGGCCATCAATGCGGCGCGACTCGCGCTGCACGGCGACGGTACGCACCTGGTCTCGCTGGATCAGGCAATCACGACCATGCGCGACACCGGCCGCGACATGCACGAGAAGTACAAGGAGACAGCCCGGGGTGGGTTGGCCGTGACCTTCCGCAACTCACGCGGCGGTGACACCGCCGTGCACATCCCCGTCAACGTCGTGGAGTGCTGACCGGTCCGCTCCCCGCTTTGTGTCAAAGCTGCGGACTCACAGCCCCTGGTCAGAGCCCGACAGTGTTTACGTAAAACGGAATTGGGGGCTGGTCAGCCGACGCTGCCTTCCATTTGCAGCTCGATCAGTCGGCTCCACTCGACGGCGTATTCCATGGGGAGCGTGCGCGTGATGGGCTCGATGAAACCGTTGACGACCATGCCCATGGCCTGCTCTTGCGAGAGGCCGCGCGACATGAGGTAGAACAGCTGCTCGTCGGCGATCTTGGAGACCGTTGCCTCGTGGCCGATCTGCGCGTCGCGCTCGCCGACTTCCATATACGGGAACGTCTTGCTGGTGGAGTGCTCGTCGAGGATCAGCGCGTCGCACTGCACATGGCTCTTGCAGCCGTAGGCGCCCTCTTCGACACGGACCAGCCCGCGGTAGGTGGTGATGCCTCCGTCTTTCGAAATGGACTTCGACACGATCTTGGAGGTGGTCTCCGGCGCGACGTGCACCATCTTGGCGCCTGCGTCTTGGTGCTGGCCGGCGCCTGCGTAGGCGACCGACAGCACTTCGCCGGTGGCCTTCGGGCCGACCAGGTAGACGCTGGGATACTTCATGGTGAGCTTGGAGCCGATGTTGCCGTCGATCCACTCCATGTGGCCTTCGGCCTCTACGCGTGCACGCTTGGTGACCAGGTTGTAGACGTTAGGCGACCAGTTCTGGATGGTGGTGTACGTGACACGCGCCGACGGCTTGACCACGA
>DAORTY010000264.1:0-4328 GCA_035432905.1 Ilumatobacteraceae bacterium | reverse complement strand
GGCTGCTGTGGCGAGACGGTCGAGGTCGTGCATCTGCATCAGTCTGCCGGGTGGGTCGGGAACTTTGCCACTCACCCGCGACACATGTCGGACATGGACTGTGGAGCGATACGCGAGCTGTTGTCGGCGCAGCTCGACCAAGAGACGACCTCCGAGGAAGAGGCAATGGCCAACACGCATCTCGGGCGATGCGCGCAGTGCCAGGTGTGGTGGTCCGAGATCGGTCAGGTGAACCGGGTCCTGAGGGTTCGGCTCGCCGAGACCATCCCAGACCTTGCGACCGGCGTTCTCGCCCGGGCGCACCCGCCCACAGTGGGTCGTCGCCAGTGGGTTCGGCTCTCCCTCGCCGCGGTTGCGGCCGCCGAGCTGATGCTGGCTGCGCCCGGCGTGCTGCTCGGCGAAGGTGCTTCCACGGTCCACGATGCCCGCCATCTAGGTTCGTTTGGCGCGGCGATGTCCGTCGGGCTCATCTACGTCGCGTGGCGACCGGCGAGAGCCTTTGGGATTCTGCCGATCGTGGTCGCGCTAGCCGTCACGATGTTCGTGTCCACGGTGGTTGATGTCGCTCAGGGCCGTACCACGTCGCTCAGTGAGGCACACCATGTACTCGAGATCGCAGGTCTGGTGCTGGTGTGGATGCTTGCCGGGCGGCCGGTTCCGCGCCGGTTTCGATCGCTGATCCACCAACCCGGTGACCGGCACCACTTCCACCACGCCTGACCATCAGGCAGTCGCTCACAGCCCAATAGCGCAATCGGCGGCACCGCGGTTTCCCGTGCCGATTTTGCCCGCCAGGTTTGCAAACTCTGTGAACCGCTGGGGAACGCTGACCTGTGGCACCACGGAAGTCGGGTCGTACTCCCAGACGAAGCCGAACGGCTCCTCGCCAGCCGACGGCTGACGCGCCACGATGGCAACGATCTGCTCCCCGATCAGCCTGAACTCCAAATCCGGGAGAGACCCGACTTCGAGTCCTTCAACGACTTCGATGGATTCGTCGACTTCGACAGCGATCGCCAGTTCGCCTGACGACGACTGCGATTCGCTGATTTCTCCTGCCACAGCCAACGCACTGATCGCCACCGCCACAGGAGTCGGCGAGAGTCGCTCAGCAAACACATACCCAGACAACGACACACCGACAGCCAACTCAACATCAGATCTGGCTGGTTCTGCTAGCTCACGCTCTATCCGCACCCAACCGCTCCCGGTCGTCAGAAGCGACGCATCGACGAACGATGCAGCAGCGGTCCAAATGACAACCGGGGTGACCTCGCCGTCGCGCACTACGGCCATCACACTCTGGTCGGTGTCGACCGCGACCACGAGTGTCTCGGCAGCACCCAGGCACTCCAACAGACTCGCTGCATCGGGCCGATCAACGAACACGAAACGCGCCGGATACTCCACCGACGCGGCCCGACTGAGCAACGAACGCGCAGACGTCGACGCGCAGCCCACCAACACCAGGGCGGTTGCGGCCATCACCGCACTGACCTTGCGCGCCCGAATGGACACGTCTAATCCGTCAATGACTTGATGAAAGCAATGATCTCGTTGATGTCCTCGTCGCTCAACGAGTTTCGCGGCATCTGTGCACCAAAGCCCGCAACGATCTCCGCACCCGGATCACGAATCGCGTTGAACAGGTAGCGATCGTCGGCGACGACGGTCGAACCGTCCGACAACTTGACCTCGGATCCCGCAAGCGCTACCCAGCTTGGACCCACGCCACCCCGAAAGGCGCTGCCGTGGCAACTCGCGCAGCCAGAGTTCTTGGCGATCTCTTGCCCCCGACCTGGCCCGCTCGCGGGCGTCGAGGTGGACCCGCCACCGGCGCAGGCGGCGAGGAGCACCGTAGTAGTCGCTGTCATGATGAAGGTTCGAAGCACGGCCCACTGGTTGCGGCACATACCAGGCGAGTTCCCTGCCGCCCGGAGAAGATCAGATGGAACTCGCCACCGGTCACTGATCACTCATTCGACATGACCGATGAACCTGTGGCCCCGAATCTGGCAGATGACCTCGACGAACAGGCATCCCCAACGCCACCGGCGGCTGACGACGCTGCACTCACACCGAACCCACGGGTCGAGGCGTCGTCGGAAGCGGCGGCCATCGCGCACCCGCGACCGGCGGATCGGGCACGGCAAATCCTTACCGCCGCTGCTCTGCTCCTCGTCGCCGCGTCTGTGGCGTTGGTGATCATCTCGATCGTGAATCAGTAGCGCGCTCGGATTCACAGACAACCAAAGGCACAGACTCCGAAGAGGACCTCTGCCCGGCACCACAGGAACTTCTCGTGCGTCTGAGGTCACTCATCGTGTGTGGAATCTGAACCCGCCCGGATTGTGCTGTCCGTCCATCTCGATCATGAAGCTCCATCCCACAAAAGCGTTGCCGCTGTCGCTCGACCGTCGCCGGTACGACGTTCGCCTCGTCCACGCCAGTTTCAACCCCTTTGATCGGCGGACTACCCCTAATGTCATCATCTCGTCGCGTCGCCACCGCCACTGCTGTCACCACTTGCGCCGTTCTCGCGTTGGCAACTCCTGCCTTCGCTCACATCGACCCCGATCCGCAGGAGGCGCCCGCCGGAAGCGAACAGTCAGTGGGTTTCACCGTTCAGCATGGCTGTGATGGCTCCCCCACTATCCAGCTCGACATGAGACTTCCCGAGGGGGTCTCGTCTGCGGTGCCGCAGCCACCCGACGAGTGGACCGGAACCCTCGACGGCAACGTCGTCACGTTCGCCGGCGGCCCGCTCGCTGACGACGTAGAGCTGACCTTCCGGGTGTCGATGATCCTGCCGACGTTGCCTGACACAACCATCTTCTTCCCGTTCGTGCAGCGTTGCGAACTCGGCGAAATCCGTTGGATCGATATCCCGCAGGACGACTCGGGAGAGGAACTCGACGAGCCCGCTCCGGCGATGCTGCTCACTGCTGCTCTGCCTGGAACCACCGAACCTCCGTCACCAACGTCTTCGGCCGCGCCATCGACTTCTCCGACGACGTCGTCCCCGCCCGCGACCTCATCCTCGATTCCTGCGTCCACGAATCTGTCGGGCTCGTCGTTGCCGCCGATGTCGACTCCGTCGGCATCGGCTCCACTCGGCAACGAGGACGTCTCCAAGGGAGGGGCGGGTTCGTTCATCTTCGTCGGCGTGATCATCGTGCTGGTAGCTGGCGCCAGCGTCCTTACGCGGCAGGCGAGGCGACGCCGTTGAAGTCTCGTCAATTGATCGTCGCCGCTGCAGCGATAGTCGCGTCTTTGTTTGTCGGTGTGAGCCCCGTCAGCGCACATGCGTCGTTGGCGACCTCGGATCCCGCCGCGGGGGCGGTCATCGACGAGGCACCGCCAGAGATCTCGTTGACATTCACCGAGTCGGTCGATGTTGTCCCGAACAGCATCAGACTGATCGCTGCTGATGGAACAGTCGTCGATATCGGATCGGTGAACCAGAACCTTGGGGCCGGGTCGCTGACGGCATCTCTGCCCGATCTTGCTGACGGTACCTATGTGGTTGCGTGGAAGGCCGTGTCCGCGGACTCGCATCCGATCAGCGGGACTTTCATCTTCTCCGTCGGCGTTGCGACCGATGTGGCACCCGGTCTGGTCGACGGTTTGGTTGACGAGCAATCGACACGATCAACGCCTGAACTGTGGCTTGGCTTCGGGCGTTGGATGAGTTTTGTCGGCATCGCAGCCCTGGCCGGAGGTTTGTTCGTTCTCCTCGCCTGTGCCCGACATCTGCTCGGCGGCCGGCGTGCCCGAAATACACTTTTGGCTGCAGGCCTTGTTGCCACCGTTGGAACGCTTGTGATGATCGGTGCTCAGTCTTCGTTGACGACGGGTAGTGCTTTGTCGAGTTCGGGTTGGGTGAGCGTGTTCGACAGCAACGCGGGCCGGTGGTGGTTCGCTCGGCTGGGCGCGGTTGCGATGCTGCTCGTCCTTGTCCTCACTCGACGCCACGCGGCCAATGGCCGCTGGAGAGCGGCCGGTGCTGCTGTCGGGCTCGCAACGTTCGCGGTGTACGCCGCTGGCGGACATGCGGTGTCGGGCCGCGCTCGTGGCCTCGGGTTTGCGGCAACCGTCGGGCATCTGACGGCGATGTCGATCTGGTCCGGCGGACTGGTCGTGCTCGTCGTGATTGTGCGCCGTGCGGAGTTTTGGTCGGCTGCGACAAGGTTCTCGGCGCTCGCTCTGGGGTCGGTGGTGCTGCTTGCCACGACGGGTGCCGTCAACGGATGGCGGCAGCTCGGCACGCTGTCCGGGTTCACCGACAGTACTTACGGTCGTTGGTTGCTCGTCAAGTTGGTGTTGGT
>DAORTY010000263.1:0-4356 GCA_035432905.1 Ilumatobacteraceae bacterium | reverse complement strand
ATCCGCCGGTCCCGGTCATAGGACCTTCGCCTCTAACCCATCACCGGCCCTCGAACGTACCGTTGAGGCATGGAGATACTGGAGTTCCGCGCTCGCGCCGAGGCACTCGTGCGTGACGGTGCCCTCGGTTACGACCAGAAGTTGCGCCGTCTCGCCGCCCTTGCCACAGAAGCCATCGACTACCCGGATCTGTCCGACGCATGCCGTGAGGCGCTCGACAAGCGGGTGATCTGCGACATGTACGAGGGCAACGCGCCATACACCGCGCGCTACATCCTGCCCGACTATGCGAAGGCGATGCAGCACGGCTCCGCGCACCTCGAACTGCAACCGCCGACCACGCTCGACGATGCGCTCTCGTTCCTGCAGATCATGTACGCCCATGTGCCGTCGGTGACGACCTACCCGGTCTATCTCGGCGATCTCGACCGGCTGCTCGAGCCCTTCGCGGAGGGAATCAGCGACCACGACCTCGACGAGAAGCTGCGTCGGTTCTGGATCGGCCTCGACCGCATGGTGCCCGACGCCTTCGCCCACACCGACCTGGGCCCCACCGACGGCCGGGTGATCCGCTCGATCCTGCGTGTCGAGCGTTCGCTGCGCCAGGTGGTGCCCAACATCACGCTGCGCGTCGACCCCACGCTCACACCCGACGACCTCATTGCCGATGCCGTCGCCACCGTCTTCCAGACCGGCAAGCCGCACTTCGTCAACCATCCGATGATGGTCGCCGACCACGGCGAGGCCTACGCCGCAGTCAGTTGCTACAACTCACTCAAGATCGGTGGCGGTGCCCACACGCTCGTGCGTGTGAACCTGAAGGAAGTGGTGTTGCGCCACACCGGCGGCGTCGACGCCTTCCTCGCCGACACCCTGCCGCACTACGTCGAACTCACGGCCGAACTGGCCGAGGCACGCATCCGTTCGCTGGTCGAACAGCAGCGCTTCTTCGACACCCACTGGCTGGCGGCCGAAGGCCTGATCTCGCTCGATCTGTTCTCGGCGATGTTCGGGGTGTTCGGCCTGGCGGAGGCTGTGAACCTGTTGATGGCCTATGAGGGGGAGCCCGGCCGGTACGGCCACGACGCGGCGGCGGATGCGATGAGTTATCGCATCATCGAGCGCGTGGCCGAACTGGTCGCGGCGCGGCCGATGCCGTTCTGCGAGGGTGGCGGCGGGTTGTGCTACCTGCACTCGCAGAGCGGCATCGACCTCGACCGCGACGTCACCGCCGGCACCCGCATCCCTGTGGGCGAAGAGCCCGGCATGCTCGATCACATCCTCACGTGCGCACCGCATCACCGGTTGTTCCCATCCGGCATCAGCGATGTCTTCCACGTGGACGACACGGCCCTCAGGAACCCGGAGGCGGTCGTCGACATCATCCGCGGCGCCTTCCGTTCAGGTATGCGCGACTTCACGTTCAACCTCGACTCGAACGAGTTCATCCGGATCACCGGCTACCTCGTCCGCAAGAGCGACCTGGTCGACATCGAGACCGCTGGCGCACGCCACAGCAGCGACTACCTGGCCGCCGGTTCGGAGAACGCGTACCACCTGACCCAGCGTGCGGCGAAGAGGATCGGTTGCTATGAGCTCAGCCCGCGGCCTGATCACTGACACCATCGCGTTCTCCAGCGTCGATGGCCCGGGCAACCGGTTCGTCGTGTTCCTGCAGGGTTGCAACTTCGACTGCATTGCCTGCCACAACCCGTACACGATCAACGTGTGCAACGACTGCGGCGACTGTCTGGCCACCTGCTCGACGGGCGCCCTCACGTACGGCGCCGATGGACACGTGACATGGAACGAGGCCGTGTGCGACGGCACCGACACCTGCATCGCGACCTGCGAGTGGGATGCCACACCCAAGGCACGGCCTCGTGAGATCGCGGCTGTGCTGGCCGACATCCGCCGGGCGGCTCCGTTCCTCTCGGGCATCACCGTCTCGGGCGGCGAGGCGACCCAGCAGACCGAGTTCGTCCATGCGCTGTTCTCCGCCGTCAAGGCCGACCCGGTCCTGCAACGGCTCACGTGCTTCGTCGACTCGAACGGCGCCGCTGGCCGCCAGGTGTGGGAACGGCTGGCGCCGGTGATGGATGGGGCGATGATCGACCTGAAGTGTCTCGACCCGCAGATCCACAAGGCGATGACCGGACAACCCAACGACGAGGTGCTCGAGACCATCCGCTACCTCCACGCCATCGGCAAGCTCTACGAGGTGCGCCTGCTACTGCTGCCGGGTGTCAACGACGACCCTGAGTTGTTGCGCAGCACGGCCGACTGGCTGGCCGAAGTCGACCCGCAGATGCGCTTGAAGCTGATCGGTTTCCGACCCCACGGCGTGCGGCCCAACGAGCGCGAACTCGAGCAGCCCACCCCCGACCACATGGACCGCTATCGCAGCACGTTCGAGAACCGCGCCCAGTTCAACATCTGTTCCGTGTAGCCCAGATCCCCCGCGAGCGCCCACCGAGGTTCTCGTGGCTCATCAGGGCTACTCTGCAACGATGATCGCGGTGGTGGTGGTTCGTGCGGGGCAGCTCCCTGCTGGCGGGGCGGAAGCCATTGCCGAATGCGGTGGCCGTGCCCTGCTCGCGGGCAGCGACCTGGCCGCAGCCCTCACCGACCTGACCGGCGTGGCAACCGAGGTGACCGCCGTCGAGCTGGGCGAGTTCCTGCCCGGTGCCTGGGCACATGCACTGGCACCCTTGCTCTCCGGCGAGCCCGCCGTCGTGCTGCCCGGCTCGCCCGACGGCCGCGACCTGGCCCCTCGCCTGGCCTCGCTGCTGCAGCGACCGCTGTTCGCTGGCGCCACCTCCATCACCACCCAGCAGATCGAGATGGCTCGCAACGGTGGTCGCGAACTGCACGCCGCTGCACCGGGCCCAGAGTTCGTCGCCACGCTGCAGCCGGGCGTGCGCGGTGTGGAGGCCGACCCAGACCTGCCGGTGCCCACGGTGACAGCGGCTCACGTCACGCTGACGCCCGACGAGCACGACGCCACCGTGGTGGCCGTGTACCCACCCAACCCGGCCACCGTCGACCTGGCCGAGGCGCCACGAATCGTGGGTGGCGGCGCCGGGCTGGACGGCCCCGAGCGCATCGCACAGCTAGCACGCGTGGGCACCGCGTTGGGCGGCAGCATGGGGGCCACGCGCGTCGTCACCGACCGCGGCTGGGTCGCGCACGAACGACAGATCGGCACCACCGGTGTGGTGGTCGACCCCGACCTGTACCTCGCGTTCGGCATCAGCGGGGCCGTGCAGCACACCAGCGGCCTCGGCAACCCGACACACATCATCTCGGTCAACACCGACCAGCATTGCCCGATGATGCAGCTCGCCGACCTGGCCATCGTCGCCGACGCCAACGAGACCCTGGCCGCGCTCGACGCGCTCCTCGAGGGCTGTCCCCGATGAGCACCGACGTGGATGTCGAGGTGGATGTCGACGTCGACGTCATCGTCGTCGGTGGTGGGCCGGCCGGTTCGTGCGCGGCGCTGGTCGCCGCTCGCGCCGGGCTCTCGGTGGTGCTGCTGGAGCGCGGCCCGTTCCCCGGCAGCAAGAACATGTATGGCGGGGTGGTCTACCCGCGCATTCTCGACGAGCTGATCCCCAACTGGTGGGAGGAAGCACCGATCCAACGCTGGGTCACTCGCCGCAGCACGATGCTGCTCACCGACACGCAGGCGCTCACCGTCGACATCCGCTGCGAGGCGTGGGGCAAGCCGCCGTACAACGGGGCCACCGCCTTCCGCCCCGACTTCGACAACTGGCTGGCCGGCCACGCACAGGCAGCTGGCGCGCAGTTGATCACCAGCACCACCGCCACCGGGTTGCTGCGCGATGCGACCGGCAAGGTGGTCGGCGTGCGCACCGACCGGCCGGACGGCGACCTGCGCGCCCACGTCGTCATCGCCTGCGACGGCGTCAACAGCTTCCTCTCCAAGGAGGCCGGGCTCTACGAACATTCCGATGCGAAGCACTTCACGCTCGGCGTGAAGGAGACACTGGCGCTACCCAAGGATGTCATCGACGAGCGCTTTGGCGTGCGCGGTCGCGACGGCGTGGACATCGAGATCATCGGCGCCACTGGCGGCGTCAACGGAGGCGGCTTCCTCTACACCAACCTTGACACCATCGCCGTCGGCGTGGTGCTGAAGATCAACAAGCTGGGTGCCCAACAGAAGCGGCCCGAGCAGATCATCGCCACCCTGAAGCAACACCCTGCGATCGCGCCACTGGTGCAAGACGGCGAGCTGAAGGAATACAGCGCGCACCTGATCCCCGAGGCCGGGCTGAAGATGATGCCCAAGATGACCACCGACGGCATGCTCGTGGCCGGCGACGCCGC
>DAORTY010000262.1:0-4363 GCA_035432905.1 Ilumatobacteraceae bacterium | reverse complement strand
CCGCCGCACCCAACCCTTGACCCGCATGGTTTCCCCGGGCCGGTACACCTGGCGATCATCGAACACGTACCAACGCGATTCGTCGCGGAGCTCCTGACGAGTGGCCTGCAACACGGCAATCGCCGAATCGTCACCACGAGTCGCGACCATCACCGGACCGAACGAGGTGGACGAAGGCGACGGCAGGTCGAAGGTGGCCAGACCCTCGGCATCAGTGGACCCGACGGCAGCGCCGTCCAACGTCAGTGCAGCGGCGGTAACTGGCTGGCCGTCACGCAGATTCGTCGTCCAGGCGACGGAATGCGTCGCGTCGGAGAACGCGTCCAGTCCGATCTGCGTGCTCTGCACCCATGTGATGGTGGGGCGGTTCTGCCAGTAGTCGTTCGAGTTCGGCGAGATGGTGGGCACCGGCTCGACCAGCACGATCACGTGTCCTGGCTTGCCGCCGAGAATCTTTGTGAGGTCGATGGGCGTGTCCAGCGTGGCGTTCTCGTCGCCCTGCGGCTTGATCGTCGTGTCCGAGAGCACATCCCAGGTGGGGTCCTTACGGTCCTGATCGTCCATCGAGTAGCGGTACTGCAGGTAGTCGTTGAAGTTGGCAAGGTCAGCGGCAAACACGCGGACGCGAATCCGATCGTGACCCACCGTCAACAGCGACAACTGTTGGCCGTCCACGAACGGGTCGAGGGTGGTGATCGCGTCGTATTGCTGAATGCTCGGCAGCGCCGAGCCGACAGCGACCTTGACCTTCGTGTCCTTGCCCAGCGTTTGGCCATAGATGTCGGTGAACGAACCAGGGACGGTGATGGTGTAGTCCGTGTTCGGCCGCGTGGCGCCGCGAATCACCAGCGTCGAGTAGTTGAGACTGACCGAGATTCCGGCCAGCTCCGGCGAGACCTCGACCGCGTCGACATTGCTGGCGTCGAGGTTCAACACGTTGTTGAACTCGACGGACAGCTGGCTGCCGGGAGGGCAGCGATCGCTGTAGTCGCACGACGACCCGGCGACTTTCAGAGCGGCGTAGGTGCGGCCCGAGAACCGCTGCGAATCAGTGGTCGTGGATGGGCCTTCCGCGGACGGGGTCGTGGGCCCGACTGCGATGCTCAACGCCGCATCCGCCGGCAACTGATCGAGCGCGCGAAACGCCAGCCACCGCCCGTCCTCTGCACCCGAACTCACTGCCGACGCGCTGTCGTCGGAGGCGACCTCCACGGCAGTGGCCAGCCGAACCGCCACATCGTCACCGTCAGCTTCGAGATGAATCGTCGCCAGCACGGCAGCGGGGTCGATCCGCTGATCGAACTCGACCACGAAAATCTGGTCGCGGAGCATCTGGTCGCCCTGCGGCGACAACATCACCACCGTCGGCGGCGGTGTCGTGAAGTCGAACGACTGGCTCTCCGCCAGCTCGCCACCGGCTGCGGATTTCGTACCGGAGGGCACAGTGACGGTGAACGTCGTGGCCATCGGCAGCCGATCGACGGCATCGCTGCTCGCGTCGAAACGCAGCGTGCGCGTACCGATCCACTGCCAGGTGCCCGCGATCGCCGGTGAGATGGTGACCGGCACCTCGAGCGCGCCGACCTGGCTGACCGTGCCGACAGGAACCATCGGCTGGTTGAACGTGATGGACACGTAGGGAGCGATCGGCACATCACCTTCGGGCTGCACGCGCAGCACCTTCAGTGGGCCGTTGTCGACCGGTTCGACCGGCGGGCTGTCCACGGGTGGGTAGGCCTCGACGACCGTGCTGCCCGTGCGCGGAGGCGGCGTGGACTGGACGGGCCAGTTGAAGTCGGGCTGCTGCACTTCGCCGTCGAGCCAGTCGGGCAGGCGAGCGATGATCTCCTGGATGCGCGCCTGGTCGAGCTCGGTACCATCGATGACGGGCGTGACGGGCGGCGACACCGCCTGCGCCGTCCCCTCCGAGAGATGCAGCCCGAACATGCGGGGCGCGGCACCATCACCGGCGGGCTGACCGGGATCAGTCACCGACGTGACGTGGGGGCCACTGTCCGGTGTCGATGTGGTCGCGCTGCCGTTGCCATCGCTGCACGCAGCAACGATCAAACCCATTGCCACGAGAATCGCCGCCACTCGACGGTTCGTTCGCTGTGCCATCTTGTTCTCCCTCACCCACGCAGAGCTGCTGCCCGTTGGACGACGCCGGCGAGCAGTTGGTTCCGGCCAAGACCGTATTCGTCGGAGATGGGTACGCTGCGACGAATGGGGACACTGAGGAAACTGATTGCCGCCGGCGCGCTCCTGGGCTTGCTCGCGGCGTGCAGTGACGGCACGAACAGCTCGAACGCGACCGATGCGCCGACGACCGCCGCGCCGACCGAGACCACCGTTATGGACACGGTCGTAGAGACGAGCGTCGTACCCGACACCACGGTTGCCGACACGGTTGCGGACACGGTTCCCGAGACGACGATCGCGGGCCCGATGTGGGAGACGCTCGTCGCGCCCGCCGACTGCATGTGCGGCGACGGCAGCGAGTTCTCGTACTTCGTCCACAGGGCCAGCCCCACGAAGGTGATGTTCTTCCTGGAGGGTGGCGGCGCGTGCTTCAACGCCGCGACCTGCGACCCGGCCAACCCTGCCTACAAGACTGCGGTCGGTAACGGCGCCGGCAGTGACGGCATCTTCGACTTCGACAACCCGTTGAACCCGTTCGCCGACTACTCCGTCGTGTACGTCCCGTACTGCACGGGTGATGTTCACGTCGGCAACACCACGCACGACTACGGCGATGGCGTGGTGGTGCATCACAACGGGTACGTCAACGGCTCCACCGCACTCGACAAGCTTGCGGAACTGTTCCCCGATGCCACCGAGTTGGTCGTCGCGGGCGAGAGCGCCGGATCAGTCCCCACGCCGCTCTTCGCCGGGCTCGCCGCTGACCTGCTGCCAACGGCGCGCATCACCGTGCTGGCCGACGGGTCGGGCGCCTACCCTGATCTGCCCGCGATCAACGCCGTCATCGGCGATGCATGGGGCACGATGAACGCAGTCCCGGACTGGCCGAACAACGCTGATGCCACCCTCGAGAACTGGAGCCTGCCCGGTCTTTTCGTTCGGGCCGGCACCCACGCACCGGGCATCACGTTCGCCCGTCACGACTATGCCTTCGACCAGACCCAGCAGTACTTCGCCGCACTCGCCGGTATCCCGGCCGACGACCTGGTCTCGCTGATCGATCTCAACGAGACACAGATCGAGGCCGGCGGCGTCACCCTGTGGTCGTTCATCAGCCCCGGTGACAGTCACACCGTCCTGGGCAAGCCCGGCTTCTACACCGAAGAGGTCGACGGCACATCGCTGCTCCAGTGGGTGACGGCGCTGGTTGCGGGCGATGCCGTCGCCGACGTGCACTGCGTGACGTGCACCACGTGACTTCGCTACAGCACATCGTCGTCGTCGGCGCGTCGCTTGCCGGGGTGCGGGCGTGCGAAACGTTGCGCCAGGAGGGTTTCGAGGGCGAGATCACACTCATCGGCGCCGAGCGGGAAGTTCCGTACGACCGGCCACCGCTGTCCAAGAAGCTCCTCGCCGGCGACTGGGAACCCGACCGCATTCGCCTTCGTCGGGACGAGGAGTTCGAGTCGCTGCGCCTCACCCTGCTCCTCGGCGTCCGAGCCACCGCGCTCGACACGGCCACGCGCACGGTCACGCTGGACGACGGTTCGGCGGTCACGTACGACGGCTTGATCATTGCCACCGGCGCTTCGCCGCGCAGGCTGCCGGACCAGCCATCGCTGCACGGTGTGGTCGTGCTGCGAACGATGTCGGATGCGCTGGAGTTGCGCGCTCTGACGGCCGACGGCACCGCCCGCGTCACGGTCATCGGCGCCGGCTTCATCGGGTTGGAGGTGGCGGCAACCGTGCGTGCACGCGGATGTTCGGTCACCGTGCTGGAGGGTGCGCCGTCGCCATTGATCCGTGGGCTGGGTGTGGAGATGGGCGCAGCGGTCGCCAGCGTGCATGCCCGCAACGGGGTCGAGCTGCGGTGCGGGGTGCAGGTCGCTGGCATCGAGGGCAGCGACGGCCGAGTCACCGGTGTTCGCCTTGGTGACGGTTCGCTGGTTGCCAGCGATGTCGTGCTCGTCGGGGTGGGCGTGGCGCCCAACACCGATTGGTTGGCCGATAGCGGCCTGACCATCCGCGACGGCATCGTGTGCGACGCGAACCTGTGCGTCGGCGTGCCAGGTGTCTATGCGGCGGGCGACTGTGCGCGCTGGCCGAACGGCGTGTTCGCCGGCTTCGACGACGAAGAGATGCGCGTCGAGCACTGGACCAATGCGGCCGAGCAGGGCGCTGCCGCCGCCACGAACCTGCTGGCCGCCGCCGGCCACGCAGA
>DAORTY010000261.1:0-4410 GCA_035432905.1 Ilumatobacteraceae bacterium | reverse complement strand
TGCCGCCGAACTCGCCAACGATCGTCGGGAGCGCGGTGGACACGATCGTCTGGTCAAGGGCCGCGAGCAACAGACCGGTCATCAGCCCGATGATGACGATGGTGCGTTCGCGGTGGGTCAGATCCGGCATCGTCACCACTGGAGCCGTCGTGTTCATCGCAGGCTCACCTGCAACGCCTCCAAGCCGCGCAAGGTCAGGCTCGGACGCCACACCGGAGTCGTGTCGGCATCGATGGTGGGAAAGCGGGCGAGGAGCCGTTCGAACACAACTTCGCCCTCGAGTCGGGCCAACGGTGCGCCGAGGCAGTAGTGGATGCCGGCGGCGAAACTGAGGTGCTGGATGCCCGTGCGAGTGATGTCGAACCGGTCCGGATCCTGATAGCGGTCGGGGTCACGGTTCGCTGCGCCGAGCAAGGTCAGCACGACCCGGCCGGCGTCGATGTGGTGACCCGCGATGTCGGCATCCTCGAGCGCGGTCCGAGCGTCGAGCTGAACCGAGCTCTCGTAGCGCAACATCTCCTCCACCGCGCCATGCCCGTACGTCGGGTCGCTTCGCAGCATCTGCATCTGGTCCCGGTTGCGCAGCAGGCTGATCAGGCCGTTGCCGATGAGGTTGGTGGTGGTCTCGAACCCGGCCGCGAACAACAACACGATCGTGGCCACCAACTCGTTCTCGGACAGTCGGTCTCCGCCATCACTGACCCCGATCAACCCACCGATCAGATCGTCGGAGTGCCGATTCCGCCGCTCGGCGATGAGCGACCGGAAGTAGTCGTTCATCGTGTTGCTCGCGGTCTCAGCGGCGGCGATCGTCTCAGCGCTTGCCATCGGCTCGAGCGCGCCGGCCGCGTCGCGCACGATCCAGCGGAACTGCTCACGGTCCTCGATCGGAACACCGAGGAGCTCGCCGATCACCCGCACCGGCAACGGAAACGCAAGCACGTCCATGACGTCGCCGCCACCCGCGTCGGCGAGCTCATCGAGGACCTCATCGACCATCGCCGCGACCGCCGGACGCAACTCCTCGACCCGCCGCGGCGTGAACTCGCGGGCGACAAGGCTTCGCATCCGGGTGTGATCCGGCGGGTTCATCCGCAACATCGAGTACCGCGAGATGATCGGCACCTCCCGATCAGCGCTCTGCGCAGACGACCCAAAGATGCGCTGCACCTCCTCGCTCTTCCCGAACCTGGGATCGCGCAGCACCGTGCCACAGTCGTCGTATCGGGTCGCGACCCACAACGGCAGGACAGCACTGTGGTGCACCGGCGCCGTCTCGCGCAGCTGGCCGTAGGCGGGGTACGGATCAGCACGAACGGCTGGGTCGCTGAACAAGCTGACCAACACGTCATCCGCGGTCCCGATGGTCTGGTCGTCGGTGGTGGTCATCGTGCGTCCCTTTCTGGCTCGGGTGTTCGTGGTCGGGTGATGAGCACCGTTCCTTGACCAATCGCGACGAGTCGATCGAGGTTGCTGACATCGATGCGGACCACAGCGGTCCGCCGGGTGATCGACACGACCTCGGCGACGGCCGTCACCTGTCCGGCCGAGATCGCGGCGAGCAGGTTGAGTTTGAACTCCGTCGTGGCAGCCCACGCCCCTTGAGGGATCAACGGGTACACGACCGCGCCTAGCACGTGGTCGACGAGTGCGGACACGACGCCACCGTGGAGCGACCCGAACGGGTTCAACAGTTCCGCCCGTGCGTCGAGCGAGCACACCAAACGTCCGGGTCCGATCTCGTCGGCGCGGATGCCGAGATAACCCGGCAGCCCGGCGATCTGCGCGTGGTTGGCCAAGATGCCGGCCGCCATGTTTGCGTCGTAGTGGTCGAACTGCGTGCTCATGACCGGCCACGGCGAGGCTTGGGAGTTGTTCCGATGCCGCTCAGGATGACGCCGAGCAACGCCGTCGCTCGGTCCTCGAGTTGCCGGTCGCTCCCGATCAGCAGGTGCTGCATACCGGTGATCAACACCGCGCCGTAGACGATCGACGTCGCCGCGCCGATGTCGTCGACGTGCAACGATCCGTCGCGCTGGCCGTCACGTAGCGCCTCACGGATCGGCGACATGATCGCCAGATCGACCCCGGCAGCGATGTCCACCAACGACGCGGCACGACCGAGCTCAGCGAACAACAACCGGTAGGTCGGCCCGTGGCCGCCGATGAACACCAGATGCTCTCGCACCAGACGGGCGAGGCGTTCCCGGCCCGTCCCCGGTTCCGCCCCGGCGGCTGACAACTTCACCGTCATCTGCCTCAGCGTCCGCGACAGCAGATGAGCCAGAATGTGTTCCTTGCCAGGGAAGTAGTAGTACAGCGTCGCCCGTGGAATCCCAGTCGCTTTGGCCAGATGCTCGATCCGGGTCGCGTCGAGCCCGTTGTCGGCGAACACCTGCGCAGCGAGATCGATCCGCTCGGCCAGATCATCGGGCAACGGCCGGATCGCGTTGGTGGACTGCTGATTCATTCCTGCACCTCCGCAGACCCGGGGACGAATCGCTCAAGCGGGATGATGATGAACGTCGCGGTCGCCTCGGCGATCAACACCCGCCCACCGTCGGCGTGTGCGGACGCGGACATGTGCAACTTGCGTTCCTCCCTCGCGTCGACCCGGGCGCGGAACACCAACGGCGCCCCGATCGGTGTCGGCGCCCGATAGCTGATCTCGATCCGCCCGGTGAACGCCGGCACCTTCAAGATCGACAACTGATACCCCATCACGTCATCGAAGATCGCGGCCACGACACCACCATGCGCCCGACCGGGAGCACCCTCGAACGCAGCGCCCAGCACCACCTCCGCGACCGCCTCGTCGGCTTCACGACGCACCGCGATCGCCGTGCCCATCGGATTCGCCGCACCGGACACCACACAATCCGGAAAGTGCGACAACCGCTCACCATCGCCAGGCGGTTCCCCGAACAGACTCGACTCGGCCATACCAGCCAGGCTCATCGCCCATCGACCCCGCGCCGGCGAAGCCTCGAACCGGGCGACGAGCGGGCCGACCGCCTCACACAACTCGACGAACACCTCATCCGGCGCGTCATGACCGACGAACGCGTGCCCCAACCGCCGCAGTAGCTCGGCGGCCTGGACTCTCGACGGCGTCACTCCGAACCGTTCGTCCGTGACCGTTCCCGCCGTCGAGCCACTTGATCTGCCATCGACCCTCCATCGTTCGACTTGTACGCCCAGGTTGGACGACACGTCTAAGCTAGTCGACCAAACCAACCACACGGCGAACGGAGGGCACCATGAACCTCAGCACAAGTGCCAGCGTCGAACGACCCACGACCGGCTACCGGCGAGTGATCGCACCAATCGATCCCGACCACGCCGAACACCGAGCCCTCACGACCGCGGTCGACTTCGCTCGCCGTGCCCACGTCCCGCTCACGATCATTGCTGTCGGGGAGCGGCATCGCGACGCCAAACAGCAAGTTGCCGAGACAATTACGCCGATCAACGACCTCGACGTCGAGATCGAGGTCCTGCCACGCGGCGCCGGCACCGCTGACACGCTCTGCGACCACGTCGACTCCCAGCCCGACTCGCTGGTCTGCATGCCCACACACGCCACCGGTGGACTGCGCGAGGCCCTCTTCCATCCCACGAGCAGCGAAGTGCTCGCCAGGATTCGCCGACCAGTCGTGCTCGTCGGACCACACTGCCGCGCAACGCCCGGTTGGAACGAGATCGCGGTCTTCGTCGATGGCTCGAGGGCCAGCGAGCCGGAAACCCGGTTTGCAACCACCCTCGCCCGATCGCTTGAGCTTCCACTCACCTTTCTGCGAGCCCTGCAGCCCAGCTACACCGCCGGCAACACCGACATCACCGAAGACGCAGACCTCCGCCGATGCGCCGCCACCGCGATCCGCAGCGGCCATCACGTCACCTGGGACACGCTCCACCACCGCTCACCCGCCCACGGGATCCTCGACTGGCTGTCCCACCGGTCATCGATCCTCACCGTGCTCGGAGCCCACAGCCACCCCGGCGTCTCCCACCTTCGATCGCCGAGCGTCACCGCCCACATCGCCCACCGCGCTGTCGGACCAGTTCTCGTCGTCCCCGCCGACACAACAATCATCGACGGCGACCAATGAGCCACGCCGATGATCTCGGACATCCCGAAGCGTCGATCCAACGCGCCGAACTCCACGACGACGCGCAACGAGTAGCACTCGCCTGGCGCTCATTGCGCCGCGGCACCGCAGCACGAAAAATGCGAACCCTCGCATGGGCACCAGACCCACCCCAACTCGACATAGGACAGATCGACAGCCTCGACCTACTCGTCCGCCATCGCAGCTGGACCATGTGCGAATTCGCGACCGCGCTCGGCATCGACCCATCCACCGCGACGCGAGCCATCGGTCGCCTCATCGACGTCGGCCTCGCCGA
>DAORTY010000260.1:0-4487 GCA_035432905.1 Ilumatobacteraceae bacterium | reverse complement strand
AGCCGCCCCACTCCAGGTTCTCCTCGTTGAGGCAGCCGCCCGTGTAGTGCACGTCACCGTGGTAGCGGTCGACCGTCGAGCACAGTGAGATCACCGCCTTCAACGCCGGCGGGCGACGAGCGGCGATCTGCAGCCCGTTGAAACCGCCCCATGAGATTCCGATCATGCCCACCGCGCCAGACGACCACGGCTGGGCCGCCAACCACGCGATCACTTCCACTCCGTCGTCCTGTTCGCGCTGGACGTATTCGTCCTCCACCAACCCGTCGGAGTCGCCCATGCCGGCGATGTCGACGCGGGCGCAGGCGAAACCGGCGGCGGCGAACCAGCGGTGCATCGCTTCATCGCCCAGGCGCGTTCCGTCGCGGCGGCGATACGGGATGTACTCCAGGATCACGGGTGCCGGCTCCGTATGTGCCGTGCGCGGCAGGAACAGGCGAACGGCCAATCGCCGTCCGTCGGACAGCGGAATCCACTCTGTCTCGATTTCTTCGATCAGGTGCAGCACGTCTCGATGAGTAGCAATAGCGATGATGATACGCGACTGCTGCCGGGTGCACCCCGGCGCGGCACGAGTAGCGTTCGACCATGACTATGTCCGTCGAGACGGCTGATGGTGTGGTGCGTGAGTCGCTCGTCTTCACGCTTCGACTTGGCGATGCGCACCAGACGTTCGATGACGCTGTTGCCGATTTCCCCATGGAATCGATCAACGTTCGCCCACTGAACGTGGGCTACACGTTCTGGCACCTGGTCGAGCACGTTCGGTTCTGCCAGAACGACATGCTCGACTACCTGCTCGGCCCGGTGTACGAACCGGTCACATTCCCTGACGACTACTGGCCCGCGGCCTCCGCAGTGGCGAGCGAACAGCAGTGGCACGACACGCTCGCTGCCTACCGCTGGGAGCTCGGCATCCTGCGCCAGGTGATGGGTCTCTGGGCGCCCGAGCGCATCGACCACTTCACTGCCGATGCCAGCGTCACGCAGAACGCCCCACCAGAAACAGGGTCGTGAACATCTGGCGAACGATGGCGATGGTGTGCGTCGTCGCGGTTGCCGGGTGCTCGGGTGGTGACGCCGCCGCGCCTGCTACCGCGGGGTGCCCTCGAAGCCCGTTTCGCCACACACCACCGTTGGTCATCGCACACGCGGGCGGCGAGGGGCTGGCACCTGCCAACAGCCTGCTGGCGATGCAGCGCTCGATGGCAGCCGGAGCCGACCTGTTGGATGCGGATCTGTGGATGACCGCCGACGGTGTCGTCGTGGCCCATCATGATCGTGACATCGCCGGCGACAGCGACGGCACCGGCAACATCGACGACCTGACCTGGACCCAGTTGGAGACGGCCGACCTTCGTGCGGGCTGGAAGGGTGCGGCGATCGCGGCGCCCGTCCGCATTCCCTCGCTGGAACAGATCCTCACGGCCTTTCCTGACGTGACGATCTCGCTGGAGATCAAGCAGAGCACACCGCCGATGGCCAAGCCGCTGTGCGATGTACTTCGTCGGTCGGATGCGCTCGGTCGCGTGTACCTCAGCGCCAACAACGACGACGATGTCTACGCCGCGCAGGCCGAGTGCCCCGGCTCGTTGGTCATCACGACGACGTACCGCGATGTGGCGGTGATGCGCCGCGTGCGCGAGACCGACGAGGCGTGGTGTGCGCCAGCGCCGATCGGCCAACCGCCCTACAGCGACAACCTGCTCGACCCGGAGAATGTCGCCTGGTCGCACGACCACGGGATGGCCATCTTCACCTGGACGATCGACGACCGCGCAACGCTGCTCGCCCTGGCGCAGGCGGGCGTGGATGCGGTGTACACCCGCCGCCCCGACATCGCCCGCGAGGTCTTCGACGAGTACGCCGCCGCCAATCCCTAACCGATCAGGTCGCGGACGACACCGAGCCACAGGTCGGTGGTCAGTGTCAGCGACTCGACGTCGATGCGTTCGTCGTGCCCGTGGAAGCGCGAGAGCATGTCTTCGAAGGTGACGTTGGGGCTGAACAAGCCCGTGCCGTAGGCGACGGTGCCCTTTGCGCGAAAGAACCGTGAATCCGTGGCACCGATCTCCAGTTGCGGCAGCAGGGCGGCGCCGGGGTAGGCGATCTGCGCCCGCCGACCCAGCACGTCCCACATCGGGTTGGCGAACGTGGAGGCCGTCGATTGATCGTCGATCAGGCGACTGATCTGCACTCGATCGGCCAGGTCACCGATGGCCTCGCGCAGCGCCGCGTCCACTTCGTCGCCGCTGACGCCGGGCAGCGTGCGGATGTCCACGTCGAGATCGACGGTGTCGGGGATGACGTTGCTCTTCACGCCACCGTGCACGACATTGGGTGAGAACGTCGTGTGGCTGCACGCATGCAGCATCATGGCCGTGCCCTGGTCCGGCAGGGCTTGGAGCGCGGCATACACCTCGGTCGGGTCGAGCAGTTGACGGGTCAACTCGGGCTCGAACTCGTATGCCTCGATCGTGGCGCGCCACACATCATCGAGGCCGGCATGCGGTCGGTGGGCGCTGATCCGGCGCACGATCTCGGCAGCGGTGATGATCGCGTTGTCCGCGCCGAAGGGCATCGAGCCGTGGCCAGGGCTGCCGCTGATGCGGAGCCGCCGCCAGGCGATGCCCTTCTCCGCCACGGTGATGGTGATCCTGCGAGTGCCGTCCGACGCGGGCATCGCCACCCCTGCCAGTTCGGTGAGCAGATAGTCACAACCGATCGCGTCCCAGTGGTTGTCGACCATCCACCGTGCGCCCCACGTGCCACCGGCCTCTTCGTCGGGAACAGCGAAGTAGATGAGCGTGCCCTTGGGTCGAAAGCCGCGCTGTGCAAGGTCGCGGAACGCGACTGCCTGCGTGGCGGTCTGGTACAGCATGTCCAGCGCACCGCGACCCCAGACTTCACCGTCGATCAGCTCGCCGCCGAACGGGTCGCGGCTCCAGCCGTCACGGTTCACCGGCACCACGTCGGTGTGCCCCATCAGACACACCGTGGGCGCGGTCGGGTCGGTGCCCTCCATGCGAGCGACCAGCGACGTGCGACCCGGCCGCGACTCGTAGGTGGCCAGTTCGACACCGGGCCCCTCGAGGTATGCCCGCAGCAGGTCGACGTTGCGAACCTCGCCACCCGAGTCGGGCGTGCCGTCGTTGACGCACTCCGTACGGATCAACGCCTGGAGCAACTCGGTGGAGGCACCGGTGAGTGCGGACGTCGAGTGGGTCATACAGCCGACGGTAGCCGCTGCGCCAACTCGTCTCGGCTGGCCACACCGAGCTTGCGGTACACGGCGACCAAGTGGTTGTCGACGGTGCGCGCCGAGATGCCGAGTGCGTCGGCGATCTCTCGGCTTCGCATCCGCTGCGCAGCCATGTTCGCGATCTCGCGCTCGCGAGCAGTCAGCACGACCAGGTTGCCGAGGCCCGGGGTTCGAACGTCACCGATCGTGGCGAGCAATGAGGACGCTTTGGCTCGTGCGTGGGCAGCATCGGTGGGCCGTCGGATTCGATCGAGCAGGCGAGCCGCAGTCGCCGCGGCCTCGGCGCCGGACACCGCGAACCCCAGCAGTGGTAGCTCATTCGCCGAGACGAGGAGCTGGTCGTGGTCGCCGACATCGAGTGCGACTGCATGCTCCAACAACGCCTGCACCAGGCGTCCCTCGACCTGCGCGGCGGCCTCACGCAGCACCGGCAGCGCCACGCTCGGATGGCCGAATCGGCACGCATCGTGCGCCGCCATCATTGCGATCGGAGCGTGCTGCGCGTCGAGCGCCAACTTGGCGGCGCGTGCCAGTCGCTGTGCCCCCGCGGCTGATTGCCCGGACATCACCAGCTGCCATGCGCCGGCCTGCTCTGCCATCAGGCGCGCCTTGGTTTCCTCGCGCCATGCTGGGTCGATGGTCGCGAGAACCTTCGAAGATTCGTCGGCCCGGTTCAGCTGTGCGAGCGCTGTGGCCTGGATCCCGATGGCCATCGGGCGCAGCGCCGAGATGTCGACCTCCGCGAGTACGTGCGCCGCGTGCGACGCCTGGGCGGCTGCGACCAGAGCATCGCCGTTCAACAGGCTCTGCAATCCCCGCATGGCCAGCCAGCTGCCGGCGAGCGCGCTGCGCCCCTCGCTGCGTTCGAGTTCGCTGGCAACGGTGGCTGCTGCTTGCTGAGTCCTGCCGGTGGTGGCGAGCACGATGAATCGGCTCAGGTTGAGCAACTCTCGCGCCGTCGGCACGTCGGCCACGAGGTGATGAACGATCGTCAGACCCTCGTCGACCAAGGCCTCTGCGTCGGTGCCGCGACCCGACAGCGCTGCAATCACCGCACCGACGAGACACTCGTTCGCCCGGGCCTTGCCGGTGGCGTCGCTCTCGAGTCGCACCGGGGCGCTATCACCCAGCGCTAACAACAGGTATGCCCTGTCGGCGTCGAGGAAGGCCTTCCAGTGGGTGTCGCTCAGCGTGGCTGACGCGATGGAAAGCACCTCGAGCGCTT
>DAORTY010000259.1:0-4488 GCA_035432905.1 Ilumatobacteraceae bacterium | reverse complement strand
CGAACGTGATGGCCTGGAACTGCAGCTCGACGGCGCGGTTCTGCACGCTGATGCGCCGGAAGATCTTCTCGATGAAGGGCACCACCACGTTGAGGCCCGGCCGCAGCGTGCGCCGGTACTTTCCGAAGATGGTGGTGACGCCGACGGTCCCCTGATTCACCGTGCGCAGGCCGGTGAGAATGGTCAGGAAAATGATGGCCGCAAGAACAATGCCTGCGATAGCTCCGGTACCCATGGGTACGAACCTCCAGATTTGGGTTGGACGAGAGTCTACGTCAGATCAGCGATGGACGACCGTGTACGCCTTACGAATCGTCTCGTGCACGACCCATCGGCCGGTCATTCCAGCGGGGGTCAGCAGAACGCTGCCGGCGCGCAGATCGAAGGCGTGGCCTGGCCCGTTGGCGCCGTCGACGTGCACAGTTGCGTGGCCACTGAGGATGCAGAAGACCTCGTCGTAGCCGTCTCGACGGAAGGGAAATTCGCCGGGCGTGCACTCCCACACACCGCATTGCAACTGGTTCTGCGCCCATAGGGTGGCGCTCGATTCGTGGGGATCGCCGGCAACCACGACCGGTCGACGAGACGATTCGCCGAGCACGGCCGAGTGGGAGATCGGAAGATGAGCCGGTTCACCGGCGACACCGGGCCGCTGGTCGATCACGTAGAGCTTGCGGATGGTCTGGTGCACGTTCCACTCGCTCGCCCAATTTCGCGGGGTCGCCCACAATGTGCCGGGCGCCGCGTCGTAGGTACCGCCGCTGTGAGCCACCGAGACGCGGCCTGCGACCATGTACATCGTCTCGTCGAAATCACCGGCACCTTCGCTAAGGGTGCCAGGCGTGCACTCCCAGATGCCGATCTGCACCTGACCGTCGTCGAGCAGCGGGTAGTCACTGGTGCGTTCGTCGACGCGACGCAGCGGGGCGGTGAGGATGTCGGGCACGTACATGTTCGACAGTCTGGCGCAGTCTTACGAGAGGTACTCGATGATGTCGGGCCAGGCCTGTCGATCTTGCCAGACGAAGCCGTGACCACCCTGATACCCGCGAAGTTCGTTGCCGGTGATGCGACTGGCGATGGCTCGACTGTTCTCAGGTGGCGCCAACGCATCGAACTCTCCGTATGCGACCAGTGTGGGGCAGGCGATGCTGCCGAGCCGGTCCCACACGTCGTGGCCGCTGCGCGCGGCTAGCTGCATCGCTTCACCCCGCAGCTGCTCGTCGGTCCTGGGCGCGCAGCGGCCGGCGACGGCCAGTTCCACGAGCCGCTGATCGAACGGGTGAGCCGCCAGGTACCCGGGGGTGTAGCGGCTGTCGGCGAGACGCAGCCGCACACGATTCTGCTCATCGGCCGTCATCTCGGCCAGCGTGTGCAAGGGGTAGCTACTGCCACCAGCGCCACCCGGCGACGTGCACAGCAACGACATCCGCTCCACTCGCTGCGGCCATGTCACGGCACACTCCTGCGCCACCATCCCCCCGAAGCTGATGCCGAACACCAGCGTGGAAGCCCACCCGACGTGGTCGAGCAGCGCCGCCGCATCGGCCGCGTAGTCGGCCATCGAGGGCGTGTCGCGCGGGACCGTGGTGCGCCCTAATCCACGCTGGTCGTGAATGAGGACCTCGAAATGCTCGGCCAGCTTCTGGATCATCGGCGCCGCTGCGGCCACTGTGCCGCCAGAACCGTTCAGCAACAGCAGGCGAGGTCCGCTGCCGTGCATCTCGTAGTAGACGTCGATGTCAGCGAGCGTTGCGGAGGGCATGGCGCTTCATCGTGTCACACAGTTCAGGCGTCGCCGTGGGCGAGCTGCGCGAGCGGCCCCGCGCTGGTACTGTCAGGTCGTGGCACAGCCGCAGGTGTATCAAGAGATCGAACGCAAGTTGGAGGTGCCGAACCGCTTCCGACTGCCCACCCTGAGCGCAGTGAGTGACGGCATCGGCAAGGTGATCGTGCAGCCCACGTTGCACCTGAGGGCTGACTACTACGACACCGCCGATCTGCGGCTGGCCCGCAACCGCATCACGCTGCGGCGGCGAACCGGCGGCGGCGATGACGGCTGGCACCTCAAGCTGCCCCACGCAGACGAGGCCACTCGCGACGAGGTACGACTACCGCTCGACTCGGCAGGTCACCCGCCCACCGAACTGGTACACCTTGCTCTGGGTATGACTCGAGGGGCTGTCCTCACCCCGGTCGCCACCCTGCGTACCGAGCGGCGGCCTTCGCTCGTGTACGACCCACACGGCGTGGCACTCGCAGAAGTGACTGATGACCGCGTTTCGGTCACCATCGACGGCAAGGTCACGAGCCGCTTTCGTGAGTTGGAGGTGGAGGCCGCGCCGGGCCGGACGGCCGACGACCTCGACGACATCATCACGACGCTCGTTGCTGCGGGTGCACGAGAGAGCACGTTCGCTTCCAAGGCTGTCCGAGCCCTTGGCTCACGCGCGAGCGAGCCGCCCGACATCCCCCTGCCCAGGAGGGCCGGCCCTCACGACGCCGCCGGTGACGCACTCCACGGTTTTCTCGCCGGCCAGGTCGCTGCGTTCATCGCGCACGACCTTGGCGTTCGGCGGGGCCTTCCCGACTCGGTGCATCAGCTGCGAGTGGCGGCCCGGCGGTTGCGCAGCGCGCTGAAGGTCTTCGGGTCGTTGCTGGACCCCGACTGGGCCACCGAGCTGCGCGCAGAGCTGGCCTGGATTGCCGGCGAAATGGGTGCGGCCCGCGACAACGAAGTACTGAAGGGCACGCTGCTGGCCGGGCTTGCTCAGGTCGACACGAAGGGGACGAAGCAGGCAGCTGCGGTCGTGCGTCGAGAACTGGCTCGCGACGAGCATGACGCGGCGCAGGATGTCAGCGCCACCTTGCAGTCGACGCGCTATCTCGCACTCTTGGATGCGTTGGTCGATGCAGCACGCGCTCCTCGGTTCACCGCTGCGGCCACCGAGGCGGCCGGCAAGGCACTACCGCCACTGATGCGCGCCACCTGGCGACAACTGGCGCGTGCAGTGCGAGCCTTGCGCCGGAACGGGCCGGACGATGACTGGCACAGGGCGCGCATCCGAGCCAAGCAGGCTCGATATGCAGCTGACGCGCTGGCTCCCGTGTTCGGCCGACCGGCACGGCGACTGGCGAAGCAGTTGGAACAGGTGACCGAGCTGCTCGGCAGGCACCAGGATGCGGCCGTCGCAGCAGAGGCCGCGATGACGCTGGCGGGATGCAAAGGGGTCGGCGACCATGGCCGCCGCGCACTCGGGCTGCTGCACGATGCGCAACGAGCCGAGGTGCGCTCGATCCGCAAGGAGTTCACGAGCATCTGGCCGTCGGTGGCCAAACCCCGCCGACGGCGGTGGCTGCGCCCGGGCGATTGACGACCAATGCCCATGCCACTGCCCCTCGCTACAGTTCGGCACACGGTGGATGAGCCCATCGCGCCAGGAACGGAGCCGCAACATGGTCAGCTGGGTGCCAGTCATCGACATCAGTTCGCCCGACGCCGCCGCCGAGATCAACGCTGCCTGTGAGCGCGTGGGGTTCCTGACGATCGTCGGGCACGGTGTGCCCGATGCCGTGGTTGGCGGCGCGTGGAACACGGCCCGTACGTTCTTCGATCTGCCGCTGCAGGACAAGATGCGCGTGGCGATGCCGCGCCCCGGCTACCCATACGGCTACTCCCCCATGGCCGGCGAAACGCTGGCGAAGTCGCTGGGCAATGGTGGGGCGCCAGATCTCAAGGAGAGCTTCGCGATCGGCCCAGTCGATCGGCCGACGCACACCATCACCGACCCAGATGAAGAGTTCGCCTGGTCACAGAACCTGTGGCCGCACACAGTTCTCCAGCTGCAACCCGCATGGGAGCTGTACTTTCGCTCGCTCAGCGACCTGGCAGCGCGGTTGCTGCGCCTGATGGCTCTCGGCCTCGAGATGCCCGAGCACCACTTCGACCCGATGATCAGTCGGCACACGAGCGCGATGCGAGCGTTGAACTATCCACCACAGGAACACGTGGCGCCGGGCCAACTCGGTGCCAGTGCTCACACCGACTACGGCACGCTCACCATCTTGCTGGCCGACCCGGTGCAGGGCGGGTTGCAGGTCACCGACGACGTCGGCAACTGGCATGACGTGCAAGCCCAGCCGGGTTCGTTTGTGGTGAACCTGGGGGACGCGATGGCTCGGTGGACGAACGACCGCTGGCGCTCGACGATGCATCGTGTCGTGGTGCCCGAGGGACGACGCCAGTCGATTGCGTTCTTCCACAATGCCAATTGGGACGCCAGTATCGAATGCCTGCCCACCTGCCTGGCACCCGGTGAGGCCCCGAAGTACGCACCGATCGAGGCCGGCCCACACCTGATGGCGAAGTTCCAATCGACGGTGAACGCCTACTGAGCCTGCCGATGACGACGGTAGGCTCCTCGCCGCACACCTCGCGGGTGTAGCTCAATGGCTAGAGTTCCAGCCTTCCAAGCTGGCCATGCGGGT
>DAORTY010000258.1:2592-4500 GCA_035432905.1 Ilumatobacteraceae bacterium | reverse complement strand
AGGAGCGCGACGATGGCGTGGGCGATGACTTCGCCGCTGATGTCGTCGACGTTGACCTCGAGCAGTTGCGCCGGCTGGCCGGGCGCCGGAGTGTTCGAGGGCTCGGCTTCGGCGCCGATGACGACCTGGACGACGTTGGGCCGGCCGGGAGTGTCGGCGGTGCCGGCGCCGTAGCCGATGCTGTGCACCGTCATGGCGGGCATCGGCCCGAACTCGTCGGCCAGTGCCACCATCAATGCCACGCCGGTCGGTGTCGCCAACTCCTTGCGGTCGCTGATGCCGCGACTGGGTGCACCTCGACGGGCGAGCAACTCCATCACGGCCGGTGACGGATTGGGAATCTCGCCGTGCGCTGCCTTCACCGTGCCCTGGCCCACCGTGATCGGACTGCACACGATGCGGTCCACGCCCAGGACCTCCAGCGCCGCGCAACTGCCGACGATGTCGATGATCGCGTCGAGCGAGCCGACCTCGTGGAACTCGACCTCGTCGGCAGGCACACCGTGCATTGCACCCTCGACCTCGGCCAGCGCCCGAAACACCCGTTGCGCCCGCTCGGCGACCCGCGCCGGCAAGTCCGACGCCTCGATGATGGCCCGCACCTCGGCGAACGGACGATGCCGGTCGTGGTCGTGGTCGTGGTCGTGTTCGTGGTCGTGTCCGTGGCCGTGGTCGTGTGCGTCGGGGGCCGGGCCTTCCTCGTGGGAGTGCCCGTGCTCGTCCATCGTCGCCACCACGGCCTTGGTGGCCGACAACCCGCAGCGCATCACCGGTTCGAAGTGGAGGGCGTACTCGTCGATGGCGAGACCAGCGACGATGGAGGCGACCGCCATCGGGTCGGCGCCGGCGTGCACCAAGGACGCCATGGTCATGTCGCCCGCAGTCCCCGCGAAACAGTGGAACCACGCCGTTCGCCGTTCAGGACTCGCACTCATTTGAACATCCTTGCCACGGCGCACGCAGCACCGAATCCGTTGTCGATGCCAACCACGCTGACGCCACTGGCGCACGACGCATGCATGGCCAGCAACGCGGTCACGCCGTCCAAACCAGCGCCGTACCCCACACTGGTCGGCACCGCCACGACCGGCCCGGCCGTCAGCCCGCCCACCACGCTGGCGAGCGCGCCCTCCATCCCCGCCACCACGACCACGGCGTCGGCCGACGTGATGCGGTCGAGGTGCGCCAGCAGCCGGTGTAGCCCGGCGACGCCCACATCGGTGAGCCGGTCCGGCGCGAACCCGAGCGCCTGCAACGTGAGCACGCACTCGTCGACCACCGGCACATCGCTCGTCCCCGCGCTGACCACCAGCACCCGCGCAGTTCGCACCGGAACCGGGCAGCGCCACAGCACACACCCGGCCCGCGCCTCGCCGTCGGTGTGCACCGCCATCACTGCCGCCGCGGTCGCCGCCGAAACTCGGGTGAGCAGCACCGGCCCCGACCCGCCGGCCAACAACTCGCCGACGATCTCGATGCACTGCTGGTCGCTCTTGCCCTGACCGTAAACCGCCTCGGGCATGCCCTGACGCAGCGCCCGGTGGTGGTCGACCAGGGTGTCGCCGACCTCGGCGAACGGCAGCCGCCGCAACCGAGCCACGGCGTCGTCGGGCGCGACCGCGCCAGACCGCACACCGTCGATCAGTTGCTGCAACTCAGCCTCGTCCATCGGCCCCATTGTGCCGTGCGACCAGCCCACCCGCGTCATGCGGCTCTCCGCACCGGAGGGCCAGTGCTCATCACGGTGCCATCGGGCAGCGTGATGATGAGCGTTCGATCCGGCTGCAGCGCGAGGGCCCAGCCACCCTCGTGTACAAGGTGATGGTGCTTCGAACACAGCGGCAGAAGGTTGTCGAGATCGGTGCAACCGCCCCGACGCCACCAGTGCACGTGGTGGATCTTGGTGTG
>DAORTY010000258.1:0-2492 GCA_035432905.1 Ilumatobacteraceae bacterium | reverse complement strand
CCGGTGGCCTCGGCGATGAACTTCTCGGGGAACGACGCCACCGACGCCGCGGCTGCCGCCAGCCGGATCTCTTGCGCCTCCACCCACGACCGCAGGCGACGCACGTCTGCGAAACCCTCGGACAGAGCCGAGCGCGAACCGCCGACGGGGGCCGCCGCCACACGGTCCACGAGTTCGAGAATGGCTTCTGACTGCATACGAACAACAGTACTCAATGGGTGTTACAGAGTACTTCGACCACCGCAAAGCAGCCGCCGCGTGGGGTAGTGGCGCAATAGCCTGCAGCAATGACCTCCGCTCGTATTCGTGTCGGCTTCCTCGGGCCGTTGGGCACGTTCACGGAGCAGGCGCTCAAGACCCAGCCGGATCTGGCCGCGGCCGAGCACGTCCTCTATCGCACGATGCCCGACGTACTCGACGCGGTCGAGGCCGGTGAGGTGGATCTCGGGTTCGTCGCCATCGAGAACTCGATCGAGGGCATGGTCAACCTGACGCAGGACGAGCTGGCGTTCGCGCACCATCTGCTGATCCAGCGTGAGGTCGTGCTCGACATCGAGCACTGCCTGATGGCCAAGGCGGGTACCACGTTCGACGATGTCAAGGTGGTGCTCTCCATCCCGGTCGCCAGCGCGCAGTGCCACACGTACCTGCGCACGCATGTCGGCCAAGCCGAGCTGCGCGCATCGAACTCGACTGCCGAAGCTGCCCGCATGGTCGCCGAGGAGTTGGGCGCCGGAACCGCTGCCGTCGCCCCACGCAGCAGCGCCGAGCTGTACGGCTTGGAGATCCTCGCCGCCGACATCGCCGACCACCCTGGCAACCAGACCCGCTTCGTCGTCGTCGCCAAGCAGGGCATTCCCGCACCCACCGGACATGACTGCACTGCGCTCGTCATCTACCAGCGCGCCGACGAGCCGGGCAGCCTGATCTCGATCCTGCAGGAGTTCGCGGCCCGCCGCATCAACCTCAGCAATCTGCTCTCGCGCCCCACGAAGGATGGCGGTCTGGGCGACTACTGCTTCGTCGTCTACGCGCTGGGCCACGTGGCCGACGAGCTGATGGCCGACGCCATGCGAGCGCTGCATGCCAAGCACGGCAAGGTGAAGTTTCTGGGTAGTTACCCGGTGGCGGGCGAGCATGCGAGTACCGCTCGTGAGCATGCCGATGTCCGCTGGCGCGAGGCCGACGACTGGGTGCAGCGGTTGCGAAACTCCATCGATTGAGCGTGTGTCCGCATGGTGTCACAATGCCTGCGAGAAAGTTTCCGCAAGAAGTGTTGTGGCCGGGCGGCTGGCGGCTCCTACGAGCAACACCGCTCACCCGAGCGCCCAACCAAGGAGAACCCGATGAACATCCGCCGCATCACCATCACCACCGCCCTCATCGCCGCCATCGGCCTCTCTGCATGCAGCAGCGAGACGAGGAGCTCGATCGACGCCGGCAGTACCGTCACCACCGTCGACCCAGCTGCCACGACCACGGTCGATCCGCTGGTCGTCACCACCGTGCCGGTCGAAACAGTTGCTCCGGTGACTGCACCTCCGGCCACCGCCCCGCCGGCGACAGCCCCGCCCGCCACGGCCCCGCCGGCGACCGCTCCACCCGCCACTGCCCCGCCCGCCACCGCCGCACCGGCTCCTGGCCTGAGCCTCTACGACGAGGTGCTTGCGCCCCGCACACCCGCCACACACACCGACCCCTTCAACTCCAGTGGCACGCTCGCCAACGGCGTGTACTGGGTGATCTACCAGGGCGGCGAGACCATGACCCCCAGCATCGAAGTGGTGCAGGCGTTCTTCGGCGGCGAGTGCGAGACGCAAGCCGCTGCTGCCGGCGACGAGTGCCTGAACGACATCTACGTCAAGAGCCCGCCGAGCCGCGAGCTCGAGGACCTGGCCTTCGCGAACGACGTGTACTTGACCGTCGCTTCGTCTGGCACGCAGCGTCAGTACTGGATCACCCCTGACGAGCTGCGCTCGGTGCGCGCCTCCAGCGCCAGCGACCCGGCCCCAGACGACTTCAGCTTCTCCAGCTTCCCATTCCTGATGACGGTGAAGAACGGCCAGATCACGAAGTTCGAGCAGGTCTGGGTGCCCTGAGTTTTTGCCCAGTTCACCTCATTCAGATTCCGTGACTCACCGCCCGACTGCAAAGTCGGGCGGTGAGTCGTTTTCGCCCCGGCAGCCGGCCGCTCGAGCTCACCTCACTCGGACTCGAAGAGTTGATGCCGCCACGATAGATTCGAGCCCGGAACGGTGGCAGAGCGGCCAAATGCATCCGCCTTGAAAGCGGAAGGGTTCACGCCCCGGGGGTTCAAATCCCTCCCGTTCCGCCAAGGGTGTCCGTGGACGTTCACCGAAGTCCACAGACGTACAATCTTAGATGCTCTGAGCAGGTCTTTCGTTGCGTGGACGTCCACCGGCGTTGTAGCGTGTCGCTCCCAGGGTTGCTCCCGGTTGCTCCCGTTTTGGGGTGCGTTGCTCCCGGCGTTG
>DAORTY010000257.1:0-4500 GCA_035432905.1 Ilumatobacteraceae bacterium | reverse complement strand
AGCGGGCGCAGCAGGCACGGACCGAGCGAGCCGGGCTTCACGCCGACCAGATCGGTGGGGAGTACCACGGGCTTGAAGACGATGGTCATCGGGGGCTCCTCATGCTGTCCACGCTGAATCGGCGAAGGTGCCGTTGTCGGCCCAGCTGCGCACCAGGTACTCGTACGCGATGCCTGACGAGCAGGCCCGGTCGACCCATGCTGTCGACGGAGGGAGCGCGGCGGCGATGCGGATGCCGGCACCACCGACCGGGCGTTCAAGGTCCGGGTAGGTGTGCGCGGATGACAGGCGCACGAAGATGTCGATCGAGGTGACGGTCGGCTGCCCACCACCAGGCGTCGGCTGCGTGGGGGTGACGGTGATCTTGGCAAGCGACGTGCTCGGGGTGACGACTACGGTCGGGGTGGCGGGTGCCGTGTAGGACACCGAGAACGAGTTGGTGTCGGGGGTGGCGGTGAGGCCTTCGACGTTGACCGTGGTGACCCGCACCTTGTAGGAGGTGCCGTTGACCAACGTGTAGGCGATGACCTGGTCGCGCACGCTGGTCGAGGTGAGGATGCCCGAGTCCCACAGCGTGACCGTGCCTGCCGAGTTCAGCAGCTCCACCCGGTACGTCGCCTGGTTGGCACAGGTCCACACCGCGGTCAACGACGCCGAGCCGTGGGTGCCACCGTCGGTGGGTGTGGTGATCACCGGCACCGAAGGGACCGACGGCGTGACGGTCAGCTCAGCGCTGTAGGGCGAGACGGTGTCGAGGTTGTCGTAGACGAGGACCGCGAACTTGTGGTTGGCATCACCGTCCGCGCCCCAGCCGGAGGCGAGCGTGACCGCAGAGGTGGCGGAGGTGATCTTCTGGACAGCGGCATCCCAGGTGGAGGTGCCGGCCTTCCAGTAGGCGTAGGCGCCGGCACCGATCTGACGCCTGAGCGTGTACGCCGTTTGCGTGTCGGCCGGGTTGCCGTCGACGAAGTTCCAGTCGAGCACCAGCGCGGCGCCGACGTCTGCGCCGACGTTGTCGGTGTTCACCCATGTCGGTGACGAGGGGGCGACGTTGTTGGTTGACGTGTCATAGCGGACACGGCTGGAGGTGGTGGTACCGAACGCGATCGGCACCGTGTTGCCCGCATAGCGTCGGGTTGTGACCCCCAGGTCAGGTGCGTCGGTATCGAGGGTCTCGATCGTCGCCCATGCCAGCGTGGAACGGATGAACTTGAGCCCCTTGAGGTCCGTCGATGCCGACCCGATGTACCACACGTTCTGATCGGCGTCATAGGTCGTCGACAACCCGGTCAGGGTTGTTCCACCATCGGTCCTGGTGGTGGTGGTGGTGTCGGCGGCGTCACGCTCGAACAGTTTGACGGTCGTCCCGTCCATCGCCGTGATGACCACGCGTGTGCCGTCGAACACCATCTGAACGGTTGGTGCCGAGGCACCGGTGTAGATGGAGCGGGCGGTGCTCGCGGTCCACACCCCACCCGAGTAGGTGAACTTGCCGAACACAACCCTTTTGGAGTCGTCGGTCCACACCATGTAGAGGTGTGGGGTGCTACTCTGGATTGCTTTCTCGTCAGTCGATGTGTGATGGAAGTCGATGCCACCGACACTGATAGCAACCCCGGATGCCATCGTGGTTTTCGTGCCGACCGTGATCGCGTCGGCCGACGTGATCGTGATCGGCGTCCACTTCATCGACTGGCCGGCGCCAGAGGTGTCGGCCTTGTACAACAGGTGCGCCACCCAGCCGGTGCCCTCACGGTGGGCGACCATGTCGGGCAGCGAGTACCCGGCGTCGACGTTGTCGACAACGGTTGCCGACGTCCACGCAGAGGTGGTCGAGATCGACTTGTTGCGCCGGTATTCGATCGCCGGGGCGCTGGTGTCGTAGACCAGGTGGGCGTGGTCGTCGGCGTCGATGTACAGCGCGAAGTTCTGTCCGGCAGCACCCGACCATGTGATCTCGGCCGCAGTGTTCTCTGTCCACGACGCACCCGAGTCGTCGGAGTACCACATTTCGATCTTGTTCGCCGTCTCGTCGCCGACCGCGACCCACAGGCGACCCGTTGAGGTGGCCGCTATCGACCGGACACTGACACGCCCACCGGAGGCTGCATTGATGTCGACAGCCATCTAGAGCACCTCCACCGGGAACACCACAACAGCGGCACCGAGCCGCACGGCCAACACCGGCAACCCGACCACAACAGCCGACCCCGACGCCTTCGCCACCGGGCACACGAACCGGCCACGCACCGACACCACAACCTGCGGGGAGACCGCCTTCACGACCCCACCGGCCACCTCAGGCGCATCGCTTAACACCTCGGCATCAACCGTGATCCCGGTGTCATCGTCAACAACTCGCTCAACGGTCGCCGACAACAGCCCAGCGACCCATGCGGCCTTCGATCCGGCGGCAGCGATCCCGTCAGCGCGACGTGCGACCGCAGCGGCGATCTTCTCGGCCTCGGTCATGTCGCGACCAGCTTCGCGACAACAGCCCACTGCGAACCGACCAACGCCAGCAGCAGCATGTCCGCCACCGTGAACGACAACCCCGACGACTTCAACCCCACCGGCACATCGCCGGTATCGCCGGGGAACCGGACCAACAGCGGCGACACCTGCATCACCACAGCCCATTTCGAGTCCATCAGGTCGCCTCCAACTGCAAGCCCATGTCGCCGCCACCAAGATCGAACGACCATTCCGTCACCGCGAACAGGCCCGACACACCAAGATCAGCATCAGCGAACGTCACCGTGTCCTCATGCCAGTGCTCCGGGTTCGGCCCGACGCTTGCCGCCACCTTCGACGCCAACCGCTTGTCAGCCTCGACCACCTGGTCGCCTTGGGCGATCAGCGCCGCCTGTGTGACCGCCTGCAGCTTCACGATCTTGGAAATGGTGCGACCACGCCCGGCAATCGATGTCGGCCCGTCAGCGGCGTTCGTGACCGTGTACATGCCGGAGCCCTCCGTTGATGCGCCCACGCCCGGGTCGTCACGGATGAACACCCACCGGTTCGCAGCAGCAAAGAAGTCGGCGGTTGCGGTGCGCTGCTCACCTACCGACGTGGTCGCCGAACTTGTCGAGTACGCCCACATCGGCGACACCGACGAACGAGCCACCAACGGTGCCGAACGGGCACGCCCGTCGCGGTCCATCCACAGCGGCCCGTACCCGACCCTGGCGAGCAGGTCATTGATGATCTTGAGCGTCGTGTTCTCCTGCGCGATCGGATACACGACCAGCGACCCCGTCGGCAACACCTCGGCGATCGCCGCCTGATCGATGGCGTTCGTGATCCCTGCCGCAGTCAACAGCGTGGCAATCAGGGTCAGCGGCACCGAGCCTGCAGCGGCCGAATAGGTCGACCCGTACGGGGTATCGAGGATCGTCAGCAGGTCGTACCCGTCAACGGAGTAGGTGGCCGGGGTTTCGCCGGCGTTGCGTTGCGGGGTCGTCATCGCGTAGACGCCCATGTTCCACCGAGTCGTGGTCTGCCCGTCGGCCGAGAGTTCCACCCACGGCCGCACCCGGTCGCGGCCCCACGCCAGTTCGCGGGAGATCGTCAGCTTGGCGGTGCCGTGGATCTTGTTGCCCATGTTGCGAGCGATGACACTGCCCGGCCCGGTCAGGTCGTCGGAGATGTCGGCGACAAACGCCCCGGTTGAGTCGAGCAGATCCAAGCCGGCGGCCACCTCCACCAACGGTGCCTCGATCAGTTCGACCGTGGTCATACGATCTCGCTCACGGTCACTTCGTTGACGGTGAGGGTGACCATGATCGGCAGGACCGGCCACACTCGCTCGGCGTAGTCGGGGGTGGAGTACACGCCCCACAGGCGTTGCCCGCGCTCGGCGCGAACGAGCACCAGTCGGGCAATGTTCGCCTCCAACCATTCGAGGTCGTCACGGTCCTCGATCTTGAGCACAACCATCGCCGTACGAGTGACCCCTGGGCGCGACACGGCAACAGTGCGACCGTTCGCACGGGTACGCACGTCGACGTTCCCACGCTTCGCCGACGCCCACGACATCGACGAGACCGCGATCTCGTCAGTCAGGTCGGATGCGACCGCGATGTATGTGTACCCGAGATCGACTTCAGCCATCAGGCGGACCGCAATTCTTGTCGGATCGCCCTGGCGATCATCGGGCCGACAACGTTGGCGAACGCCACAGGGTCAAGCAGCGACTTCGTTTCGTCCGCCGTTGACACGCGTTCGCCGCCACCCATGCGAACCAGCTCCGGCCCCTGCTCACCAACAAGCGTGAACCCGGGGCGAGCGTTGTTCGTGCCCGACGCGCTGCGCGCCTGATCGCCTACACCGGCGTGCGTGCCGGTCGTGACCAGGTTGGCGACGATGGTTGCGTTGCGGGTGCGAGCCAACACGGTGAGCCGCATCTCGATCTCGTCCGCGTTGGCGTCGGTCATCTCGGCGATGATCTTCGACACCTGCTCGGCAGGCAGACCGAGCACCTCGGTCGCGTAGTCGGCA
>DAORTY010000256.1:0-4545 GCA_035432905.1 Ilumatobacteraceae bacterium | reverse complement strand
GGTCCTCGAGTTCCGACGGCACGGTTGGACGCTACTTCGCAGCCGGGGTGCTGGCGCCGGGGGCTACGCCCAACGCGTCGGCCAAGGCTTTGGTGCCGACCAGCCGCAGTACCGATACAGCTCGGCTGACGCCTACGTACAGCAACACCTTGTCGGGCTCTCCCGATGTGTCGACCAGGATCACTGCGGTGCGTTCGATGCCTTTCGTGCGGTGCACGGTTTCGCACAGCACGGTGTCTTCGCTGCGGTCTGCCCAACGGACCAGTGGGCAACCTTCGATCGGCTCGTCGACCAAGGCGTCGCGCGTGTTGCGGTGTGTGGTCAGCACGGCGATCTGGCTGTACGGAATTCCGTACGACTGCGTCAGTGCCTGCACCTCGTCTCGCACCCGCTTGCGCACTTCCTTGTTGCCGCCGGCATACCGGTGGACGACCGCATCGCCGTACGGGGCAGACGGCAGTGGGGAGGGCCCGCCGAGGCGTTGCACCAACTTCGCGATCGCCAGGCAGTTGCGCAAGTTGAACACCAATGGCAGTTCCATCATGTCGGCGGGCGGCGACCATGGCTTCACGTAGATCGCTTGCGCTGGGTCTGCAACTACCAGCAGGTTGCGCGGGCCGCGTGGGTCGAGCAGGCGCTCCAGCGATGCGAACCAGTGCGGGTACATGTCCTGGCCTTCGTCGACGATGATCGTGTCGAAGGGAGTCCCGATCTCACGAGCGTGGAACTCCAACGAGTCGGTGGGCACGTTCAACCAGTACTCCGGGGTCGGCGCGGCACCGACGCGAAAACCGTGCGGCTCCAGCAATCGGACGGCGATGTCGTGGTAGGTACCCACCATCACGTCGGCGTCAGCGAGCGACCGTTGCAATTGGTCGGCGATCGGCTTGTTGAAGCACACCACCGCAGTTCTCTCGCCCCGGACAACAGCCCGCTGGGCCCACTGCTGGACCAGCATTGTCTTGCCCGTTCCGGCGCCACCGGTCACCAACACCCGATGGTTCTTGTCCAGCCCACTCACGTTGGTGAGATGCACGCGGGTCTCGGCGTCGAGCTGCTTGCCCGCCCACTGCAACACTTGGCCTTCGCTGCCGTCGAACGCGATGTCCGGCCGCAGCGCGGCGAGCAAGCGAGTGATCCGTTCCGGTGGGATCGGTCCGTGCTCGCGGAGCAGTCCATTCACGGCGCGGGTCGGGAACTCGAGCTGCGGCTTGGCGAACACGATTTCGGCCGGAGCGTCGAGTCCGAGTCCCGCAGTAGGCACCGAGCCGACATCGGGCAGTGCGACGGCATGACAGACGAACAGACCTTCCAGGTTGATGCCCGCACTTCGCAACCGCTTCATCAGGTTGTGCTTCGCCTTCGTCACCTGCGAGGTCGGCGACTTCGTCATCACCCGACCGTTCTGGACCCACGCCCCGCCCTCGACGGTGACGACTCCGCCCTTCACCTCGACGAGGATGACGCCCCTGCTGGCTGAGACGAGCACGACGTCGATCTCGCAGTCCTTGCCCTCGACCAGAACGGGCACGGTGGGGATGACCGTCCAGCTGTCATCGAGGCCGGCGAGGAACGCTGTACACACACGCAGCTCGGAGTGCTCCAGCAACGTGAGATCGAAGTCGGCTGGAAGAAGTGTCGCCACTCCCACAGTGTGGCCCACCCGCCCGCGGTCACACGTCGCTGGAGTTCGCGCGTTCTCTTCCCGTTGCGCAACCACCCGGGTTGCCAAGAGCGAGGAGTCCGCCATGAAGCCGACCATCAAGTTCGATCGCACCCTGGTTGCAGTTCTCGTCGATGAGGTCGTGCACGTGATGCTCGAACTCGCTGCGCCGCCCGCGGCAAGTGTTGCGCGAGCACCGTTGGATGTAGTCGTTGTTCTCGACCGGTCGGGCTCGATGAGCGGGTCACCGCTAGAAGCCGTCACGAGTGCGACGGCACAGCTGCTGCGGCTCGCCGGCCCGGACGACCGGATGGCTGTGGTTGCCTTCGATGACGAAGTGCAGTTGGTGTTGCCGCTGACGCACCACGAACCCGATGGAGCGGGCGCTGCCGTGCGGGCAATTCGTTGCGGCGGGTCGACCAATCTGTCGGGTGGGTGGTTGAAGGGGCTGGAGTTGCTGACCGGCTCGCCCCGCGACGGTGCGCTTCGCCGAATCATCGTGCTCACGGATGGCCATGCGAATGCGGGCATCACCGGCCCCGATCAGCTGGTGCCGCTCATCAAGAGCGGGTACGGACAAGGCATTACCACCTCGCTGGTCGGCTTCGGTGAGGACTACGACGAGCAGCTGCTCGCCGCGCTCGCCGACGGCGGAATGGGCAACGACTACTTCTGCGCCGGCCCGGACCAGGCGGCACAGGTTTTCACCGACGAGTTCGGCGCGCTGGCTTCGGTGGTGGCCCAGAACGTGTCGGTGGAGATCACTCCGAGCGACGCCGTTGCCGCGACGGGCGTGCTCAACGAGTTCCCGATTACCGACGTTCCGAACGGACTGCAGGTGGCGATGGGCGACGCGTACGGCGGCGAGCGACGCAAGTTGATCGCCAAGTTCCACCTGCGCCCCGCCTTCGTGGACGGACCGATCGACGTGGCGACGCTGACGATTCGTTGGGCCTCGACAACGGGGGACGTCGCGCTGCACACGGTCACGGTCCCTGTCGTGGTGATGGCTGGGACTGGAGTCGACCCGGCCGCGAGCCCGGAGGTGACGGAGGAGGTGTTGCGGTTGGAGGTGGCCAAGACCCGCCGTGAGGCTCGTGATGCCGCGGACCGCGGCGACCTCAAATCGGCGTCGCAACTGCTGTCCGCCGGGGCCGACCTGCTGACCCGTGCGAACGCGTCACCGAGCGAAATCGGCGAGCTGCGACAGGACGCCGCCCAGCTCGAGGAGGGCATGTGGTCGCCTGCTGCGGCCAAGCGACAGTACTCCCGCTCGCGCAGCACGCACAAGGGTCGCCGCACCGACTACGCGGCCGATATCGAGCCAGGCGAGCCGACCTCGTGAGCGGCTCGGGAACTGTGTCACAGGCTTGCTTCATACTGCGGGTTGTCCACTCATCGCCGCCCGGGTCACCGGTCGGCCTCCCGTCAGGAGCCACCAGGCAACCAGTTCGCACAGCACGCCAGCAGCGCTTCATCCGCTGCCCCTCTCACCCCCGCCGAAGAGGCGTACGTGATGACAGTTTTCCGTGAGGTGGCCCGCCTATCCGCCCGGTCTCGCAAGGCATTCGATGCCGACGACATCGCCGGCGACGTGGCCCTGGCCCTCGCCAAACGCCCGGCCGACATCATGGCCGCATACCCCGACCCGGTCGGCTACGCCCGCCAACGAGCCAGCCACGCCGGTATCTCGTTCGATCGCCGCGAGCGCGCCCAGCGAGGCGAGGGCGTGCGGCTGTTAGTTGGTAGTGACGGCCTACGTCACCCCGGCCGACGCTACATCTCGGCCAACGCAGCCGACGGCGGCGATCTTCTGGCCGAAGTCGTCGATGGGGCGCTCGATGTGGACACCGCCGTCGCCGAGCGCATGGTCGCCAGTGCCATGCTGCGCGAAGTCCGCGACGACCTGACGGCGGCGGAGTTCCGCGAGCTATGGCTCGTAGACGGCTGCAGCCACTCGGTTCAAGAAGTAGCCGCAGTCGTCGGCCAACGCCGCGAGACCGTCAGCCGCAGGCTGAACCACACCCGAAGCCAAGTTCGCCTGAAGGCGTTGCTCACGTCGATGTGAGTAGCGCCCTCATTGCGGCGACGAATGCACCCTGCGCCAAGGTGGTGTCGAGCACCGTGGCGACAGGCAGTGAGGGGCGACTCTTGAACTTCTTGGCAACTACGTCGGCGCTCGACACCGTCGACCCCGGGAGCTGTTCAAGAGCAGCGGCCAGCTGCAATAGATCGGCCTCCGGGAGAGCGGTCATCCAATGGAAGTTGATGCGCAGGTACGGCTGCTTGCTCGTGTACACCACGAACGGCCACGTCACACCGTTGGGTCCATCCCAGCGAGCGATCAGCGATGGGGTAATCGCGCTAGTACCAACGAAGCTGAGCCCAGGTAGCAGACGCAGGGCGTCAAGAATCCTTGCAACAACGGGAGCTTCAGAAGGCCAGTGAGTTTCCAGGTAATCGTGCACGTCGGATTCGGACCAGGAGACCTTGGTGCCGGCCTTCTGAGCCTTTGCGCGGGCAAGCTCTGCGCCGAACACGGTCGGGACGAGCATCTCGACGTCGCCATGTTTGGAGTAGCGCAGCTCCATCGTGACGACAGATAAGTCCGCCGAAGTGCGGTCATTCATGAACTCGACAATTCGGCGCAATCCGTCGTTGATCCGGTCGACGGCGAGCACGAGATTGAACCGACCCAATCGAAGGTTCTCCGTTAGCGCGGCCTCGATGGCCACGGCCTCTTCGTCCTGCGCGCCAAGGGACTCGATGATTCCGCTGTTGTTCGGATGACGCTGGCGCCACCGACTGTCGAGTTCCTCGAACGACATCCGGCGCTTCGGATTTCAGGGTGGGGTGAGTTGGTCGAGGAGTGACCAGTTGGG
>DAORTY010000255.1:2501-4600 GCA_035432905.1 Ilumatobacteraceae bacterium | reverse complement strand
CCGATCGTCAACCGTTCGATCCGATGACCGTCGCCGAGGTACTCCATGGCGGGCTCAGAACCGTTCGCACGCGTGACGGTGATGACCTCGGCAATCGACGCCTGCGCAGCCAGTGCCGGCCCGAGCGAGCGCAGCAGCGAAGCCACCCCGCCCGAATCTCCAACGCCCAAGGTCGAGCCGTCACGATCGATGCGGGCATGAACGCATGGCTGCACCACGACGAGCCCGCTGCCTGTCCCCGAGCCGTCCGTATTCGACAAGGGCGAGGCATCAACGGCTTGTCGCATCGACTCGTACAGATCAGCGAGCCGGCGACGCTCGGGCCAATTCGGCAGAACTGCACCTGCACGGGCAACCTCGGCCATCGTCGCCACATCGAGACGCGCCCACTCGATCAGTGTTCGCTCCGCCAACATCGCGGGGAACCCATCGCCCATGAACAGCTGCAACAGGGGCCGGACTGCGTCTCGCTGTGGGCGTCGGGCTGCCAGCGACCATGCGGCGTGAGCTGCGTAGGGCTCGACGCCGTCCGCAACGATGTCGACAAGGACGCGGTCGGCCATGTCATCAGCAACCGCACCGATCGCGTGAATTGCCGCCAGCGCCGACACATCGTCGCCACTGCGAATCAGCTCCCTGAGGCATCGTGCGACAGCTGCCGGCCTGGGCGCACGCGCGGCGGTGAGCCGCAGTTCGTCCGCCCATCGCAAGGCCAGCGACACACGCGGTTCGTTGACCACGGCATCGATGGCCGACAGGAGGTCGCCATCTGCGCGTCCTTGCAAGGAATGATTCATGGGGGAGGCACCTACCTGTTGAGGTTCACGCTCGAGGCGAAGAGCGCTGGGAAGGGGCACCCCGCGACACCTCGGTGCAAACCGATCCCATGTTCCTAATTGCTTGCGCGCACAACATCCATTTGGGCTCGCTACTTCCCCTCGTTGGCGGTGTGCCATTCGGCACGCGTCAGCGCGTACTCCACGTCGCCTTCTTGGTCACCAGGTATTCGAATCGGCCACTCGGTCTCGAACGTTCGGATGTACCGCAGGCCCGCCTTCTCCATCACTCGACGAGAGGCAATGTTCACGGCCATGGTCTGTGCATACACCCGCTCGACACCGAACTCGCGGAAACCCTTGTCGATCAGCGCTCGCGAGGCTTCGGTCCCGAACCCACGACCCCACGACGCTCGCCGGAGGCGATAACCCAGCTCAGGCTCCAACGGCCCCGCGCCATGCCCCGGCCGATAGTGGAACCAACCAATGAATTCGTCGGTGGCCTTCTCGATCGCGGCCCAGAAGCCGTACCCGTCGAACTTCTCGTAGTACCGCAGCCACCACTCCATCGTCTCGTCGAGATCGGCGAGGTCCACAGGGGCGCCATTGTCGATGTAGCGCTTCACCTCCGGGTCGCTGTCCAGCTCGATGATCAGGCCGATGTCGTCGGCGGTGAACCTGCGCAGGATCAGACGATCGGTCTCCAGAAAGACAATCACGATGACACTTTGCCAGACCAGCGATCACGCTGGGCGTACTGTGTCGCCATGGACCTGAATGCTGCAATGGATCGCCTCCTTCGTCTCGCCGAGGAATCGAACTGGACCGACTGGGCGCAGCAGTTCGCGCCGGGGGCCACCGTGCGACAGAACTTCGGCGGCGGAGCCAGGCAGACCGTCGCAGACGTGGTCGCCGGATTCGGAGCGATGGGGCTGTCGGTTCGATACGAGAACATTCGCCGCGTCGTGCGCGACGGCATCATCGTGGAGTATCACGATGCCCGGCTGTCGATGCGCGGCAAGGAAGCCGTCGTCGATGTTGCCCTGATCGTCGAGTTCGACGATGACGGCAAGGTCACTTCCGTCAACGAGTATCTCGACTCCGCCGCGCTGGCGCCGCTGCTCGCGTAACCCGCACGGCGCGCCAATGTCGGCGTCAGAGAGAGTCGGCGAAACCCTTGATGTCGCGGATGGTGGCGGCGTACACCTCGGGCATCGCCCCCTCGAACAGGCAGTCGCCCGCATGACAGGTGCCGTTGACCGTCCGGGCCGCGACGGGCACACCGGCGGCGGCCAGCTTGCGGTAGTACGCCAAGCCTTCGTC
>DAORTY010000255.1:0-2401 GCA_035432905.1 Ilumatobacteraceae bacterium | reverse complement strand
TCACCATCGCGCTTCGCCTTGAGTGTCGTCGCAAGCGTCAGGTTGCCACCACCGGATTCGCCGGAGATGACGATCTTCGAGACACCGAGACGCTCGCTCTGGCCGGCGAACCAGCGCAGCGCCGACGAGCAGTCGTTGAGACCTGCCGGGAACGGGTGCGGGCCGAGCTTGCCGCTCGCGTTGCGGAACTCGACACCGCAGACGACCATGCCCGTCGCGGCGAGTGTGTCCCTCCAACGCTGGTAGCCGCTGCCGGACGCTTCGAGGATGGTCATGCCGCCACCGTGCAGGTGCAACAGACCCGGCAGTGGGCCGGTGGCTCCCTCGGGTCGGTGCATGTACAGCGTGATGTCATTGCCGTCGACACCGGTGATCACCTCGACGCTTCGAACAACCCCGGCTACAGCCGGCAGGTCGGCCAACATCATCGAGAACAGCATGTCCATGCCCGCTTCGGCCATCAGGTTGAGTTCGTGGATCTGCTCCAGCGGAGTGTCGAGGGTGACCGGCTGCGGTGGAGTCCTTTCGGCGAGCCCGAGCGGTGTCATCGCTGCAATCATGCGCGGGTCGGCGCGGCGGTCGGTGGCGAGTGTCAACTCTGGGTTGCCCAGTCGACCAGGCAGGTTCGGAGTGGTCATCACAATCCTCGATTCCCATGACGGCTCGTGGCGCGCAAGCGGACCCTACCCTGCCTCGATCAGTCCCTCCGGCAGCACCAACCGCTCCATCGGGCGTTCCCTTCTGAATGCCTTCACGATGACCTGCAGCGCGCCGCTGACGGGTACAGCCAGCAACGCACCGACGATGCCGAACAGTTCCACGGCGAGGAGCACACTGAGCAACACCACGAGCGGATTCACCTGCACCTTGCGCGCCATCAACCACGGATAAATCGCTCCGTTCTCCAGCTGCTGGTAGACCACGAAGAAGATCAACGCGATGAGTCCGGCGGCAGGCGAATGCAGATAGGCGGCCAACACGCAGGCTGCGGCGCCGAGCGTGGCACCGACCAGGGGGATGAGGTCGGCGAACGCAACCCAGAGCGCAAGTACAACGGGGCTCGGCACGCCGAGCGCGAGCAAGCAGACGAATGCCGTCGACCCAGCGATGAGGCTGACCAGCAGGTTGCCGACCATGTAGCCACTGACGGCACCGGCGGCATCGGTGGCGATGGTCGTCACTGTCATGCGCCGGCGTGCGGGGATCACACCGAGGAACGCCTTGCCCATGGGTTCGGACTGGGTGAGGAACAGCGTGCTCATCAACAAGATGGAGATCACGGCGAAGGCTGCGCTGAGTACGGACTGTGCCGTATCGATGGGCGAATCGGACAGCTTCGTCGCAGCGTCGACCAGTTGCTGCTCATTGTCCTGCACGTAGCTCTCGATGTGCAGTCTGGTGACCAGCTGCCCCACCGGACCCTTGCCGTCGGCGGCGCGCTGCACTGTTCCGGGTAGGTCGGTGATGATGTCGACGAGTTGGTTCCGCACGGGAAGCAGGAACAGTGCGAGCGTTCCCAACGTGACCGCCAGCGCGGTGAACATCACCAGGCATGCCGCAAGCGTGCGTCGGCCACCGAGGTGATGCTGGACGAAACGAACGGCGGGCGCCAACACGATGGCCAGAAAGCCGGCGATCGCGATCCAGGCCAGGATACGAACCGTCGCCAGCACCACCGTCAGCAGCACATACGTACCCAGGACCACCGCGACGGACGCAACGATCGTTCGCCACGGGACATCGCTCCACGACCGTTGATCCGACGACATCTCCTGCATGGTGAACCTGCTACCCCTGACGCAACCATCTGAAACCCACGGACCGTGCACAAACGCACGTGTCGCGGCCCCATCGAATCACACCGTGGTCAACGTGTGACACGTGCGATTGTGAACAGCGTCATCGGCGTCGGCGGAGGTGAAGCTGGTCGACCGACCACAGTGCCCACACCACCAACAGGGGTTGGAATGCCAACCGAACTCCGCGCGCGACGTCGGAGTCGAGACCGAACGCGTCCGTGTGCGTCACGAACTGCGAGATGTTGCCCGGGAACACCGCAATGAAGAATGCAGCAACGACCCACCCGACCTGGCGGCGGCGAGCAGGCAGGCCGACCAGCGCGAGCCCGAGAGCGATCTCGACAATTCCCGAGACCAGTACGACGAACGAAGCGCTGACCGGCAGCCAGCCGGGAACCTGCGCCAAGAACTCGTCGGAGCTCCACGTCAGGTGACTCACTCCGGCGAAGGTCAAGAAGCCTGCCAGCACCCACCGGCCAATGGTCTGCGCACGAGACATCTGTTCACCGTAGCGAGATCACCCACCGTCGTGGGTGAGTGCTGAATCAGGAGTCATCCTGATCGTCGACGCACGCGACGAGCGTCGAGCATGCCGCCGCCCG
>DAORTY010000254.1:0-4641 GCA_035432905.1 Ilumatobacteraceae bacterium | reverse complement strand
CCCGCCGCATGGCCCGCCACATGGCCCGCCACAGGGGAAGCCGCAGGGGTCGCCGCAGGGGCCGCCGCAGGGGAAGCCGCACGGGAAGCCGCATGGGAAGCCACAAGGGCCGCCGCATGGCCCGCCGCATGGCCCGCCGCATGGGAAGCCACAAGGGCCGCCACAAGGGCACTCGCTGTCCACGACCTGATCGGCGAGCAATTCACGCAGACGCACTACGACACCCAGACCGGCCCGCTCCGGTCCATCGGCATCACCGTCCACCCAGCCGACGCGCCATACGCCGAGATGGTGTCGGCATGAGGCGCCTCAAAGCTCTCTGGACCAGAAGCAGGGGGGCCGACCGCCGACCGGGACACACCACGCGCCCCGGTCGGCGCCCCGCACCAATCGGCACCATCGACTGGAACGGCGACGAACGCCGCTACCGGTGGGGCGCCGACCCCATCGACAAAGCAACCGCACGCTGGCATGACGAGTGGACGGCATGACCGTTCCCGATACCACATGGCAAGACGGCGCCGTATGTGTCGGCGTCGATACCGCCCTGTTCTTCCCTGAGCGCACCACCGACCCCAGGCCAGCCCAAGCCGTGTGTGCAACCTGCCCCGTCGCCCAACAGTGCCTCGAATACGCGCTCACCGTGGGGGAAGACTTCGGTATCTGGGGCGGCAAGACCGCACGGGACCGCCGAAGCATCCTCCAAGCCCGCAGCGGCGCACACCAAACGGGGCTCGTCAGCGCACTCGCACTGCGCGGCCTCAAACAGCGGGAACTCGCCGAGCGGCTCGGCGTCAGCAGAAGCAGTGTCTCCCTGTGGGCGCGGGGCATCAACACCCCCACCACCGAACGACAGGCCGCTATCGAAGAAGTGCTCGGCCCGATCGACTGGGAAGCGCAGGTTGCCGCATGAGCCACGCCAGCGACCTCCAATTCAGCGTCGAAGGCAACCCGCGCCCGCAAGGGTCCAAGACGGCCGTGCGCAGCGGCAACAAAGCGCGCGTCATCGAGGCTGGCAACAACACCAGCCGCGCCCAACACCGAGCGTGGCGCGACGCCGTGACCGTGATGGCACGCAACGCCGCACAACACGCTGGGCACACCGAGCCGTGGGACTGCCCCGTGGCCGTCACGCTCACGTTTCACATGCCCCGCCCCAAATCGTGGCCGGTCACCAAGGTGTACGCCGACACCAAACCCGACCTCGACAAGCTCACCCGTGCCGTCCTCGACTCGCTCACCGACGCCGGCGTGTTCACCGACGACTCGCGGGTCGTGTGGCTCAACGTCGCCAAGGTCGCCTCGACCGGACGCAACGGACGCACCGGCGTCGACGTGATCGTTTGCCCCGTAGACCCAACCAAGGAAGACGACCGATGACCGCACCCACCCAGGACGCCGAATGGCTCGCATGGCGGCAAGGGGGGATCGGCGCTTCCGACATCGCCGCCGCGTTCACCCGCAGCTACCACAAGACCCCTCGCGCCATCGTCGCGGGCAAGCTCGGACTCACCCCACCCGAAGAGCCAACCGAGCGCATGGACCGCGGCCACGACTGGGAGGCACGCATCGCCAAGGCCGTCGAAGCGCTCACCGGGTTCACCGTCGCCGGCGAACAGACCTGGCTCGCCAACACCGAACACCCATGGATGCGGGCCACCGTCGACGGGTTCCTGCTCGGCCACCCCGACGACGAGCTGGCCGACGCCGTGGGGCTGCTGGAGATCAAGACGACCGAGCGGGCCAACTGGGCCTACTACGCCGCACAGGTGCAATGGCAGATGTTGGTGGCCGGGATGGACCGCTGCGTGGTCGTCATCCTCGACCTCAGCGACGAGGCGCAGACCCACGACGTCGGCGACGACCTGGTGGCCGTCGAGCGCGTCGGTCGCCTGTCGCTTTGGGAGCACCGCGCCGACCGCCAGCTCCAGGCACGGCTCTACGAGTTCGGCCGGGAGTTGTGGGCGCACGTCCAAGCCGGGACGCTCCCCGAGATCGAAGCCGACGACTACGACGCCATCAAGGCCGAGAACCCCGACGCCACCGACCCGAACGCTGTCGACCTGAGCCACCTCGACGACGTCGCCACCGGCTACGTCCGCACCAAGGCCGCCCTCAAAGCGGCCACCGCAGAGGAGAAGCGCCTGGCCGCCATCCTCACCGACGCCATCGGCGAGCACGAGACAGCCAACGTTCACGGCGTCCCGTGGTTCACCCGCAAAGCCAACACCAAGGGCAACCGATCGTTGCTCACAACCAAGGAAGCAAAAGCATCATGTTGACCAACACCCAGACCAAGCCCTCCACCGAACTCGCGCGTCGGGCAGAACCGCCCGCCGTCCGCCCCATCGAGTCGTCATCGATCAAGTGGCAGCGCATGGACGGCGGCACCCAGATGGAGATGGCCGAGTTCCTGTCGAACACCGAGATCATCCCCAAGGAGTACCGCAAGAAGCCCGGCAACATCTACGTGGCCGCCGAGATGGGCACCGCCCACGGCTGGGGGCCCATCCAGGCGATGCAGAACATCGCCGTGGTCCACGGCACACCGCAGCTCTACGCCGAGGCGATGCGCGCGCTCGTCATCATGGCCGGGCACAAGTTCCAGGTCCACGAGCGCACCGCCACCAGCTGCCGGGTCACCATCGAGCGCAGCGACGGCCTCAGCAGTGCGGACGTGACCTACACGATCCAGGAGGCGACCCAGGCCGGCGACGTCGCCAAGAACCCCAACTACAAGACGCGCCCTCAGCGAATGCTCTTCGCCCGTGCCACTTCGATCGCCGTGGGTGATGCGTGCCCCGAGCTGAAGTTGGGCATGGCTGTCGAGGGGGACATCGACGTGGGTGGCGCCGACGCTTTCGGGTCGCCCGTCGAGGCGTTGCAGGCCACCACCGAGGCCGCCGCCGCCATCGAGGCACCCGAGCCCGCACCCGAGCCCGCCAAGAAGGCCAGCAAGCCCGCTGAGACCCCACAGGCGGCCGCTGAGCCCGAGGACGCCGAGATCGTCCCCGACGAGCCCGAGCAGGCCGACGAGCCCACCCAGGCCACCCTCGACACGGCCGACGACAACAGCGACCCGCTCAGCGCCGACGAATGGAAGCAACTGCTCCGAGAGCGCGGCCTCACCCTCGGCGACGTCGCACCGGCCGCCAAAGACATCCTCGGCCTCCAGAGCGTCAACTACTCGCTCCTCGGCAAGCTCGAAGGCGCGTCGTGCGCCCGACTCCTTGAAGCCCTGCCCGCAGGCAACGGCGAGGCGTTCGCATGAGCGCCGGCAACCACGTCACCATCGTTGGCAACGTCGTTAGAGATCCTGAGCTTCGGTTCACGCCGTCCGGGCAGGCGGTCGCCAACTTTGGTGTTGCCGTCAACCGCAAGTGGCAGAACCGGACCACCAACGAGTGGGAAGAGGCCACGTCGTTCTTCGACGTCGTCGCTTGGGCGAAGCTCGGTGAGAACGTCTCCGAGTCGTGCCCGAAGGGAACCAGGGTGGTCGTCACCGGACGGCTCGATCAGCGCTCATGGGACACCGACGGCGGCGACCGGCGCTCCAAGGTGGAGATCGTGGCCGACGAGGTGGCCCCGTCGCTGCGCTGGGCGACCGCCGTCGTCGAGAAGAACGAGCGCAGCGCGGGCTACACGACCGGCGCCAGCGGCCCAGCGTCGGCCCCGCCACCAGCGGCCCCGCCCGCCGGGTACAACTACGACGAGGAGCCGTTTTGATGAGTAGTCAGGATACCGCGAGGATTGGGCTGGCTGCCGCCATGGCGGTGCTCGCTGGAGCTATGACAATCCGAGAAGTGTTCAACGGCGAGAGCTTCACGCGTGCGGCGCTGCTGGCGCTGCTCACCGGGTCGCTGTTTGCTTCGCTGGTCAGCATCATGGCGGTGGCACTCCTCGGTCAGGAGCCGTTCTGATGGGCGGCCTGATCCTGACCGCCCGAGAGTTCGCCGCCGAGGTGGCCGAGGAGGTCGCCTGGCGCTGCGAGGAGACCGCCCACGGCCTGCCCGACGGGATGCCCGCCACGCTCGTCAAGCACGCCGCAGATGCCGCGCACGGCATCGAGGGCTGGCTCGCTCGACAACCCATTCAAGGGGGGCGATGAACACGCTCGCACAGCTCGTCGAAGCCACACGAGCCGCCCCAGACACACCGGGCCGCGTTCAATGGTGGGAAGTGCCCTACCATGTCGGCCAGCGATGGGCCACCACCATCGGGCCCGCGCAGGTGACCCTCATCGCTGACGAGGCCGGTGCCAGCGTGCTCGAAGTGGACGGCTCACCCATGCTCGCCTCTCACGCGCTGGTGATTGCTGTGTCCTCAGAGGCCGCTCAGTGCCCTCAGGGGACCGAGGAAGGCGAATGGCGGCTTCTCCACGCCCTCGCCATGCACGCCCCACGCGGCGGGGGCCAGGCGGCAGCATGACCGCATTCGGCCCCCTGCAGCGTGACCAATGGGCGACCGATGCGGGCCAGTCGCGCAAGCTCAGCCCCACGCAGCGTTTCGTACTGGCAAGGGTCGCCGCTGCATCCAACACGACCACCCTCGAATCGTGGCGATCGGCTCAGCACTACGCCAACGAGACGGGCTTCTCAACCAAGTCATGCAGCGACGCAATCGCGGCCCTCATCGAGAAGG
>DAORTY010000253.1:0-4713 GCA_035432905.1 Ilumatobacteraceae bacterium | reverse complement strand
CGCTCTGCAAGTCATCCCGCGTCGGGGTGAGACGATCAGCGGTGTTGCCCGGCTGGGTCGTCGGCGGATGGCTGTTAGCGTCGAAGGTGCTCCTTCGATCTCTTGACCCGTCCAGACCCCGCGGTTCGCTGACCAGCGAAAGCCCCGTACTCCATGCGTGCAAGTCCACTCGTCGAAGCGTCGCCGCGCTCGCCCGCCGCCGTCAGTGAGATCGACGCGTGAGCGCCGAACCCTGGCTCGCAGACTCGGCGGCGGTCGCACGGGAGGTCGACGCCGACCTCGCCTGCGGGCTCACGACGGCCGAAGCCAGGGCTCGATTGGCGCGAGCCGGCGCCAACCAGATCGAGGCGCGCGCCGGTGTTCCGGGGTGGCGCAAGCTGCTGGCGCAGTTCGCCGACCCACTCGTCTACCTGCTCATCGCCGCCGCGATCATCTCGTTCATCACGTGGGCCGTCGAGGGGGCCGACGGTCTCCCCTTCGAGGGCTTCGTCATCGCCGCCATCCTCGTCGCCAACGCCGTGCTCGGTTATGTGCAAGAGGCTCGGGCCGAGCAGGCGGTGGCTGCCCTCCAGCGCATGGTCGCTGTCTCGTCCTCGGTGGTGCGTGACGGTGTCGAGCAGCGGATCGACTCGGCGGATCTCGTCCCGGGCGACATCATGCTGCTCGCCGAAGGCGACGCTGTCAGCGCCGACGGGCGGCTGGTGACGGCGGCATCGTTGACGATCGCCGAAGCGTCGCTGACCGGCGAGAGCGAGGCGGTGGTGAAGGACGTCTCGACGCTGGAGGGCCCTGTGGCCATCGGCGACCGGCTCAACATGGTGTTCAGCGGCACAGCCGTGGTCCGAGGACGCGGTCGTGTCGTTGTCACCGGCACCGGCATGGCCACGGAGATGGGCCACATCGCGGTGCTGCTCGAGTCGACCGAGGAGGAGCCCACGCCGCTCGAGCGCGAGATCGCCCACGTCAGCCGAATGCTGGGTGTTGCGGTGCTCGCCATCGCCGTGGTGCTGATGGCGGCGGTCCTGGTGACGTCGGACATCTCCGGGGCCGGCGACCTGGTGGAGGTGCTCCTGATCGGGGTGTCACTCGCCGTTGCTGCGGTGCCCGAGGGCCTGCCGGCGATCCTGTCGGTGGTGTTGGCGCTCGGCGTGCAGCGCATGGCGCGCAAACGCGCTGTCGTCAAGAAGCTGTCGTCGGTCGAGACGCTCGGCTCGACCTCGGTGATCTGTACCGACAAGACCGGCACCCTCACCCGGAACGAGATGACGATCCAGCGCATCGTGACCCGCAGTGGCGAGGTCGATGTCACCGGTACCGGTTATGCGCCCGAGGGCGAGCTGCTCGTCGGCGGTCGACCAATCACCAGCGGTCAGCTGCTCGCCGAGGTCCAAGCCGTGCTGTCGGGGGGCAGCCTCGCCAACGACGCGTCGTTGCGGGAGGAACATGGCACCTGGATCGTGCACGGCGACCCCACCGACGCTGCCTTCCTCGTCGCCGAGCGCAAGGCGGAATTCACCGAGGCGCGCGACGCCCGGTTCCGGCGCGTGGGCGAGGTGCCCTTCACGTCGGAGCGCAAGCTGATGAGCACGCTCCAGGTCGATGCCGAGCTCGACGCTCGCGTGGTCGTCGTCACCAAGGGCGCTCCTGGCATCCTTCTCTCCCGCTGCACCCACGAACGCGCTGGTCACGACTCGTTGCCGCTCGATGACGACCGGCGCAGTGAGATCCTTGCCACCGTCGAGCGCCTTGCCGGCGAGGCGCTTCGTACGCTGGCGGTGGCGTATCTACCGCTGGACGGTGACGCGCCGCACCCCGTCAGCGAGGCCGTCGAGAACGGGCTCATCTTCGCCGGGATCGTCGGGATCATCGATCCACCGCGCGCCGAGGCTCGTGTCGCCATCGCCGAGGCGCACCGCGCCGGCGTGCGCGTCGTGATGATCACCGGCGACCACCCGGCGACGGCCGCTCGCATCGCGGCTGACCTCGGCCTCGCGCCTGCTGGCGCACCGACCATCACCGGGTTGCAGATCGAGCAGCTCGCCGACGATGCGTTCCGGCGATCCGTGAGAGAGGCCTCGGTCTTCGCCCGTGTTGCTCCCGAGCACAAGCTGCGCATCGTGGAAGCGCTCCAAGCGGACGGGAACATCGTGTGCATGACCGGCGACGGTGTGAACGACGCGCCCGCGCTGAAACGGGCGGACATCGGCGTCGCCATGGGCGTCACCGGAACCGACGTGACGAAGGAGGCGGCGAAGATGATCCTCGTCGACGACAACTTCGCCACCATCGTCGCCGCCGTTCGCGAAGGACGGGGGATCTTCGCCAACATCCGCAAGTTCCTGCGCTACCTCCTCTCCTCCAACGCTGGTGAGGTCCTGACGATGCTCCTCGGTGTCGTTGCCGCCGGCGTCATCGGCCTCGACGAGGCCGGAGGTACCTTGGCCGTGCCGCTGCTCGCCACCCAGATCCTGTGGATCAACCTGCTCACCGACACTGCACCGGCCCTCGCCATGGGTTTCGACCCGCCCCCGGACGACGTCATGAACCTTCCGCCGCGAGGCCTGCACGACCGGGTCATCGACCGCGAGATGCAGGTCGGCATCGTGTTCGTGGGCCTGGTCATGGCCGTGGTCACGTTGCTCGCACTCGACATCACCTTGCCCGGTGGGTTGGTGGACGGCACGGGCACGATCACCGAGGCCCGCACGATGGCGTTCACCACGCTCGTGCTCGCACAGTTGTTCAACTGCTTCAACGCCCGTTCCGATCGCGTCAGCGCCTTCCACCGCCTGTTCACCAACCCGGTGCTGTGGATCGCGATCTGCATCTCGCTGGCGCTGCAGGTCGCCGTGGTCTACATCCCGTTCCTCAACGACGCATTCGACACCACCGCAATCGACGCCACGGATTGGCTGCTGTGCATCGGCCTCGCCAGCGTCGTCCTGTGGACCGACGAACTCCGCAAGCTGGTCACCAGATGGCGGACCGACGCCGCTGGTCACCCGGGTGCCCCCGAACCGGCGAGCGACGCTCGCTGCTGAGCGAGCACGGCAGGAGACTCAACGACCCCACCGGATTCGTCAGCACGGTCGAGATCGGGAAGACCGACCTGGCGTGATGTGACACCATCTGGAGATGCCGCACATGCGCCCTCATCATGCACCGCTCGAGTTCGGGATCTTCCTCCCTCCGATGCACAAGACCGGGGTCAACCCGACGCTCGCCCTGCACCGCGATCTCGAACTGGTCACGCATCTCGACCGCCTGGGGTATGCGGAGGCCTGGATCGGTGAGCACCACTCGGCCGGCAGCGAGTTGATCGCCAGTCCCGAGGTGTTCATTGCCGCGGCGGCGGAGCGCACGCGGCACATCAAGTTGGGCACCGGCGTCAACTCGCTGCCGTACCACCACCCGTTCATCCTCGCCGACCGGATCGTCATGCTCGACCACCTCACCCGCGGGCGGATGATGTTCGGCGCGGGTCCTGGCCAGCTCACCAGCGACGCTTCGATGCTGGGGATCGACCCGATGGATCAGCGTCCCCGGATGGAGCAGGCATTCGACGTGATGATGCGCCTGTTCCGTGGCGAGACGGTCAGCGAACGCACCGACTGGTTCACGTGCGACGAGGCCGTGTTGCAGGTTCGGCCGTACAGCGACTTCGACATCGCCGTGGCCAGCAGCATCTCTCCGTCGGGCAGCAAGCTGGCGGGGAGGTACGGCACGGGAATGCTGTCGATCGCCGCCACCGAGCCGGCGGCGTTCCAGGTGCTCGACTACAACTTCCAGGTCTGGCAGGAGGAAGCGGCCCGGCACGGTCACGTCGTCGATCGCGCCAAGTGGCGGCTGATGGGTCCGATGCACATCGCCGAGACCGAGGATCAGGCTCGGGCGAACTGCCGGTACGGGTTGCAGTGGGTCTTCGACTACCTCAGCCACATCATCCCGATCGGCGACCCGTCCGCGCCGCCTCCGCCGTCCGACTTCGACGAGTTCGTCGACTTCGCCAACGAGAGCGGTCGCATGGTCATCGGCACGCCCGAGATGGCCATCGAGCAACTCGAGCGGCTGGTCGAGAAGACAGGCGGTTTCGGCACCTACCTCTTCCTCGGCGCCGATCTGGCGGACTTCCCCTCGACGCTGCGCAGCTACGAGCTCTTCGCCGAACAGGTGATGCCGCACTTCACCGGGCAACTGGGTCCGGTGCAGGCGCGCTACGACCGGGTGGTCGGTGCCGGCAGCAAGTGGGTCGACGCGACGCTCGGCGCGCAACTCACCGCCATCGCCGCGTACGAGGAGGAGCGCGCCGCGCGCAGTTGATCGACCCCTTGCGGCCCGCGTGCGGCGCGGTGGCGATCATCGGCGACCATCGCCTGGTAGTGCCCATCGAAGAAGCGGTCGAACCGGTCGAGCTGGGCGGTGTTCACGCAGGCGCCCATGTCAGCCCGAGGCGTACGGCAGACTCCTCGATCGCCTCGACGAGCCGATCGATCGAACCATCGCACGCGTCGAGATCCTTGGCAGCCAGGAGCAGCATGTGCCCGGCGTCGGTCACGGCGACAACCACCGGTGCCTCACCGCCGGACGCGACGCGGATCGGGCCTGGCTGGTCGTTGCGGTGGTAGGTGTCGAACGGTACCGGGAGGCCGTCCTGGCAGGTCTTCCACTCGGGTCGCTGACGGACGGAGCCGTGGGTGATCTCGCACAGCGAGC
>DAORTY010000252.1:0-4717 GCA_035432905.1 Ilumatobacteraceae bacterium | reverse complement strand
CCCGCCTGGATGAGCTGATGGCGCGCGTCGGGCTTGTGGTCATCGACGAGGCGCATTGCATCAGCGACTGGGGCTTCGATTTCCGTCCCGACTACCAACGGCTGGCTCGGGCGTTGCTCGCCACCCCCACCGCCTCCGTGCTGGCCACCACCGCCACCGCCAACCAACGTGTCACCGCCGACGTGGAGGCGCAGTTGGGCACTGGCACCGTGACCTTCCGCGGCACGTTGGCCCGCACCTCGCTGCAGCTCTCCGTGGTCTCGGGCCTATCGCCGCTCGAACGGTACGCGTGGGTTGCCGACGCGCTCGACACGCTTCCTGGCTCGGGCATCGTCTACGTCCTCACGGTCGCCGAGGCCGATCGGCTGGCCGGCTTCCTGCAGACCTGCGGCCACAAGGTGGTGGCCTACACAGGTCAGATGGAGGCCGATGCGCGCGTGGAGGTGGAGGAGCAGTTGCGCGCCAACCTGGTGAAGGCTGTCGTTGCCACGTCCGCCCTCGGTATGGGCTACGACAAACCGGATCTGGGCTTCTGCCTGCACGTCGGGTCGCCCGCCACGCCGGTCGCCTACTACCAGCAGATCGGCCGCGCCGGTCGTGCGGTCGCGACGGCAGATGCGGTGCTGCTGTCGGCCCAGGCAGACGAACGGATCTGGGAGTACTTCGCGACCGCCTCCATCCCCAACCCCGACGATGTGGCAGCCACCCTCGGCGCACTCAGCAATGGCGCGCGATCTGTCGTCGAACTCGACTCGCTCACCGGCGTGCGGCGTGGTCGGCTCGAGACGCTGCTCAAGATCCTGGCCATCGACGGCGTTGTCGCCAAGGACGGCTCGAAGTGGTCAGCCACCGGTGTGGCCTACGTGCACGACACCGCGAAGTGGACCGCGCTGGCCCAGACCCGACGTGCCGAGGCCGACCTGATGCGCCGATATGCCCATGGCGAGGGCTGCCTGATGGCGTATCTGCAGCAGGCGCTCGACGACCCATCGCCTGCCCCATGCGGCAGATGTTCGGTGTGTACCGGCGTACTGCCGTCACCGGGTCTCCACGCCTCCGCCGAGCGACTGGCCGCCGCTCGTGCGTACATGCACGGTGTCGACATCGAGATCGAGCCGCGCAAGATGTGGCCGTCCGGCGGCACGCGAAAGGGCAAGATCAGCGGGCTCAGCGTTGGCCGCGCCGTCGCCTTTGCCGACGACCCGGGGTGGAGCGAAGAGCTGCTCGCCCTGCAACGCACCGGCTACGGCACCATCCCACCGGAGCTCCTGGCCGGCGCAGTGGAGGCGCTACGGCGATGGTCGCGGGTGTGGCCGCAGCGCCCGACGGCCGTCGTTGCAGCACCTGCTCACTCAGTGGAGATGAGGGCCAACATCGCGCTCGCGCAGCACATCGCCGCCGTCGGCAAACTGCCGTTCCTCGACCTGTTCAGCTGGAGTGGTGACGCGGTCGACGACCAACTGTCCAGTGGTCCTGTGGTTGCCCACCTCGACGCCACGATCCGATTGGACCGTTCGGTGGAGGTGCCCACTGGTCCGGTGCTGCTCTGCGCCACCACCATGCGCACCGGCTGGTCGCTCACCGTCAGCGCCGCCCTGTTGCACGATGCCGGCTGCACCACGACCATGCCGCTGGTCATCCACCGCCTGCCGTGACGCGTGCGCAGTTGCTCAGGTGGGGCGGGGACCGAAGATCGGCCCGGTGGTGCGCGAACGCTTCACTTCGTACAGTCCCTCGAAGCGACCGAGGGTGACGAACGCATCCCACAACTCCAGCGCGTCGGTGCCGGTCGGGGCAGGTGACAGCACCGGCCCGAAGAACACTGCCGGGTTGCCCGGCACGATGATGAGCGGAATGCCCGCATCATCACCGATGATGCCGCGGCCCTCTTCGGTGGTGGCAACGATGTTGGCGTCCCACGCATCGTTGTCGGCTTGCTCGATGAGTGCTGCCGAGAGGCCGGCCATCTCTATGGCGTCGCCGAGGCGGACCATCTGCTCGTCGTCGTCGTGGTGGATCAGCGTGCCCAACGCGGTGTAGAGACGGCCGACTGCGACGTTGCCGTGCAGCGCGCCGGTAGCCGCGAGCACCCGTACTGCCCCGTGCTGTGCGTCGAGTGTCGGACGGAACCCGTCATAGTCCGGGTTGTCGCGGTTGCGATGGCGCAGGCTGAAAATGACCCACTCGATCTCGATGTTGCGAGCATCGGCGACTTCCACCATCCAGCGGGCAGTGATCCAGGTCCAGGGACATGCAGGATCGAAGAAGAATCTGACAGTTGAAATGTCCATTCGGTCAGTGTGCCGCAAGCCGGTCGCTGTGCGGCGCTAGGAGCGGGGCTTTGCGGTGCCCCACAGAGTGCAGACCGCGGCGAGCGACATGAAGATCAGGGCGTACACGGCGAATGGTCGCACCGTGCCGTCGAAGGAATCGCTGGCGAGCCCCCCGAGAAGCGCACCACCGGTTGCCGTGACGGTGGTGATGATGGCAGAGGCGGTACCGGCGACGTGAGGTAGCGGTGTCATCGCGATGGTGTTGCTGTTCGGCGACAGCCCCTGCGCGATCGGGATGACCGCGCACAGCGCGAGCGTGAAGAACCAGAAGTTGGGGCGTCCGTTGCCGGTGAACGCAATGCCAGTGAGCACGAGTGCTGAGGCCACCCCCAACACCGACGTGATACGGACCAGCCGCACGACACCGACTCGGCTGATGAGCCGTGCATTGTTGAGCGAGTTGACCGCGAGCAGGACGGCGATGGCACCGAAGAACAGGGGGAACCAGGCCCCGTAGTTGTAGACGTCCTCCAAGATCACCTCCGAGCTGGCGAGGTAGCTGGTCATCAGGGCGAACAGGAACGTCATCGAGAAGGTCAGCGCCATTGTCTGGCGATGCGACACCACTTCGCGTCCGGCCTGGCTGACGGCGCTCCAGGTGAACGGTCGTCGCCGATCGAGGGCCAACGTCTCTGGAAGCCTGCGTGCCCAGAACATCAGGCCGATGGCTGCGACGGCGGGGAACCAGAAGACAGCCCTCCAGGGCAGTATTGCAATGAGCCCCGAGCCGACACCCGGCGCAATGATCGGCACGGTCAGGAAGACGGCCATGATCATCGACATCAGGCGTGCCATCGCGTCGCCTTCGAAACGGTCGCGAATCATCGCAACACTCAGTGACCGTGGGCCGGCTGCACCGAGGCCCCACACGAAGCGGGCGATGACGATCAACTGCCACGTCGGCGCGAGCGCTGCGGTCACGGCACTCACTGCGTACAGCGTGAGCCCCGCATACAGCGGAATGCGGCGGCCGAAGCGGTCGGACGCTGGGCCGTACAGCCACGGACCGGCGGCCATGCCCAGGAAGTAGGCCGTGATGATCCAGGTGACCTGCGTGGAGTCGGCCGACATGCCGAACTGGGCACGCATGTCGGGGAAGGCGGGCAGCATCAGGTCGATGCCGAGGGCCGTGGTGGCCATCAGTGCAGTCACCAGCAGGATGAACTCCCGCCCGGTCGCGACTCCCTTCACCTTCGGCGCAGAAGTTGGTGGCTGGTTGGCGTCGAGTGCCGATCGAGGAAGTGTCACTCGTTACACGGCCGCGAGAATGTCGGCCTTCAGTTGCACGAGTTCGGGGTAGTTCTCGAAGAACGCCACTTTCTCGGCAGCGAGGGTTCCGGGTGTGACGACGTCGAGATTGCCATCGTCGTCTGCGTCACCTGCATAGTCAGTGTCAGCGAGCACGAACATCGCCCACGACTCGGCGATGTCTTCCTGGCCGTCGAGCACGCTGGCGGCGTACTCGCTGACGAAGTTCTCCGGCAGGTACAGCCCGCCGGGCGGGAACTCGGCATTGAACGCCTCTGTATACGTGGTCGGGGCGCCGAGGGACGTGAGGAAGATGTAGTGGCCGGTCTCGTGAACGATCGTCCGCTCCAGTTCGGTGCTCGACCCAGTGACATCCAGTGCCAGGTAGCGCTCGCCGGTCGAGTTGTCGTCGGGACCGATGACTTCTTGGAGTGCGCCGTCGGTGCCGCCGCTCTCGGCCTGGTCGATGGCGACGAATGCGATGACCCCCACGCGGTACTGGGCGGGGATCAGGCTGGTGTAGAGAGCGAAGGTCGCGATCGTGTCGGCGCTCGGTGGCCCGTTCATTCCGTCCTCGAGGTCCACGCCGTTGATGTCATACGAATCGACGATGGACATGGTGTCATCGCCGATCTGCTCGGCGGTCAGGCCGGGCGTGTCGTCGGAGTAATCCATCGAGAGCGAGGTGTCGGTGGTGTCGACGGTGGTGTCGACGGTGGTGTCGACGACCGTATCGCTGAGGGCGACGGTGGTGTCGATGACCGTGTCGGGCGACGCGAGGGTGGTTTCGACGACGACGCCGACTGTGGCGGGCGTCTTGCCGGCCGAGTTCGAATCGCTTCCGCACGCCGCGAGCGCGATGGCAGCTGCGACGAGGAAGGCTGCGGATTTCTTCATTGCGCAGTTCTATCGCTCGTTGGATTCATCGAGACGTGGGCGTGTGCTGAAACACCTCGTAGTGTCGGCTGATGGACGCTCGCCCCGCGCTCGTTGTCATCGGCACTGCGTATCACGCGCCGACGGCGGCCGCCCTCGACGTATTGACCGATGTCGCCCTCGTGGTCGACGCCGATGGCGCGATCACTGGCATCTACCCGGTCAACTCGCCCGCAGCGGACAACGCCGTCGCACGGGCG
>DAORTY010000251.1:0-4726 GCA_035432905.1 Ilumatobacteraceae bacterium | reverse complement strand
TGTGCTGTCCCGGTTCATAGTGGACATGTTGGCTCCGGTTGGTGTGTTCCAGTTCGGTGTGGAACTGACGGACATCCGGCAGATGATCTGCGAAACCGCGTTTCGCGAGGAGTTTCGCGACGTCCACCACCCCTCGTGTTGGCCAACGCCACCGGCGAAGGCCGCGAGTAGATCCACCGCCTCGTGTGGCCCATTCGGACCGGAGTCGACCGAGGACGACGTCGAGGCCACACCGCGTTAGGGGAAGTGGACATCATCGACCGTTGTCCAAGTTGGTTTCGACCGGCCAGTATGACAGGTCAAGTCGTCGGCCCAACGGGAGTGAACATGTGCTCAACCTCGGCGAGGAGATGGCTGGCCGCATCGAGCGGAGCCGTCATGAGCCGTCCCTCGCTAGAGGGAGGCTCGCTGCGGGTGTTGACCACCACTTCCGTCACCGCCAGAACGTGCAGCCAGCGTTCGAGGGGATAGGAGATATAGCGAAGTGGAGTGTCGTTGGCGTCGGTGAAGTGGGGTGTTGTCGAACCCGTAACCTTGAGGTGGTGATGTGGTGTCCCGAATGCATGACGAGACTCGACGAGGTGCCAAGCGACGACGCATGCCCGACGTGCGGAGGTCGACGACGAAACGCCGCGCCGTCTCCCGCCTCAGTGTCGATGAAGGTGACTGTGCCGACGCCCACGGTCATCGTGTCGCCTGATCATCATCGCCCTTGGGTCGAGAAGTGGTGTTCGATCGTTCGAGCTCTCGCTGCAATCGATGACGCATACGACGGAAGTACGCTGCGTGGCAACGTCGAAGTTGAGGAGTTCGTTCGTCGCTTCTTCGTTGAGTGCAACGACATCAAGGACTGGTTGATCGGAGACTTCGCCGACCTTCCCGGTTCTGTATCCAAGACGAAGATCAACGGTCACTACTTCAAGGAGCCGTCACTCACGCTTTGCAACGCGATGGCGAACACATCCAAACACCACACGCGAAAGCCGTCCGAGTCCGAACCCAATCCCATGTCTGCGCAGATCCATCAGACCAGCCTGACGGCTGGACTCTCCGCGAAGGTCACCCTCGCGTCGTGGTCGCACAGCAATCCGACCAAGAGTCTCGTCGACGCGCGCCAACTGGCGCACGACTGCGTAGAAAGTTGGCGAGACTTCTTCGCGGCTCATGGGATGGCCGAGCCCGCCTGCTAAGTCGGGCGCAGTGATACCCAGGGAGCGCGACTCATGACGAAGATCTGGACGCTGGACACGCGAGACACCGTCCTGCTCGACGTGGTCATGCAGCACTCCCAGCTTTCTTACGCAGATCTCGGCCCTGAACTAAGGATGTGCCACGCCCGGACGGTGGAGATGCTCGGCAGCAAAGGTGTCAGCTACGAGGCGCTTCGATCAGCGCTCGTTCCCAATACCGAACCAGAGTTAGCGGACCTGGCTCTCGTGTTCGACACCGCCCGCTTCGACGAGAGCTGGTACGGCATGGCCATTGCCGAACGAGTGCTCCCTCAGCTCGAACGAGACTGGAGTGGGAGCATTCTTGAAGGAGATCTGATCTCTCGCAACGAAGACCGGGCATTCCGAGCGCTGCGCAGTTCGCTTGGTGCTCGTGTGTCCGGGATCTCTACAACCAGACAGCTCTTCGTCATCTACCTGACGAACTTGAACAAGCGCCGAAAGGAGAAGCTCGTCAAGGGACTGCTGGAGTACGAGCCCTTCGTCGGGTCCATTGAGACTCACTATGAATCCTGGCTCAAGGACTGGCTTAGCCTCACCCTCACAAACTCGTACTTGAAGCACGGGACCACCTTCATTGGCCCTCATGAATCCGACATCGAGGAGGCCGCCGAGCGCAATCTTCGTTGGTGGCCACTGGACCAGCATGGCTATCGGTGCGTCAGCCTTCCGAGCGACCTTCACTTCGACCTGTTCTTGTCGTACAAGATCGAGCGTGGGGAAGGCTTCCATGGTTCCGAGTCAGACACGCTGCACGGGCTGTCCACGATCTCGGATGACCCACAGGAGCTCGGCGAATTCACGGTCTTCGTCGACCCTCGCAAGGTCGACTACGGCAATGGTAAAGGCGAGTCGGTTCAGCGGCTCGGAATAGCCCTGACCGACGGCGATGCGTCTAGGTATGTGGCTGACAGCGTGGTTCGGGCTGCGGGACGCTCTTTGAAGGTTGCGAGCACAGCAACACTTGACGCCGCTCTGGTAACCGCGGTCGACCGCTACCGCAACTTCCTAAGGGGAGGCTAGCAATGGGCCCTGCACGTCTAATAGCGGCACTGAGCTTCGAGGATCGCGCGACTTGCGGTGTGGTCGAACTGGCCGACAGGATCCAGGAACTCGTCATGCTCGACTACGGCTCGCGCGCGACGCCCGGGCACACGGCGCGGAGGGCTCGAGAGCAAGCATGGAACAAGGTCGGCGATATCGGGAAGCGGACGTCAATGAGCCCGACACGGCTCGAGATCAATCCATACTCGATGCGAGACCTCGAAGACGCCATCTTGGCCCCCAGTCCAGCCACGCACACCTACATCGATATCAGTTGTCTAACGCGGCCGCACGTCGTGGCCGCAGCAAGGGCGTGCACCGAACTCACCGCACAAAGTCGTCGGTGGTCCGTCGTCTACACCACGCCGTTGTCATACGGGAACCTGAATAGCGTCACGAGCGGTTTCGGCTGGCGGGACACGTTGGTCCTGCCTCTGGGACGCGAACCCTCGGCCAGTAATGAGGGTGTGAGCGTTGGCCTCGTGCTCCTTGGCCAAGAGGCTGAGCGACTTCAGATTGCTTTGGACGAGGTGGAGCCCGCTGCCGGATATGCCGTGCACGTTGTTCGCGATGATCGACCCGATTTGTATCGAAGGACGATTGCATCGAACGAGCTTGTCCTGCGTCACTTGCGCTCCCTGCGGATGCCAGGTCGGCGAGCTGACGCGATTCGACCGTTTCTTCCTTCGCTGGGATGGGTCGAACGCGGCGTCCACCTTCCAACGCTGCTTTCTGAATTGGCGGGCATTGTCAGCACGGTCTCGTCTGCGGCCCGAGCGGCAGGTGCCCCAGTGTTCTTGTACCCGTTTGGGCCGAAGGTCAGCGGCTTCGCTGCTGCGCTGATGCTCGCAACCGAGTATCCGGAGGCCAGCTGGTGCATCTACCCGATCGCCGTCACGCATCCGCTCGACTACAGCGAAGGCTGCTCGGAGGTCGCGGTGCTTCCTGACAGCGCGTTCGCACAACCTTTCGCTAACGCTGCGGACAACTCACTCCAAGACTCTGAGGTCTGCTGAAGCGCCTTAGCGCTGGTCGTTTCCTCAGCTCGACTAACTGTCCGAAACAGAGGCAGCTGAGGAGCTGCGAAAGATCGTCCATCCTGGCCACAGCCAGCGTTGTTGTGGTTCAGAAGAGCGTCGGCGCCGGAGGAACAGCTGTCGGGTGAGTGGGTAGCCCGTCGCATGTGAAGGAGGATCGGCGAACTGTACTGGCTCGGAAGAGCCGTCCAGGTGGCGCTTCACCCACTGCTCAAGCTCGGCGCAAGGGAGGCGAACGCAACGACCGATGCGCAATACCCCAATGCTTGACCACGGTCGTCGCGGGTGGCGACAGTGAGCAAGGGGCTGGTGGTGCGGCCACTTCTTGCGTCGGCACACGACTTGGCGCGTCTGCTCGGCACCAGACGCGCGACCCCGCACGCACTGATCAAGCTAGTCTCCTCACTCCGGTCAGGCCAAAGAGTGGTCCAGCCTTCGTTACCCTCGGAGCGCGCCTCCCGCTTCGGAGTCGGACGACTAAAGTCGAGCAAGCCGCGTGAGTATGTGGCGATACTCGCAGATAAATCCGTCAATCTCGGCTCCATGATAGAAGACCTGAGAGTCCACGTCGTGCTCAGGGTCCAGCTGTAATTTGCGCCTAACCTCATGAATAGTGTTCCGTGCGGCCTCCGTTCCGTCACCAGCGCACGCCACTTGGATTGACAACACTTCACTGCGCGAGCGTTTCAGGATTCCCTTGCGGGGAATAGTTCGGGTGATGTTGATCCGATTTCCAACTCCGCCTGCAGCATCGAACTCGCAGTCGAAGGTGCGCAGAATATGCTTGAGCTTGATCCACTTCAGAGGACGATCGGACCTATCGATCGCTCGGGTGTGCTTCCGAACCCACTCAGCAAGTTCAGCAACCTCGCGGTCTGCCAGGTCAGAGGAAGATGTCGGCACCAGCCCATGTTGGGCGACACGCAGAGTCATGCGAAACAGCTCGTCTTGTGCGCATGTCATGACGAGGCCGTTGATGTCAAGAAAGGCGATGAGCGCAACCAGCGCTGTTCGCTTGTTGCCGTTGTGGAAGCTATGGTTCAGAGCCACCGAGTGGAACAAAGCGGCGCCAGCCATCTCCGCAGTCGGATACTTGAGAGTCTGTCCAATTGATGTGAGCGGCCGGTGAGCCGACATGGAGACCAACGCTGCGTTCTTGACTCCCGGAGGGCTGATGGGGTCCCCGGAGTCGCGGAAGTCCTCCTCCAACGCCTCGTGAATGCCAACCAGTTCAGATTCCGAGAGGTACTTACTGACCGCTGTCCTGCCGATGTCGCGAAGCTCGAAGTTGTCGACAAGCGGCGGCGTACTGCGCCGAACTTCGGGCAGGGGCGCCTGCCGGACCCCGTCCTCGGAGAACGCCCTGCGGAATCGTCGAAGGCTGTTCTTCGGTATACGGCGGGTGCTGGGGTCCAG
>DAORTY010000250.1:0-4755 GCA_035432905.1 Ilumatobacteraceae bacterium | reverse complement strand
GCAGCGGCCATCGCCAACGGTGTGAAGCCGTCGGCACCGTCGCTCTCCGCCGACCAGATGTCGGTGTAGCCCATGTCGGCCAGCTCGCTCAGCTTGTCGCGATGGCTGTGCAGCGGCCCGGGCAACGGCACGGTCATTCCTGGTCGAATTGGCATGGTCATGGTGTTAACCCTTCCGTTGCTTGAACGAGGCATCTTTCCAGAAACGAACGATGCAGCTCTGGCTGGCGGTCGCCAGCAGCGTGCCGTCCTCGGCGAACATGTGCACCAGCCCGTGGCCGAAGCCGCGCTCTACGGCATGGATGCGAATGTCGAGCAGCACCCACTCGGTGGGCACCAGGTGGACGACCCGCAGCGTGTTGTCCAGGCTGTTGCCGCCGCCGATGACACCCAATGCCTGGCCCACGCCCATCGGCACGAAGTCACCCAGAACGGCCAGCGCGGTGGCGTCGACCGCTTCCAGCACATCGGGAATGCGAGCCCACATCAGCACCTGGCCGTCGCCCTGCACACCGTCCATCTCGTCGAAGGGCCGCCCCTTCACCATCCGCTGCTCGAGCCGATCGTGGATCGTTCCGTCGGCCGGCATGCGATGAGTGCGGGCCTTGCATTCGTTGGGACCGGGCACGTCGGGCATCTGCTCCCACTGGCCACGCTGCTCCATCGGTCGGTCGCCGAGCGCGGCGTTCACCGTCAGGATCTCGCGGTTCCCCACGTGACACACGGCGCGGGCCTGCGTGATCTGGTGGCCCTCCACCGCGATCGTGACGTCGACGTCGAGGAACTCGCCAGGCTTCGCGTACGACAAGTACTGGGCGGTTGCCCACACGACCTCGCGCCCGCTGGTGCCTTCCATCGCCGAGATCGCGGCGCCGAGCCCGGAGCCACCGAACAGGAACCCACCGGCGGTGGTCAGCGAACGGTCAACCTCCATCGACCAGCGATACGGGTTGTGGCTCTGCTCAAGACCGAGAAACGAACGACTGTCCATGAACGTCCGACTGTAGAAGAACGCCGACCCGCGTCACCCATGCAGCGCCAGCACGCCCCCTACAGTGGTTGCATGCGGTTCCAGTTTCGCTACGACGGTGTGTCCGGCATGTTGCTCCGAGTTCTGGGTCTCGGCCCCAGGTTCAGCTACATCGACGTCGCCGACGAGGCGCTCACTGTTCGCATGAGCTGGGGCTTTCGCGCGACGGTGCCCCGCAGCTCCGTTCGGTCCGCAACACTCAGCACGTCACGGCCCCTCAGCCGCGGCGTGCACGGCTGGAACGGTCGGTGGCTGGTCAACGGGTCTGGCAAGGGTCTGGTGACCATCGCCATCGAGCCTCGCGCCAGGGCCTACTGCCTGGGCGTGCCGGTGCGACTCCGACAACTGACCGTCAGCGCGTCCACTCCGCACGACCTGATCGATGCCCTGACAGTAGGGTGACCCACATGGGGAACACACCGTGGCAGGGCGATGCCTGCTCACTTGTCGAAGAGTTTCGAGCCGGTCGGCGCACGCCGTTGGAGGAACTGCAGGCCACCTACGAGGCCATCGACGCCAGCACGCTCAATGCCTTTTGCTACCTGCCACGCGAGCAGGCCGAGGCAGCCGCGGCCACGGCCGATGTCCGCAAACCATTCGGTGGTGTGCCGATCGGCGTGAAGGAACTCGACCAGGTGCAGGGGTGGCCCGACACGCATGCGTCGGTGCCGCTGAAGGACCAGGTCGCCGGCCACACGGGCACCATGATCCAGCGCCTGCGCGACGACGGCGGCGCAGTGCTGGTGGGCCTCACCAACGCGAGCGAGTTCGGTGGCGTCAACGTCACGCGCACCACCCTGCACGGCACCACGCACAGCCCGTGGCAGCACGGCAAGACACCTGGCGGCAGCAGCGGTGGCACCGCAGCAGCGGTGTCGGGCGGCCTGGTCACGTTGGGCACCGCCGGCGATGGCGGCGGCAGTATTCGCATTCCGGCCGGCTTCACCGGCATGGTCGGCCTGAAGGGCACCATCGGTCGTATCCCACGCGGGCCGAAGGCGGCATACGGCAACCTCACCGTCACCATCGGCTGCATCTCGCGATCCGTGCGCGACACAGCCCGCTGGTTCGACGTCAGCAACGGTTTCGACGCACGCGACCCGCTCAGCCTTCCCCGCGAAACGGGTTGGGAAGCCGGCCTGGGTTCGCACCTCGACGCACTCCGCGGCGCGAGAGTCGCCTTTGCTCCTCACTGGGGTAGCGCCGTCGTGTCACCGGTGATGTGGGAGCTGTTGGAGGAAGCCGGTGTCGCACTGGTCAGTGACTGTGGCATGCGCCGCGTCGACGGCATCGACACATCGCTCCCGCGCATGGGTTCGGCCTGGGCGCTCAGCGGCAACATTGCCATCGAGGCACAGCTGGCCGACGTGTGGCCCGCGTGCGCCGACGACCTCACTCCCGAGATCCGTTTCGGCATGGAGATGGCCGTCGGCAAGTACGACTCGGCCGCTCGCGCCAAGATCGAGCGCCGCCGCATCGAACTCAACGAGGCAATGGCGCGCATCTTCGACCCGACCGATGGTGTCGACTACGTCATCACGGCGAGCAACCCCGACGTGTCCTTCGAGGCCGATGGTCCGCTGCCCAGCGTGTTCGGCGGCATCGAAGGTGGTGCGGGAAACAACGGTCGGCTCACCTTTGCCGCCAACCTGCACGGCAACCCCGCCATCTCGGTTCCGGCCGGCGCCGTCGACGGCCTACCGATCGGGCTGCAGATCGTCGGGCGTCACTACACCGAGCAATTGTTGCTGGATATGGCGCTGACCGCGGAGCGGAATCGCCCGTGGCCACTGGTGGCCCCCGGCTCCCCCGCGTGACCGACACGACAGCCTCGACCCGAACTCCGTTCACCGCCGAGCAGCGGCTACTGGCCATCGGCCTGGTGCTGTCCGTCACGCTGGTGGCGTTCGAAGTCACGTCGGTGATCACGGCGCTGCCCACCATCACCGACGAACTCGGTGGCGATTCGCTCTACGGTGTGTCGCTGTCCATCTATACGCTCGCCAACCTGGTGGCACTCGTTGCCGCCGGCGAGCTGGCCGACCGGCGCGGACCCGCCATTCCCTTTGCGCTGTGCATCGCGACATTGATCACCGGCTTGATCGTCGCCGGTTTCGCGCCGTCGATGACCTGGATCGTCATCGGACGCTTCTTGCAGGGCGCTGGGGCGGGCGGCTTCTCCCCCATCGCCTACATGCTGGTCAAGCGGGCCTTCCCCAACGATCGGCAGGCGACGCTGTACGCCATCTTGTCGGCTGGGTGGGTGCTGCCCAGCCTGTTTGCTCCGCTATTGGCGGGTTGGGTGACCGACACCTTCGGTTGGGAGTGGGTGTTCCTCGGTCTGGTGCCGTTTGCACTCGCCGTGGGTGCGTTGGCCGTTCGCCCGATGTTGCGCTACGGGCCAGTTCCGTTCGATCGCGTCGGCAGCAAGATCCCCGCTGCCATCGTCGCTGCCGCAGGTCTCGGCATGTTGGTGACGGGGTTGCAGGTCGCCAGCCCCCTGCTCGCCATGGCTACCTCAGCCGTTGGGCTCGCACTCTCGATCTGGTCGCTGCGCAGGCTGCTGCCCGCCGGCATTCTGACTGCTCGACGCGGGTTGCCTGCCATCATCGCCTGTCGCATCATCGCCACGGCCGCATTCCTCGGCGCCGACAGCTTCATCCCCCTCGCAGCTGATCGCATCCATGGCGTCAGTCCGCTGGTGCAGGGATTTGTGATCATCGGCGCGGCGGTGGCGTGGAGCGCAGGCCAGTGGATTCGCGCACGACGGCCACCCTCTCGCACCGCACCGGCCATGCGCACCGGCTTTTTGTTCTTGGGTCTCGGTCTGGCCCTGGTGGTGCCGGTGCTGTGGCCATGGTGGCCGCTGTGGGCGGTGTTTCCGGCATGGGCGGTCGGTGGCCTCGGCATGGGCTTGCTCTACAACCCGGCCACGGTTGCAGCCATGTCGTACGCAGTGGGTGGACGCGAGGGCGAGGTCAGCAGCCAGGTCACCTTGGCTGACGCGATCGGGTTTTCGCTGATGGGCGGCATCGGTGGCGCAACGGTCGCAATCGCCGACCGAACGTCGTTCTCGCTCAACTCTGCACTGGGCACCAACTTCGCGCTGGCGATCACGCTCACCCTGCTGGGTCTCTTCGCGTGCCGCCGAGTTGTGTCAGCAGTCGGCTGACCAAGCAACGGTCAGCTCGGTCGGTCGCTGACGACCTGCCCTTCGCGCAGCTCGATCGTGCGCGTGCGGCGCACCGTGCTGAGCAGTGACCGATCGTGACTGACCAGCAGCACCGTGCCGCCGAACGTCTCCATTGCCTGCTCCAGCTGCTCGATGGCGGGCATGTCGAGGTGGTTGGTGGGCTCGTCGAGCACCAGGCAGTTCGAGCCCTTCGCCATCAGCAGCGCCATCACCAGGCGAGTGCGCTCCCCCGGCGACAGTGATTCAGCCGGGCGATTGACGTGCTCGGCTCCGATGCCGAACTTGGCCAGCAGCGTGCGGGCCTCGGGCACCAACATGCCGGTGACAGCCATGAACGCCGCGACCACCGTCGGCTGATCGGTCAGCTGCTGACGCGCCTGCTCGAGGCGCCCGACCACGACACCAGGCCCACGCCACTGCTCACCCAACGACAACGGGATCTCACCGAGTAGGGCGCCGAGCAGCGTCGATTTGCCACTGCCGTTGGCGCCTTCGATGACGATGCGCTCGCCGTAGCCGATCTCCAGATCGAG
>DAORTY010000249.1:0-4782 GCA_035432905.1 Ilumatobacteraceae bacterium | reverse complement strand
GCCCCACCTGCCAGACCGGCGGCAAGACCCTGGCCGACAACACCACCAGCAAGTTTCTCAAGTAGCTGCACGACCTCTCGAAACCGGCCCGAGACGCGGCGGAGTGCACCGCCTGCGGGACCGGACGTGGAGTCGTCGATACCGAGACGGTGCACTCTCGCACCTCTCCGCTTGGCGGTCGATTCGGTCAGTGACCCCCGATACCTGACGTGTCGACATCGCCGACTGCGAAGACACCCAGGGCGCCCTTGCCGACATTGGAGAACTTGTGGGTCACCATCAGGTACAGGCCATCTTCAGCGAAGGTGAACTCGACGAAACCACCCTGTGCGGGCTGCAGGTCGAGTACCTGCGAGCCGCCATGCGTGTCGTCGGGCTGCAGCGTGTACGCACCCTCCTTGAAGACGGTGTCGAAGATAGTGCCGACGATGTGGAAGGCAGAGTTCTCACTCGGGCCGTCGTCGACCAACCAGATCCGGTACCGCGTGTTCTTCTCGACCTTGATCGGGGAGAGGAAGTACTGGTTGAAGTAGCCATTGAAGACCACTGCATCGAAGTCCTCGTTGATCATCTTGGTGAGATCGCCGGGCTCTCCCTCGGGTCCGAGGTACAGCTCACTCTGCGTGAAGACGAACTCCTTCGCCACCGGTGCCAGGTCCGGAGGGTCGATGATGATGGCGCCGAACATGCCGTTGCCGATGTGGTGCAGGGCCGGCGCGGTGCCACAGTGGTACATCCACGCACCGGCGAAGTCGGCCTTGAACTCGTAAATTAGGGACTCGCCCGGCAAAATGGTGCGCATCTCGTCGTTCCACGCAACCTTGCTGGCGTGGAAGTCGATGGAGTGCCCCATCACACCCTTGTTGTTCAGGGTGATCTTGAACGTGTCGCCGAGCTTGCCGTGCAGGATCGGGCCGGGGACTGTGTCGTTGAAGGTCCACATCATCTGAGTGACCCCGGGAGCGACCTCCATCAGCTTCTCGGTCGCGTCGAGTGTGATCTCGTGCAGGCTGCCGGGCTCCTTGGCGGGCAGCTCAGGATCGCGAGGGGTCCAGTCGGCCGACGGCATTGCCGCCGAGTCGATGACCGCATCGCCAGCGTATGGGTCGGCTGCCGTACCGCCGCTGGCAGGCGGCGTCGCCGCGTCGCCCCCGAGCACGTGCACAGCCATCAGCATCCCAGCGGCCTTGTGCCCCGGAACGGTGCACCACAACTCGGTATCAGCCGTGAACGGCCCGATCACCAGGTCGGTCTTCTCGCCCGGCTTCATCATCCCGGTGCCTTGCAGACCTTCGACCTTGAGATCGTGCTCCATCGCCCCGGTGTTGGTGATGTGCAGGGTGATCTCCTTACCGGCGGGCACCTGGATCATCTTCGGGGTGACGGAGATGTCGGCAAGTGTCACATCCACCTCGGTCACGCCATCTGCCGCAGCACCGCCTGCGGATGCGCCTGCGGAAGATCCAGCGCTCGAGCTGTCCGACTTCCCGGAGGCGACCGCCACACCGATGACACTCACAACCAGCGCCGTCATACCAATGACGAACGTGATCACCCACCACGCGTCACCATTTCGCTTGTTTTCCATCCCAGCTCCTTTTATTGACTGAATGGTGCAAGTATTCACGGATCGGCGAGCCTCCCCTAGAGGCAAAGGTCACCGGCCGCGCGGACTTCGCTGCCGGCGTTCTACGCTGAATGCATGCCGATTCATATCCGTGCCGAAGCCACCGACTACGCCCAGGCCGTGCTGGTGCCGGGCGACCCACGCCGCGCCACCTACATCGCCCAGACCTTCTTCGATGCGGGCGCTCGCCTCGTCAACGAGGAACGCGGTGAGCTGGGCTACACCGGCACGTACAAGGGCAAGCCGATCAGCGTGCAGGCGGCCGGCATGGGGTGCGCCAGCGCTGCCATCTACTACGACGAGCTGATCCAGTTGGGGGCAACCCGACTGGTGCGCGTCGGAACCGCCGGCGGGCTGGCACCCGGGCTGCAGATGGCCGACACGATCGTTGCGATGAGCGCGACTGCCGACGACCAGATCGTCAGCCAGATGTGCGGTGGCGAACCGCACTCCCCCACGGCCACGTACTCGTTGGTCGAGCGCGCGGTGCAGCTGTCGCGCGAGAGCGGCGCTCGCGTGCACGTCGGCGCCATCGTCTCGTCGGCCATCTTCTACGACACACGTGACGGCATCATGAACCGCTGGCGCGACCGCGGTCACCTCGCCGTCGAGATGGAAGCCGCCGTGCTCTACACACTGGGCGCACTCAGAAAGATCGAGACGCTGTGCATGGCCACCATCAGCGACATCATCGCCGGCGAGCAAGAAACAGCCGTGCGCATCAGCGACGCCGAGCTCAAGACGGGCGTCGACAAGATGATGGAAGTCGCCTGCGAAGTCGCCACCAGCTGAGCCCCAGACGCGACGCTGGGCTCGAATGCCGCAGCAGGTGCGACATTCGAGCCCAGCGTTGAGCAACCTTGACTAGATGAGGCCGAGTTCCTTCACGGCGTCGCGCTCCTCGGCGAGCTCGCCGGTCGATGCATCGATCTTGCCGCGGCTGAAGTCATTGATGTCGAGGCCCTGGACGATGGAATACTCGCCGTCCTTGCAGACGCACGGGAACGAGGAGATGAGCCCTTCGGGCACGCCGTACGAGCCGTCACTGACGACGGCCATGCTGACCCAGTCGCCCTCAGCGGTACCCAGCGACCACGAACGGATGTGGTCGACGGCGGCATTGGCTGCCGACGCTGCCGACGAGGCGCCGCGGGCCTCGATGATGGCGGCGCCGCGCTTGGCGACGGTGGGGATGTAGCTGTCGGCGTACCACGCCTGATCGTTGACCAGGTCGTATGCATTCTTGCCGTTGACACGTGCGTGGTGGATGTCGGGGAACTGGGTGACGCTGTGGTTGCCCCAGATGGTCATGTTGGTGACGTCGTTGACCGTCACGCCTGTGCGGGCAGCGAGCTGCGAGATGGCCCGGTTGTGGTCCAGACGGGTCATCGCGGTGAATCGACGCGGGTCGAGGTCGGGGGCGTTCTGCTGCGCGATCAGTGCGTTGGTGTTGGCCGGGTTGCCCACGACGAGGATCTTGATGTCCTTCTTGGCACTGGCACTGAGGGCCTTGCCCTGCGGCTTGAAGATGCCGCCGTTGGCGCTGAGCAGATCGCTGCGCTCCATGCCCGCCTTGCGCGGCATGGCGCCGACCAGCAAGGCGACGTCGGCATCGCCGAACGCCACGTTGGCATCGTCGGTGCAGATCACGTCGGCCAGCAACGGGAAGGCGCAATCGTCGAGTTCCATCTTCACGCCACCGAGCGCACCGAGCGCCGGCGTGATCTCCAACAGCTGGAGGATGACGGGGGTGTCCGGGCCGAGCATGGAACCGGAAGCGATACGGAAGAGGAGGCTGTAGCCGATCTGGCCGGCAGCACCGGTGACAGCAACACGAACAGGAGTGGTCATGTCGCGAGCGTACGCCTCGGGCAGCGCGCGACGAAAGCCGGCTCAGGTGATCGCGGGCAGCCCGAACGCCTCGAGGATCAGGTTCGTGTAGAACTTCGCTGGGCCTGAGCCGTTGCAAGAGATGTGAATGCCATCGGTGCAGAGGTCCACTTCGCTCGCCCTCGCGTCCCAATCGAGGACCGACACGTTGGCGTACTTGTCCGGCATCGCCCGCAGCAGGTCGTTGTTCGCCGGCACGTAGGCGATGTCCGCGTGGATCGTCATGAACACGACCCCAGCTGCCTCGGCGGGAACCTCGGCCATGATCGCGTCGAGCTCTGATTGGGTCAACGGGGCGTTCGTGCCGACCTGAATCACGATGGTCGATCCGGCCCCGATGTCACCCGAGCCGTCCAGTTGGATGACGGCATTCTTGACGCCCTCCGGCCCACGGCCCTCCTTCGCCTGCACGAAGATTCCCGACGATTCGAGCAACGGCTGAGCGCCGACCATCACCGATTCACCGATGGCCACGTACTTCTGCGGCTCCTTCGGAATGGTGGTGGACGTCGTCGTCGTCTCGCCCGGCACCGTTGTCGCCGGCTCCGTGGGGGTTGTCACCGCCGGCAGGGTCGTGTCGGGCCCCTGTGCGGCGGCCTCGAGCGAGCAGTTCACTTCGCCCACGCAGTGCGGGTCGGCGCCTTGCAGGCTGAAGGCAGCCAGCCCGACCAGCAGCACGACAGCGACGCCGGCCAGCAGGTTGCGGGCTTCGCCGCGCAAACCGGCCAGCGTGGCGCGCAGGCCGTTCTTACGGATGGGCGTCTCGATGAAGCGGTAACTGGCTTCGGTGATCGGGACGGTGATCAGCATGCCCAGGACGATCTGCGGGATCGACAGCTGGATGTTTGCCTGCTTGCGGATCATCTGGAAGACGGGCCAGTGGTACAGGTACAGGCCGTAGCTGCGAGTGCCCACCCAGACCAACGCCTTGCTGCCCAGCAGCTTGCCGGCGGCGGTGCCGTGGTGCGTGATGGCCGCGATCAGCAGCAGGGTGGCAAGACCGGTGAGGAAGAATCCGCCGCGGTACAGCCACGGGTTGTACACGCCGCGCTCTTGCAGGTACATCGAGAGCATGAAATACACGAGCGCCGCCAGGGCCAGCGCGGCCAGCACGTCGAGGCGGCGGCCCTTGTCGCGCAGCGGACCGCGCATGATGGCCACCGGCCGCCACAGCATGGCGAAACCGGCACCCAACATCAGCCCACCCGCTCGCGAGAACGAGCCGAGGTACAGCATGTCGTTGACCGCGATGCAGCGACCGAAGA
>DAORTY010000248.1:0-4796 GCA_035432905.1 Ilumatobacteraceae bacterium | reverse complement strand
TTGCCGCTCGCGCTCACGTTCCCGACGCCGACACCAGCCGCCGGGGCGACACCATCTCCGGCCACCGTGCAGCTCGTGCTCGTCCCGCAAGCCCCTGCCCCGAGCGCTGGGTCGTCCCCTACCCCGGCGGTGCTGCCGCTGACATTGGCGCCGCAGAACCCCACCGCGGGGGCGGGTGCAATCGCTGCCCCGGCGGTACTGCCATTGGCGCTCACCTGGCCTACCCCCAGCCTGTCGGTCGGGTCGTCCCCTGCGCCTTCGACCCTTCAACTGCTGCTCACCCCGCAGGTCCCAGCAGCGTCCGCGGGCTCGACCGTGGCACCAGCGGTGCTCGGGATGACGTTGACGCCACTGGGTCCGGCTGCCAGCGCGGGGGCGCTCGCTTCGCCGGCCGTGATCGCCTTGGCGTTGACGGTGCTCGCCCCCACGGTCGGTGCGGGGGCGAGTGTGTCCCCCGCGACGTTGGCGACGACGTTCTCGTTCCCCGCGTCCACCGTCGCCGCTTCGGCCTCGCCGGCACCGACGACGATCCTCATCTCACTGGCAATGGTCGCCCCCTCGGCGACGGGTGGTTCATCATCGACCGCGAGCCCGACGACACTAGCGATGTCGCTGGTCCCGCAGGCTCCGGCGGTGGCGGGCGGTGCGACGGCGTTCCCTGCGACGTTGCAGGCGTCGGTGTCGTTCCCCGCGCCTGCGGTGTCGGCCGGTTCGACCGTCGCCCCCGCAACGATCGCGATGTCGATCAACCTGCTCGACCCTGCTGCCGGCGGCGGGGCCCAGGTTGCCCCGGCCACGCTCACCATGGCGATCGCACTCCAGGCTCCGGCTGCCAGTGCGGGTTCCACCGCGTCGCCTTCGACGTTGCTGTTGGATGTGACCTACCCGGCGTCGCTGGTGTCGGCGGGCTCGACCGTCGATGTCGACACGTTGCTGATGTCGATCATCATGCCGCTGGTGTCGATCTTCACCGGCACCGTCCCAACCCCGTCGGACATGCTGTTCACCAGCGGCTACACCGGCTGGCGTTACACCGAAGGCTACGCGGACGACCAGCACACCGATGGCTATCCGGGCCGACGGATCACTGACGGCTACGCTGACGAGCAACACACCGACGGCTACGACGGCCATCGTGACACAGGGGGCCTTCACCCATGAGTTCAGCCATGAACCCGTCCACCACCCACGAGTTCGAGATCAAGCGCGGTGACACCGGCCCGGTGTTGGAGACGGTGCTGATCGACGGCGACGGGCTGCCGGTGGATCTGACCTCGGCGATCAGTGTCGGGCTGACGATGACGTTGGCGACCAACCCGCGCACTCCGGTGCTCGTCGCTGCGGCGTGCGGTTTCGCCCCCGACACTTCGGGCGCTGTGTCGTACGCCTGGTCGGCGGCGAACACGGCGGTGGTCGGCCTGTACGACATCGAGTGGACGGTGATCTGGCCGGCGAACCTGGTGATGACGTTCCCGTCGCGTGGCTTCGACAAGGTGAGGGTCAACGCTCGGGCCTGAGCAAAGACTTGCTTCTCGACGGCCACGACCATAATATGTGGCCCATGTCCACCCCCCTGAAGGTCGCTTACCTGGGTAACTATGGTGAGCACAACACAGAATCCCATGTCGCCCGAGCGTTGGAGTACAACGGCCACGAGGTGATCCGGGTGCAGGAGAACACCCCGACCTCGTTCGATTCGATCACGCAGGAGTGCGGCGACGTCGACTTCGTCTTGTGGACCCGGACCGGCTGGGACTGGAACCACGTCTTCGGCTCCAAGGACGGCGACGCCATCGCTCATGCCCGCCAGTACCGGATGCTCGACTGGCTACGTCGACGCCACATTCCCTCCGTCGCCTTTCACCTCGACCGCTGGGTCGATCTCGATCGCAAGTACCAGCTCGCCACCGAGCCGTTCTTCTCCTGCGACCTCGTCATCACTGCTGACGGCGGCAACGACGATCGCTTCAAGGCGCTCGGCATCAACCACTACTGGATGCCGCCCGGCGTGTCACGCGCCGAATGTGAGCCCGGCATGTTCCGCGACGAGTTCCGCTCGAAGCTGGCGTTCGTCGGCTCCTGGCAAGGTCACTACCACAAAGAACACCAGCACCGCTTCGAGCTGATCGAGTGGCTGCGGAAGAACTTCCGACGCGACTGTGCGTTCTGGCCGAAGGAAGGTCAGCCCGCGGTGCGCGGCGCGGCCCTGCGCGACCTGTACGCCTCGGTCGATGTCGTGATCGGCGACTCGTGCTTTGCGGGCTCCCCGAAGGGTGCCTACTACTGGTCGGACCGCATCCCCGAAACACTCGGCCGCGGGGGCTACCTGTTGCACCCGCGCGTCACCGGGCTCAGCCAGCACTTCAACCTGCTCGAACATGACGAGCCAGTCACCTACGACACCGGCCACCTCGCGGTGTGGGATGCCGGTGACTGGGAGGCGCTCGGCGACCTGATCGAATGGTCGCTCGGGTCTCCCGACGAGCGTCGAGCGACCGCCCGGCGTGGACGCGAGCACGTCATCCAGCACCACACCTACGAGGTTCGCGTTCAGCAACTCGTCGAACTTCTCACCGAAAGGGAACTACTGAAATGAACGACCTGGAACAACTCCAGCACAACCTGACCAACCACCCACCCGTCAACGACCGGGTCGTGCGCGACCTGGAGTTCATGCGACTGAAGGCGTTCGACTTTGGCGAGGTGATCCTCGCCAACTGCCCACCCAGCCGAGAGCGATCGCTGGCGATCACGAACCTGGAGCAGACGGTGATGTGGGCCATCGCTTCGATCGCCCGCAATCAGTCAGCAGAGGTGCCGGAATGAGCGCCTCCATGCCCCGACAGGCCAGCCCCCCGTACGGAACAGCCCATCAGCTCTACTTCGGCTTCAAGCCCGGACGCGCGTCCCGTGAGCAGCGCGAGGCAGCACAACGACCGGTGGCGGTTCGGCTGGCGCCGACGATGATGCGCCGCACCCACTGGCAGGATCACTTCATGCCGGTCACCGGCATGTGGTTGCCGAATGCCGACGCTGTTGACCGCCGGCTGTGGCACGGCCACTCGCGTCAGTCGCACCCGTTGCGTCGCAAGGCGAACAAGGCGAGCTGGGCGAAGATCCTGCGCGCCAACCGCCGGGCGTACCTCGCATCGAAGGTGTCGTCATGAAGTCCGGCATCGTCAATCACAACCCGGAGTGGACGTTCCTGTTCCCCGACACGATCGCCGACTGGGATGCGTGATGGGCTGGCATCGCAAGACGAACCGCCACGCGCAGCTCTACGACCGCACGGAGCGCAAGCCCAACGGCTGCATCGAGTGGACCGGCTACCGCGACAAGAAGGGCTACGGGCAACTCAAGGTCGAGGGTTCGCGCATGGAGCGCGCTCACCGTCAAGCGTGGATGCTCGCCAATGGGCCGATTCCCGACGGGATGTGCGTCTGCCACCGTTGCGACAACCCACCATGCGTCAACGTCGAGCACCTGTTCCTCGGAACGCGTGCGGAGAACAACGCCGACCGCCACGCGAAGGGCCGGTCGGCGAAGGGTCAAAGCGGCGAGGCGAATCCGACAGCCAAGCTGACTGCCGCTGATGTCAGGAAGATTCGGAAGATGGCAGCAGAGGGCATGTCGAACATGGCGATCGCGGCCGCCTTCAACGTCAGCAACCAGAACGTCTCAATCATCGTTTCACGTCAGTCATGGAAGGACATCGCATGAAGCCTCGGGAGATCAATGAGAATCCTGACTGGACGTACATTGTCCCTGACACGATTGCCAACTGGGATGGACCGAGCCACTGGGAACGTGAGCGGCTGGCGTCCATGCAGGCCCACCTGAAGCCCGGCATGGTCCTGTACGACGTCGGAACTGAGCACGGCTGGCTCAGCGCTGTTTACGGGGCGTTCACAGGTCATGGCAACATGGTTCTGATCGAACCATCGCCGGAGATGTGGGTCAACATCCGCAAGACGTGGGAAGCCAACGGGTTCGACGACCCGATCGCCTCGTTCCAGATGTTCTGCGGCGCAAGCCCCTCCACCCCGTCTCGCTTCGCTCCACCTTGGCCCGAATGCTCCGACGGGTTCGCCGAAGCCGACGAATGCCCGGCGATGGCGTACCGCTACATCGGCGACGCTGAGATCCCGACCACCACCATCGACCAGATCGCCGCCTCCACCAAGCGCCCGCCCGATGCGATTACCGTCGACGTCGAAGGCTTCGAGATGGCGGTCATGCGCGGGGCCGAGAAGACGCTGCGCAAGCATCGCCCGCTCGTGTGGATCTCAGTGCACCCCGACCTGATGGAACGCGCCGGATGGCCCGACGTGCAAGAGCTGTTCGACTTCATGACCGAGATGGGGTACGGCCGCGAGTACCTGGGCACCGACCACGAACAGCACCACCTGTTCGTGCCGTTGGAGCGGACGCTATGAGTATCTCCCCGGCCATCTTCACGCCCGACGACAACGGGGACCAGTTCCTCAACGGTAGGTTCTTCCGATCGAGCGGCCTGCTGTGGAAGATCAACCACGACATCCTCCACCCCCTCGGCCTCGCCCTTGGCGTCGGCACTGCTGGCGCTGACGGTAGCGACGACTCGGTTGCTGCGCTGTTTCGCATCTTCGTCTCCGACGACGGCACATGGGAGTTCACGCCCGAAGCCAACGCCGAGAAGGCCGCCGACTGGGACATGTTCGTCCACATGACGAAGAGTGGGCTCATCGACTTCACGCCACCCGAGACCACGGAGGCGGTGGACAACGCATGAGAGTCGCAGTGATCTCTCCGCATCT
>DAORTY010000247.1:0-4877 GCA_035432905.1 Ilumatobacteraceae bacterium | reverse complement strand
ACGCTGCCTGCCGCCTCAATGACATCAGCTACAGCCGCTTCATTGCCGGCCTCAATGCTGCTGGTATCGAGGTCGACCGCAAGGTGATGTCAGATCTGGCGATCACCGATGCCCCCGCCTTCACCGCGTTGGTGCACGCCGCCAAGGCTGCGCTCGACGCCAAGACGGCCGACAAGGCTGCTCTCTGAGCACTCCTCAATCCGTCGGGCTCACTTTCTCGAGCCCCAAGATTCAACGACTGCGGCGCCTCTTGGGGCGCCGCAGTTCGCGTTCCGAGGAAGGTGTGTTCGTTGTCGAAGGCCCACTTCTGATCGCGCAGGCGGTGGCTGCCGGCTGGGAGATCGAGGCGCAGTTCGTGGCACCGGGTGCCCAGGCAGTGGTGTCGTCGGGGTCGGTGTACGAACTGGCGCCGAACGTGATCGAACGAGTCGCATCCACCGAGGCCCCTCAGCCGGTGCTCGCAGTCGTGCGCATGCGAAGCGGGGTGTTGCCGGCCGATGCCGACTTCGTGATGGTCGCTCATCGTTTGGCCGACCCTGGCAACGCCGGAACCATCATTCGCTCAGCTGAGGCCGCTGGCGCGCAGGCAGTGGTTTTCACTCCGGGCTCGGTCGACCCGTTCAACCCGAAAGTGGTGCGGTCCACCGCCGGTTCGCTGTTTCGAATCCCGGTGGTGTCCGCCGAGCTCGACGTATTGCAGGCTGCGGGCCTGCGGGTGCTGGCCACCTCCTCGCACCACGGAACGGCGTATACCGAGGCGGATCTCACCGGTCGCGTCGCGGTTGTTGTCGGCAACGAAGCCCACGGCGTGCCCGACGATGCGCCGGTCGATGGCTGGCTGACGATACCGCACGCGGGTGCGGCCGAGAGCCTCAATGTTGCGATGGCGGCAACGGTGCTCGCATTTGAGGTCGCCCGCCAACGTCGACACCGATAGTTTCGTTGCCGATGATTGATCAGATCCACACCGCACGCGACAGCGCTCTGGAGCGCCTCGCCGCCGCGACCAGCAGCGACGACATCCGCACCATCGAGCAAGAGGCGCTCGGAAAGCGCGGCAGCCTCACCGATCTGAAGGCCGGCCTGGGCAAGCTGGCGACGATCGAGGAGAAGAAGGACGCCGGCCGGGCGCTGAACGAGGCGACCACCCAGGTGGCCGACGCGTTGCAGCTGCGCCTCGCTGAGTTCCGTCGCGCCGAGCGTGCCGTGCAGTTGGAGGCGGAACGCATCGACCTCACCGAGGTGATGCAGCGTCCCGGCCGCGGCCACGCCCACGTGGTGACGCAGGCATGGCAGCGATTGGAAGACGTGTTCATCGGGCTCGGCTTCCAAGTGGCGGAGGGCCCGGAGGTGGAGACCGATTGGTACAACTTCGAGGCGCTGAACATGCCGGCCAATCACCCGGCGCGCAGCATGCACGACACGTTCTATGTCGAGCACGGTGAGCCGGGCAGCACCGTGCTGCGTACACACACCTCGCCGGTCCAGATCCGCGTGATGCAGAACCTCGAGCCGCCGATCTTCATGATCATGCCGGGCCGCGTGTTCCGTAACGAGACCACCGACGCCACCCACCTCGCCGTCTTCCACCAGATCGAGGGTCTGGTCATCGACAGGGGCATCACGCTGGCCGACCTCGCCGGCACGATCGAAGCCTTCACCAAGGCCTTCTTCGGCGAAGGTTTCACCAGCAGGCTGCGGCCCAGCTACTTCCCATTCACCGAGCCGTCGGCCGAGTTCGACATTCGCACTCCTGCGGGGAACTGGCTGGAGCTCGGTGGCTGCGGCATGGTGCACCCCAATGTGCTGCGCGCCGGCGGCCTCGACCCCGAGGAGTGGAGCGGCTTCGCGTTCGGCTTCGGCATCGATCGCATGGCCAAGGAGCGTCACGCCATTGGCGATGTGCGCGAGATGTACAGCAACGACATCCGTTTCATCGAGCAGTTCTGAGGGCCGACCCGTGAAGATCGTTCATTCCTGGCTCAATGACTTGGTGGTCATCGGTGACGATGTCGACGCCGTTGCCGAGATCATCACCAACCTCGGCCTTGCTGTCGAGAGCGTCGAGCGTGTCGGCGGTTCCGTTGCCGGCGTCATCACCGCCCGAGTGCTGCGCACCGAACGTCATCCCGACGCGGCCAAGGTGCATCGCGTGTTCGTCGATGCCGGCGATGGCGTCGAGCGGCATGTGTGGTGCGGTGCATTCAACATGCAGCCCGGCGACGTCATCCCCCTCGCGACCCCCGGCACCCGCATGCCCGACGGTCGTGCGATCGAACCGAAGCCGATTCTGGGTATCAGCAGCGACGGCATGCTCTGCAGCGCCAGCGAACTGGGTTTGGGCAACGACCACAGTGGCATCCTCATCCTCCCGGTGGGTACGCCGCTGGGTCTGCCGTACGGCGAAGCGCTGGGCCTCGGTGAGGAAGTCGTTTACGACCTCGACGTTCTGCGCAACCGTCCGGATTGCTACGGCCACCTCGGCGTTGCACGCGACGTAGCAGCCGCACTGGGAACTTCGGTCGTGGGTGCGCCCACGCTCCCGGTGCTCGGTCAGCCGACGCTGTCGGCCACGGTCGAACTCGTCGCGGGTGACCGTTGCCCGCGGTTCACGACGGCCGTCATCGGTGGGGTCACCATCTGCGAATCACCGGATTGGATGCGCCGCCGCCTCGCTGCTGCCGGCATGCGGCCCATCAACAACGTGGTCGACGCCAGCAACTACGTGATGTTGGAGACCGACCAACCCAACCATGCCTACGACTTTGCGACGTTGGGCGGCGGGGGATTCCGCGTTCGGTTGGCCACCGACGGCGAGGTGCTGGTGACGCTCGACGACGTGGCGCGCACGCTCACCTCTGACGATCTGTTGATCTGTGATGCGCACGATCGCCCCATCGGCCTGGCTGGGATCATGGGCGGGCAGAACACGGAGATCAGCGACTCGACGACGACGATCGCGCTGGAATCGGCCTGGTTCGAACCGGCGGCCATCATGCGCAGCGTGGTGCGGACCGGCCTGCGCAGCGAAGCATCCGCTCGCTTCGAGCGTGGCGCCGATCCATTCGGCATCGAGCGTGGCGTCGCCCGCTTCGTCGAGTTGTTGGCGCTCACCTGCCCGGGGCTCGTCGTGCACGAGGGGATGGTCGATGCCCGAACAGAACACCTGCCCGGGGTCACCACTCTCGTCGTTCGTCCCGCCCGCGTGTCGGCGCTGCTCGGCACTGACTTCGACGCCGCAGCCATCACTGCGTTGATCGCGCCCATCGGTTTCGGCGTCCAAGGGTCAGGCGATGAACTGCTCGTGACGGTGCCGTCATGGCGGCCGGACTGCACGCAGGAAGTCGACATCGTCGAGGAAGTCGCTCGTCACTACGGCTATGACCGCCTCGGCAAGACCGTTCCCAAGAGCACGCTTCCGGGCGGACTCAGTGGAGTGCAGCAGCGACGTCGACGCCTGCGCGACGTGCTCCTCGGCCTCGGCCTCAGTGAAGCGATGCCGCACCCGTTCCTCGCCGCTGACGAGCTCGCCAAGGCGGGGCTCCCGGGTGAAGCAGTGCGGCTGGCCAACCCTTTGGTGGTGGGCGACGACATCCTGCGTACGTCGTTGCGCCCCGGCCTGTTGAAGGCCGTCTCATTCAACGAGTCGCACCGCCGCCCAGGCGTGGCGCTGTTCGAGATAGGCCACGTGTACCCGCCCAGTAGTGACGTGCTCCCGGCCGAGTACGAGGTGCTCGCCGTGGTGGTGGCCGGTGCCGATGCTCCGGCAGCGGTGGCGATCTGGCGCGAGCTTGCGTCGGCGATGGGTTGGGGCGCGCGACTCGATCAGAGTGCTGTCCCCGCCGGTCTGCACACCGCTCGCTCAGCGACGCTGTCGCTCGGGAGGGACGCAATCGGAGCGGTTGGTGAGATCCATCCCGATGTCACCGAAGCATTCGACATTGCACAGCGCGTGGCGGTGCTGGAGCTGAACCTGACGGTGTTGCTCACCTCTGAGCCGAAGGTGCCACAGTGGAAGCCGACTGGTCGCTTTCCGTCCAGCGATCTCGATCTCGCCTTCATCGTTCCGGATCGGGTCGCCGCGGAGAAGATCGACAAGGGCATTCGTCAAGCAGCCGGCGCGCTCCTCATCGACCTCTCGCTGTTCGATGTGTACCGCGGCAACGGCGTGCCGGAGGGCTCGCGCAGCCTGGCGTACCGTCTGCGCCTCCAGGCTCTGGACCGCACGCTCACCGACGAGGACGTGGCCAGCGTGCGCGCCAAGGTTGAAGCGGCCACCACCAAGATGGGTGCAGCCCTGCGCGGCTAGTTCGCGCTGAGGTCGTCGGGTGCGTTCGCCACCCACGCCAGGCGGCCTCCCTGACGACGCAACACCGTGCGCCACAGATCGGCGGGCGACGTGCAGAACACATCTGTCAGCTCGGCGCCGAGCACCATCCATGCACCCTCGGCCAACTCGTCGTTCAGTTGCTGAGCGCCCCAGCCGGAATAGCCGCGGAACACCCGCAGCGACTCCACACTCTGGGCCACCTCGTACGGGTCCAACATCATGTCGATCGAGCCGAGACCCTCGGCCACCTGGCTCCAGGCGCCCTCGATCGCCCCGGTCAACCTGGCCAGCGCGATCAAAGCCGAAGGGTCGACCGGCCCACCGTGGAACAAAGTCGCCGGGGGACTGATGTGCACGGACCACGCCGACAACTCGCCCGGGGTGCCTTCATCCGTGGGGCGGTTGAGAACGACGCCAACGGCCCCGTCGGGGTTGTGCTCCAACATGTAGACGACCGTGCGGTCGAAGTTGGGGTCGGTCAACGGGGGAGTTGCGACCAGCAATTTGCCCTTGCACGAGGCTGGATCGGCAGAGAAGTTGGGCGAAC
>DAORTY010000246.1:0-4881 GCA_035432905.1 Ilumatobacteraceae bacterium | reverse complement strand
CCGACGCCGACCGCGGCTACCTCTCCATCCTCCCCGGCCTCCTCCTCATCGGCGCAGGCGTCGGCCTCGCGATGAGCCCCTCCACTACCGCCATCACCTCCTCACTCACCGAGGACAAACAAGGCGTCGCCTCCGCACTCAACGACACCGTCCGAGAAATCGGCGCCGCAATGGGCCTCGCCCTCATCGGATCCATCCTCAACTCCCGCTTCCGCACCAACATCACCGAACTCGCCAACACCTACCCGCCCGAAACCGCCGCCCGCATCAAAGAAGGCATCGGCGGCGCGCTCAGCACCGCCGCGCAACTCGGACCCGACGGACAACCCCTCGTCACCGCCGCCCGCAACGCCTACGTCGACGGCATGAAACCAGCCCTCCTCATCGCCGCCGGCCTCGCCATCGCCGCCGCCGCCTACACCGCATGGACCGGCCTCCGACACCACCAACTGACAACGCAACACCGAGACGCACCCGAGTCCCAACCCACCCTCCAGCCCTAGCTAGGAGGGCGGTGGGCGGCGCGCTCAATGTGGGAATTCGGTGTTGCGCGTCGTGGCCCAACGTCGAAGCGCGATTCGGGTCTCGCGGCGGATCGTGCGCAGCGCTCGGCGTGAGTGTCGGCACCGGGCCGCCTCGGCATGTACCCAGGCCAGCACATGGTCCCCGGTCGCTGCCGGTTGTAGGGTGACGTGCCCGACGAGCACTGGCCCGGCGGCATCGGCTTGCCAGCGGATTCCGTCAGCGAACCATCGACGCGTGATCCGCAGACTGACCGAGCGGCGGTGCCCAACGCACACCAGCTGTGCGTCGTGGGTACCGTCGGTCGAGATTCGGCGAAGCGTCGGGCACCATGGATCGAGGCCGTCGGCGGCGCGTAGTTCACCTACGACCGTTGACCACGGACCCGCGATTGACAGGACCTCGTTCCACTGATCCACACGTCGAGCTTCGGCGGTGCGCGAAGCGGCGGTCGGCACTCGGTGCCGATCAAAGGCGAACGCTGCCAGGAACGCCGCCCCTCCTGCGAACCACAGGGTCCCGGACGCGAACGCCAACCCGGCGGCCAGCAGCGTCGCCGCCGCGGTCAACGCGGCAACAACGGCGACCACCCTCGCGCCGTCGGCGCGACGGATCCGGCGAAGCCGTCGAGCCAGGCTTGGATCGTCATCGAGCAAACACCGTTCGAGTTCGGCAATTGTGCTGTTGACCTGCTCGTCGTCCATCGAGGAATCCCTCGTTCATCGGGTCGCCTGACGGTTCCACGATATCCAGATCGGCGAGGCCACGTCCTGACGGCCAGCCCGGTCCGGCGCCGGCGTCCGGCGCGAGAAATCTGCCTTGTCGGCGCACCTGTGCGATGCCGGATCAAAGGAGCTTCTTCACAGGAGCTCCTCGGGCTTGTAGTTGGGTGGCGCAACCATCTACTGTTCCGGATGTGGGATCGATGAGGCTTCGGGTTCGAGATCAGCGAACTGTGGATCCGGTCGTCGCCATCGAGGACGCGTTGGTGACGATCGTTCGCGAGTTCTCGCTGGCCTCGACGCAGGAACGGCTGATCGGTGCCGCTGGGGTCCCGGTCGAGCGGGCTGGGTTCGGGGTGTTGCGGTGTGTGTCAGAACATGGCGAGGCGCGGGTTTCCGAGTTGGCGCAGGTGCTGGGGGTCGACACCTCGACGATGAGCCGGCACGTGAAATCCCTGGAACGTGGCGAGCTTGTAGTGCGGGCGGAGGATCCGTTGGATGGTCGCGCTGCGCGAGTGCGTTTGACACCCGCTGGCGTCGAGGTGTTGCGGTTGTTGCGCGAGGCGCGTCACCGGTACTTCACGGAGCTGTTCGCGGGTTGGTCCGATGCCGATCGGGCGGTGTTGGCGCCGTTGCTGGCGCGGTTGGCGGACGAGGTTCTGGAACGGGGAGGTCGTACGTGAGTGTTCCGGCTCCTGCGGGTGGCTCGCAGTTGACACATCGGCAGATCTTGGTGGTGTTCAGCGGGCTGATGTTGGGGATGTTCTTGGCGGCTCTGGATCAAACGATCGTGGCGACTGCCTTGCCGACGATCGTCGGTGATCTCGGCGGCTTGGATCATCTGTCGTGGGTGGTGACGGCGTATCTGTTGACGTCGACGGCATCGACGCCGCTGTACGGCAAGATCAGCGATCTGTACGGACGCAAGATCATGTTCCAGACAGCGATCGTGGTCTTCCTAGTCGGGTCGGCGCTGTCGGGCCTGTCGCAGAACATGGGCCAGTTGATCGGGTTTCGAGCGGTACAGGGCATCGGGGCCGGTGGGTTGATGGCGATGGCGTTGGCGATTATCGGCGACATCGTCTCACCGCGGGAACGCGGCCGATATCAGGGGTACACGGGCGCGGTGTTCGCGATCGCGAGTGTCGGCGGCCCGCTGATCGGCGGGTTCTTCGTCGATCATCTGTCGTGGCGGTGGGTGTTCTACATCAACATCCCGATCGGGATCGCCGCGCTGGTCGTGACGAGTTCGGTGTTGCGGCTGCCGTTCACCCGACGGCAGCATGCGATCGATTTTCTCGGCTCGGCGCTGCTCGTTGCCGCCGTCACGTGCCTGCTGCTGGTCACGGTGTGGGGTGGCAGCGAGTACGAGTGGGGTTCGGCCACGATCATCGGGCTCGCCGTGGCTGCGGTGGTGTTGACCGTGGCGTTCCTGGCGCATGAGCGACGCGCCGCCGAGCCGGTGTTGCCGTTGTATCTGTTCCGCAACTCGGTGTTCTCGGTGTCGAGTGGGGCGGCGTTCATCGTCGGTCTGTCGATGTTCGGAGTCTTGATCTTCGTCCCGTTGTTCTTGCAGGTCGTCAACGGCGCCAGCCCGACCCGGTCAGGTCTGCTGCTGACGCCGCTGATGCTGGGGCTGATCGTCGGCACGGTCGGTTCGGGGCGGGCGATCAGCCGGACCGGCCACTACAAGCTGTACCCGGTGGCTGGCACGGCGATCATGACGTTCGGATTGTTCCTGCTGTCACGGTTCGACGCCGACACGTCGCGGTCAGTGCAGTCGGTGTACATGGCTGTCGTGGGGTTGGGGATCGGTCTGGTGATGCAGGTGTTGGTGCTGGCCACGCAGAACGCTGTCGAGGCGAAAGACCTCGGTGTGGCCACCTCGGCGAGTTCGTTCTTCCGGTCGATGGGCGGCGCGTTCGGTGTGGCGATCTTCGGGTCGATCTTCAACAACCGTCTCGACCACTATCTCGCCGACGCCGGCCCGCAACTGGCCGGGGTGGACCCGGCCGTGCTGCAGTCCGGCCCGGACGCGCTGCGAGCACTGCCCGCGGAGACGCAGGCGGTCGTCGTCGACGCGTTCTCGCGGGCCCTGCACGTCACGTTCCTGGCAGTCATCCCGGTCGCCGCGATCGGGTTCGTGGTCGTGTTGTTCCTCAAGGAGCTTCCGCTGCGCGAGAGCGCCCACATCGGGATGGAAGCGATCGGCGATGACCTCGGTGTCGCTGCCGACCCCGTCCTCGATCCCGTTGCGGTACGGGCGCCGGCGGACGCCGACCTGAGCGGTCGTCGCACCAAGCCGACAACTGGTCGGTGATCGGTATGTCCGATGGTGCGATCGTGGTCGGCTTCGACGGGAGCGTCGGGTCCCACGCGGCGCTGTTCGCCGCGATCGACCTTGCTTGTGCCACTCGCCGGTCGGTCGCGGTGGTGCACGTCGAGCACATCCAGCCGATCGTCGCGGCCGGCGCTGCGATGGGCCCGGGGTCAGGCGCAATGATCGAGGCCGAACACGCATTGGCCGAGGTTTGTCGGCGCGACTGCGCCCAGATCCTCGACGCCGCAGATGTCCGCTGGACGTTCGAGGTCCGTCACGGCAAAGCGGTCGATGAGCTCGTGGACGCGGCAGCCGAACACACGGCGTCCTACATCGTCGTTGGACGTCACGGCCACCACGGCCTCACGCGGCTCCTCGCCGGTTCGGTCAGCCAAGGTCTGCTCCACCACGCCCGACACCCACTCCTGATCACCCCACCACCGCCATGACCACCATGGAACTGACCTTGATCGACAACCAAGTCGTCGTCGCGTGCAGCGTCGACGAAGCACTGCAACTGCTCGACGGACCGGACCAGATCGCCAGTTGGTTTCGAGCGGCCCGTGACGAAACGTCAACGGTGATCACATCAAGATGCGGTGATTGTGTGCTCGAACGCACCTCGGAACGGTGGCTTCCGACCGATCAGGTACTCACCGTGGACGGCAGGATCGGTGACATCGCCGTCCACGCCCATCTCACCTTGATGGCCGTGGTGCACTCCATCTCCAATGGGCACGTGCAACCCGGCACCGAGATCTGGGTCCACGCCGAACTCGGACGCGGCAGCCACACCCGACGGGCCGCCCGGATCATCACCGCCGCGTTCGCTCATGGGCTCGAACACATACGACTGGAACTCGATCGGTCTCCGAACGTCGGCTGAGCACAACGAACCCGGCCCCGAGCTGTGGGCGTGTCTGCGACCGAACAACGAAACGAACGTCCAGGACAGGTATGTGATGTGAGTGTGAACATGATCGGAGGGCGCCGAGGACGTCGAGAGCTGCGCTTCGTCGGGCAGTTGACAATGATCGTCGGTGCTTTCGTGGCGTACATGGCGGTCCGGGGAGTAGCCAACGATGCGCCATCGAACGCGATGTCGAACGCGCATGATCTGCTCGGGTTGGAACAAGTGCTCGGGTTGGATGTCGAGCGTCGCGCCCAACAGTTCGCGCTCGACCGCCCACCGCTGATCGAGTTCTTCAACGTCGTCTACGCATGGACCTATTGGCCGTTACTGATCGGCACGTTCGTGTACACGTGGATTCGTCGACGTGACCTGTTCGTCGTGTACCGCAACGCGATCTTCCTCTC
>DAORTY010000245.1:0-4905 GCA_035432905.1 Ilumatobacteraceae bacterium | reverse complement strand
GGCATCGCCACCGAACGGCGCGAACTCAAGGACAGCGGCCAAGCCTTCCTCGACGGCTGATCGTGAGCCACTCCGCTTTGTGTCAAACCTGCGTGCGGGCAGCCCCAGGTCACAGCCCGACAGTGTTTACGTAAAACGTGGGTTGGGGGTTAGGCGCGGCCTCGGTAGGTGGCGCCGGTGCCGCTGGAAGCGCCGTCCTTGTTGAGGCGCTTCGACAGGTGCAGGCCTTCGAGGACGAATTCGACAGCGGCCGCCACGGAGGCGGGTGACTCGTCGCCACCGGTCAGAGACAGCACTACCGCGCGCATCGCGGGCACTTCGCCCAGCAGCGCAGCGAGGTCGGCGGATGCGATGTCCTCGCCCGTGTGGGCGACAACCCCCTCCTCGAACGCCGCCACCACGTCACGGACCTGCTCGAGGGAGACGACTTCCTTGAAGACGGTGAGCACGGAGGCCTTGATCAGGTTCTCGAGAATGACGCCCTCGCGGCCCTCCTCCAGCGACTCGATCTCCACCTTGCCGCTGGTACTGGCGGCCAGGGCGCCGAGGTCGCTGACGCGCGGGACGACGAACTTCTCGCCGGCACGCAGACCGCGACGCAACGCGTTGGCGCCCAGCACTTCGACGTTGCTGACCGACAACCGGACACTGACGCCGCTGCGCTGGTTGACCTGGTTGCTGCTGCGGGCCAGCTGACTGAACGTCGCGACCACGTGCTCCAGATAGTCGGGAACGGTCACCGTGACGTCGCCAACCGTTGCAGGCCGCGCCTCTTGGCGCATGATGGTCATCTCGGTCTCGGCGTCGAGCGGGTAGTGCGTACGGATCTGGCTGCCGAAGCGATCCTTCAACGGCGTGATGATGCGGCCGCGGTTGGTGTAGTCCTCCGGGTTCGCCGAGGCGACCAGCAAGACATCCAGCGGAAGGCGAATCTTGTAGCCGCGGATCTGCACGTCGCGCTCTTCGAGCACGTTGAGCAAGCCGACCTGGATTCGCTCGGCAAGGTCGGGAATCTCGTTGATCGCGAAGATGCCACGGTTGGTGCGTGGGACCAGCCCGTAGTGCAGCGTCAACTCGTCGCTGAGGTACCGACCCTCAGCAACCTTGATGGGGTCGACCTCGCCGATCAAGTCGGAGATCGACGTATCGGGGGTGGCCAGCTTCTCTCCGAAGCGGTCGTCGCGATGCACCCACGACACAGGTGTGGCATCGCCCATTTCGGCAACCAGATCACGGGCGTGCTTGCTGACCGGGTGGTACGGGTCGTCGTTGATCTCGCTGCCGCCGACAATGGGCATCCACTCGTCGAGCAGGCCGGTCAGTGAGCGGATCATGCGAGTCTTGGCCTGGCCGCGCTCGCCCAGGAAGATGATGTCGTGACCCGCCAGCAGCGCGTTCTCCAGCTGCGGCATGACCGTGTGCTCGTAGCCCAGGACGCCTTCGAACAGCGGTTGGCCGGCAGCAATACGAGTCACCGCATTGCTGCGAATCTCTTCCTTGACCGGCACCGACTGCCAGCCGGAAGTCTTCAGTTCACCGAGGGTCGTTGCGCGGTTGGACATAGGGCGACCATACCCGCGGTCGTCGCGACATGTGGAGGCGAGCCTGCGCCCAATGCCGTTACGATCCCACGCGTGGAGTTGTCGGGAACGTGGCGGGCGTGCATCGCCGATGACGAGGTGCGCCGCGAGGGCGTCGGCCTCGAGCACGACGACTCATCGTGGCCGACCATCGACGTGCCTGGTCATTGGCGCACGAACGCAGCCTTCGCGGACAGCGACGGCCCGCTGCTCTATCGCCATCGCTTCCACCTCGACGTGCCAGCCCCTGGCGAGCGCAGATTCGTCACGCTGGAGGGCACCTTCTACCAAGCCGACGTGTGGCTGGACGGCGCCTATCTGGGCGACCCGGAGGGCTACTTCTTCCCGCACAGTTTCGACATCACCGATCTGGCCCGACTGGCCACCGATCACGTGCTGGCCATCGAGGTCTCCTGTTCGCCGCAGCGCCAACGCGCATCGAAACGCAACATCACCGGCGTACTGCAGCACTCGGATTCCATCGACCCGTCGTGGAACCCCGGCGGCTTGTGGCGGCCGGTGAGTATCGACAGCACTGGTGCAGTGCGCGTCGAGCGGCTGAGGGTGCTGTGTCGCGACGCGAACGATGCCCGCGCGCACCTGCGCTTGCACGCCCGCCTCGATGCGGATCAGTCACAGATCGCGCTCGTCCGTACATCGGTCGACGGTGTCGTCGTGATGGAGCACTCTCAGCCCCTGGCCAAGGGCCTCAACGAAGTCGACTGGACGCTCGACGTCAACGATCCGCAGCTGTGGTGGCCGTGGAGCTTGGGCGAGCAACACCTCACCGATGTGCGGGTGGAGGTGCTGGTCGACGGCGAGATCAGTGACGAACGCGCCGTCCGCACCGGGCTGCGCGAGGTGGCGCTGCAGGACTGGACGTTCTCCGTCAACGGCGAGCGTCTGTTCGTCAAGGGCGCCAACCTGGCACCCACCCGCGCCGCGCTCGCCGAGGCGACACCGGCAGAGGTTCGCCGCGACGTGGAGTTGGCCCGCGACGCCGGCCTCGACATGGTGCGCGTCAACGGCCACATCGCACGACCCGAGGTCTACGAGGCCGCCGACGAACTGGGCATGCTGGTCTGGCAGGACTTCCCACTGCAATGGGGCTACGCACGCACGATTCGCAAGCAAGCGGTTCGACAGGCACGCGAGGCCGTCGATCTTCTCGGGCATCATCCGTGCATCGCAGCGTGGTGTGCGCACAACGAACCCATCGCCGCTACCGATGCGCGTGGGAAAGCGCTGGGTTCGTCGATCGTGCGCAACATGCTGCAACAGCAACGGCCGACGTGGAACAAGACCATCCTCGATCGTTGGGTCAAACGGGCCTTCGAGGCAGCCGATGAAACGCGCAGCGTCATCGCTCACAGCGGCGTGGCGCCGCATCTTCCGCAACTCGACGGCACCGACAGTCACCTGTTCTTCGGTTGGTTCCACGGTGAGGGCGCCGACATCGACGGCTTCGCTGCCACAGTGCCGCGTATGGTTCGGTTCGTCAGCGAGTTCGGCGCCCAGTCAGTTCCGAACAGCGCCGACTTCATGCACCCCGAGCGCTGGCCCGCGCTCGACTGGCAACAGCTCGCGGACCATCATGGCCTGCACATCGACCCATTCGAACAGCATGTGCCGCCGGGGTCATACGCAACATTCGACTCCTGGCGCGACGCCACACAGCGCTACCAGGCAGAGCTGCTGCGGCACCACATCGAGACATTTCGCCGGCTCAAGTACCGTCCCACCGGGGGCTTCTGCTTCCTCGGTCTCAACGACCCATCGCCGTCGGTCTCGTGGGGGGTTCTCGACCATGAACGGCGCCCGAAGCTGGCTTACCAGGCCGTCATCGAAGCCTGCCGTCCCGTCATCGTCGTGGCCGATCGTCTCCGCGAGTCGCTGATCGCCGGCGAGGCGATTGCACTCGACATCCACGTGGTCAGCGACCTGCGCATGCTGCTGGAAGACGTGCGGTGCACGGCCACGCTGCGCTGGCCCGGTGGCAGGCACGAGTGGTCGTGGGGCGGCGATATTCCCCCCGATTCCTGCGTTCGGGTCGGTACCGCGCAGTTCGTGGTTCCGGAGGTCGCCGGCGAACTGTGGCTGGATCTCACGCTGGAGCATTCCGCAACGACCGCGACCAATCGCTACACGTCAGCCGTCAACAAGCGCAACGACCTCAGTGCTCAGATCTAGCACGACACGACCCGTGCTAGTGTCCGGTCCAGTTGGGCAACGGGAGGTCGAAAGATGTCAGAGGAAGAACTGATCGAATACGTCGCGGGCCATGCGGGCCAGAGCCGACGCAAGTTCCTCGAGCGGCTACTCGTCGGTGCCGCGTTCGCAACGCCGGTGATCGCATCGTTCTCCATCGGCAGCGCGTCGTCGCCTCGGCGTTCACCTCTCGACGCCGGCGCCAACCTGCCCGACTGCGGGCCCAACTCGTTCTTCGACAACGGCTCCAACATGTGGATCGACATCGCGTCCAATGCGTATTGCGACCCAGACGGCGGGTCGAACACCACGGTGACCACCACCACGACGGCCCCCACCACCACCACGACGGCCCCCACCACGACGACGGCGCCGACCACCACCACCACCGTGTCGCCCACAACCACCGCAGTCACCACCACCACTGGTGTGGGTAGCGGTGCTGGTACCGCGCCCGGAGAGATCCCCGCCACCAAGTGAGCAATGGTGTGCCACTGATCGCAGCGGCCATCATCGTCAAGGACGAAGCCGACCATCTTCGTCGCTGCCTCGCGTCCGTTCGCGAACTGTGCGACCAGATCGTGGTGGTCGACACCGGCAGCACCGACGACACCGTTGCCGTCGCCCAGTCGTTCGGGGCCACGGTGTTGCATCGGCCGTGGGACGGCGACTTCTCCGCTGCACGCAACCTCGGCCTCGATGCAATCGATGCCGATTGGATCTTGTACATCGACGCCGATGAGGAAGTCCGCAATGCCGACGTCGCAGCGGTACGTCACACACTTGCATCCGCAGAAGGTGTCGCCGGTTTCCTGGTGAAGTTCGCCACCCACGTCGGCTGGACACCCTTCTGGGAGCACCGGATCTGGCGTCACCGAGACGACGTGCGATTCCGTGGCGTGATTCACGAAACAACGGTGCCCGACCTGCGCAGAATCGTGCGCGACGAGAACCAACGGTTCGAACGCATCGATCTGTTCATGCAGCACTACGGCTACGAGGGCGACCAACGCGTCAAGAACGAACGCAACCTGCCGATGCTGCTCGAACAGGTGAAGAACGCCCCACGGCGGGTGTACCTCTGGAATCATCTCGGTCGCGTCTACGACGGGCTGGG
>DAORTY010000244.1:0-4959 GCA_035432905.1 Ilumatobacteraceae bacterium | reverse complement strand
TGACGATGGCAAGGTCAGCAATTGGACGCGGGGACTCATCGGACATGCAGCGAACTTAGTGGCGATGAGACCCGCCGCCAGGTAGTCAGGCGAAGAGTTCTCGCAGCAGGCTGGACGCGGCGTGTTCGATGCACCACAGCGGCTCGTTCATCGCGCGGTCCAGCCCGAATTCCTGAGCAAGTGATCGGTGCGTGATGCGGTCGACGACGTCTGGCGCACTGTCCCCGACGATCGCAGCGATCGGTGTGCCGGCCTCGGCGCACAGTGCTTGCACGCCGCCGATCACCTTGCCGTCGAAGCTCTGCTCATCGAGGTAACCCTCACCGGTGATGACCAGATCTGCGGCAGCGATGTGGTCGTGCAGGTCGACCTCGTCGGCGACCAGATCGAAACCGGGCAGCAATCGTCCACCGAGCGCGACCAGTCCACCGGCAAGGCCACCTGCGGCGCCGGTGCCGGGCAGGTTGCGCACATCGACCCCGTACTGCTCCTGGTACATCTGGGCAAGGCGTTCGAGGCGACCGCGCAACATGTCCACCTGCGCCGGTGAGGCGCCCTTCTGCGGGGCGAATACGGGGGCCGCATCAGTGAACAACGTTTGCACGTCGCACGCCACCAGCAGCTGCACACTGCGCAAACGATGCGGGGCGGTGATCGCACGCACGCAGCCCAGCCCGCCATCGGTGGTGGCCGAACCGCCGAGGCAGACGACGATCTTCTTCGCCCCCAGGTCGAGCGCCTGGTCGATGAGCTCGCCGGTGCCGGTGGTGGTGGCGGCCATTGCATCGTTGCCCTCGGCACCGCCGACCAACGTGAGGCCCGACGCGCGAGCCATCTCGATCACGGCCGTACCGCGGTGCAGGCGCCACTCCGCGGTCACCGCGTCGCCCAGTGGGCCGGTGACCACGCTGGTGCGGTTGGCGCCGCCCAGTGCCTCGAGGGTGCCTTCGCCCCCGTCCGCCACTGGTTGCTCGGCGCACTCGTGACCCAGTTCCCAACAGGCATGACCAATGGCCGCTGCCACCTGGGCAGCGGTGGCGGTGCCTTTGAATTTGTCGACGGCGGCCAGCACTCGCATCGCCCAAAGGCTAGGCGAGCAGGGTCGAGGCCGCGTCAGGCTGAAATCCCGACCAGGTTGGTAGAGTTTGACCCATGGCTGTGACCGTTCGAATCCCCACCACCCTGCGCCCACTCTCGGGCGGCTCGTCCACAGTGCAGGTCGAGGGTGCCACCCTCACCGAAGTGATCGCCAATCTGGACGCCGCGCACCCCGGTTTCAACGATCGTCTGTTGGACGAGACCGGCTCGTTGCGCAAGTTCGTCAACCTCTTCGTGGCCGACGACGACGTGCGCTACCTCGACGGGTTGAACACGCCGACACCCTCCGGTTCCACCATCAGCATCATCCCCGCCGTCGCCGGCGGCTGACCCCCGCTGACGTCCAGCGTCCTGTCGGTCGCACGTCGGGCGTGGTCTGTCGGCCACAATGCGTAGGTGGAACGCAGGATCGACGCTCAACTACTCGCGGAAGCGCTGCTGAACGCGCCCGTGGCGTGGTCGCTGTTCGACATTGACGGTCACGGTGTGGCTGGCAGCCGTGAGTATGCAGCCGTCTTCGAGTTGAGCCCCGACGACCTGGTCGGGTTGCCGTTCGAGGCGATGATCGAACCAAGCGATCGCGGTGGTACCGGTGAGGTGCTGGCGCAGCTGCGCTCGGGGGAGCTGGCCGAGTACGTCTCGACGCAACAGGCGCCGCGCCCCGGTGGCGGGGACCAGTTGGTTCACCTGACGCTGCGCGCATTGGAGCGCGACGGTCAACGGGTCGCGCTTTTCAGTACGGCGACACCGATCACCGACGCCGCCCGCTTCGATGCACACCGCATCCAGAAGCTGATCGAGAACATCGACGACACCATTTCGCTGATCGACGAGCACGGCACACTCATCGAGACATCCGGTCGCTACAAGCCGATCTTGGGCTACCCGTCGGGCTTCTGGGCGGACAGAACCATCTTCGACCTGCTGCATCCGGACGACTCGGTCCGGGTGTTGGCGCTGCGCGAACAGGTCCTCGCCAGCCCGGGCTCGGTGGTGACCGGCGAGTTTCGCGTCGAGGCCGCCGACGGCACGTTTCAGCCGGTGGAGGTCCATGCGGTCAACCTGCTGCACGATCCGGATGTCTCGGGCATCGTCATCACGTCCCGCAACATCTCCGATCGCAAGGCGTTGATGCGCGACCTGGGTGAGTCGCGCGACGCTGCACTTGCCGAGGCTGCGCTTCGTACGCGCCTCATCGCGACGGTCAGTCACGAGTTGCGCAATCCACTGCACGCGATGGCCGGTCTGGCTGAGCTGCTGACCACGTCCACCGGGCTCCCTGACGACGCGTTGTCGTTGGCCAGCACACTTCGCCGTCAGATCGACGGGCTCACCACGGTGATCGACGACCTGCTCGATTCGTCGCGCCTCGGGGTCGGTGCGGTCTCGCTGGTGTCGCAGCCGGTTTTGGTGCGGTCGTTGGTGGACGACGTGGTCGCGCTCGCCGGGCTGGGTGCGCGCGACAAACCCGTTGCGGTGCTCGGGCACGTGCCCGACGAGGTGCCGATGTGGGTGCTGGGAGACGCAACCCGCATCCGCCAGGTGCTGAGCAACCTGGTGGGCAATGCTGTCAAGTTCACCGACGAAGGTGAGGTGTTGCTGTTGGTGAGTGTCGTGCCCAACGGCCTGCAATTCGAGGTCCGCGACACCGGCCAGGGCATCGACGACGCGGAGATGAGCAGTATCTTCGAAGCCTTCACCACCGCCAGTAACGCCGGCGACGGCAGCGGTGCCGGCCTCGGGCTCACCATCGTGCGCCAGTTGGTGGAGCTGATGTCGGGCACCATCGAAGCCGACAGCACACTCGGCGAGGGCTCGACATTCACCGTCGTCCTGCCCGCTGCCGAGTGCGAGCCACCGCCAGTCGTCGCCGAACCCTCGGTGTCACCGCTGGATATCGGCGGCCAGCCGGTGCTGGTGGTCGATGACAACGCGGTCAACCAGATGCTGGCCGAGAGTCAGTTGGCACGGTTGGGGATGCGTGCAGTCGTAGTGGGCACCGGTGAAGCCGCCGTCGAGTTGCTGTCCAAAGGGGACGGCCCGGACCTGGTGCTGATGGACTACCACCTGCCCGGTATCGACGGCTTGGAGGCGACGCGTCAGATCCGTGCACTGGAAGCCCGCAGCGGTCGCCGCTGCGTCATCGTCGGTATCACCGCAGCCGCGGCCACTGCAGACCGCCTCGCCTGTGAGGAGGCTGGCATGGACGACTTCTTGCCGAAGCCTGTCAGCCTCGCCGTCCTGGGCGAGGCACTGCGCCGGTGGGTGCAGCACGTGCCCGCTGTTGGTGAGCTTCCCAACACGGTGGACACGACCGTGCTCGACGGCCTTGCTGCTGACCTCGGCAACGCGCAGGTGGTGACCGAACTGGTGCGAACCTTCCTCGACGAATTGCAGGGCCGCCGGACCGCGTTGGCCGACGCGTGCGCGCGGGGCGACGTCATCGAAGCAAAGCGTGCCGCGCACACGCTGAAGTCCAGTTCGTTCCTCCTGGGCGCGATGGAACTGGGCCGTGCGTGCCAGCGGATGGAAACATTGCAGTCGGTCGACGAGGCACAGCGCACCAGCAGCGACATCCTTCGCTTCGCCACCGACGCTGCGCGCTGGTACCAGATCTGGCTCGGCCGCCAGCCCATCTAGATCACGCGTCCGCGGACGCGTGAGCCTGGGATCTGTGTCAGACCCCCTGAGTACGATGAGTCGAGCGAGCTCGACCTGCCCCTCTCGCACACCGGGCGGTCCGAACAACCAGTAACTCTCTGGAGGCTCGTATGGCTGTGCGTACTCAACCCATCACCATTCAATCTGCACTGCGGGTGATGCACGACCTCAACGTCGCGCTGAACACGTGGTCGACCAGCCAGCGTGTTGTCATCGGCCTCGCCGCCGACTTCGCCGAGTCGGGTGAGTGGGCCATCTCCAACGCTGTGTCCGCTGCTCACTGGAGGGTTTCGCGCCTGACCTGGCCGGGGCGAACGTCGACACCACGGACCACCGAAAACGGGGAAGGCCCGAGGCTTTCGCCTCGGGCCTTCCTACAGCGTGAGCTGAACGACTTCTGACGGGGTCAGAAGTCTTCCATGCCGCCGCCCATGCCACCACCGGCGCCAGCGGCTTCCGGCTTGTCGGCCACGACGGCCTCGGTGGTCAGGAACAAGGCGGCGATCGAGGCTGCGTTCTGCAGCGCCGAGCGGGTGACCTTGGCAGCGTCGATGACGCCGAGCTTGACGAGGTCTTCGTACTCGCCAGTGGCGGCATTGAGTCCCTCGTTGCCCGACAGGCTCTTGACCATGGCAACGGCGACGCCGCCTTCCATGCCGGCGTTCTCCGCGATCTGCTTCAACGGAGCCTCGAGGCACTTGGCAACCAAACGGGCGCCAGTGGCTTCGTCACCAGTGAGCGAATCTGCAACAGCCAAGACTGCGGCCTGGGCACGGATCAGGGCCACGCCACCGCCGGGCACGACACCTTCTTCGATGGCAGCCTTGGTGGTGGAGACAGCGTCCTCGATGCGGTGCTTCTTCTCCTTCAGCTCGACCTCGGTGGCAGCGCCGACCTTCAGCACGGCAACGCCGCCGCTGAGCTTGGCGAGGCGCTCTTGCAGCTTCTCGCGGTCGTAGTCGCTGTCGGTGTTGTCGATCTCGGCCTTGATCTGGTTGATGCGGCCCTTGATGTCGTCTTCGGCGCCGGCGCCCTCGATGACCGTGGTCTCATCCTTGGAGATGATGATGCGCTTGGCGCTGCCCAGCAGATCGAGCGTGGTGTTCTCCAGCTTGAGGCCGACTTCCTCGCTGATGACCTGACCACCGGTGAGGATGGCGAGGTCTTGCAGCATGGCCTTGCGGCGCTCGCCGAAGCCCG
>DAORTY010000243.1:3659-4964 GCA_035432905.1 Ilumatobacteraceae bacterium | reverse complement strand
GATCAGCCAGTCGCCGTTGAGGCCGCCGACCCAGTTGTCGTAGCGGTGCCGCATGAACCCGGGGTGCCAGGTGACGTCGTCGCCGCGCGCAACGAGTGCATCGCGCAGTGCCGCATCGCGGCCGCCGTTACGGATGTACCACTGGCGGGTGGCAACGATCTCCAAGGGGCGCGTGCCGCGCTCGTAGAACTTGACCGGGTGGGTGATCGGCCGGGCTTCGCCCTCCATCTCGCCGCTTGCCTGCAGCAGTTCGACGACCTTCTTCTGAGCCTGCTTCGGGAACAGACCGGCCATCTGCGCGTACGTCTCGCGGCCCTCGCTGTCGGTGATCCATTCCGGTGCCTCGGTGGCGAAGCGACCGTCGAAACCGATGAGCGCCCGCGAAGGAAGGTTCAGCTCGCGCCACCAGGTGACGTCGGTGGTGTCGCCGAAGGTACAGATCATCGCGATGCCGGTGCCCTTCTCCGGGTCGGCCAGGTGATGAGCGAGTACAGGAACTTCAACGCCGAACAGTGGTGTGCGCACTGTCGTTCCGAACATGGGCTGGTAGCGCGGGTCGTCGGGGTGGGCGACCATGGCGACACAGCTGGCCAGCAGCTCGGGGCGAGTCGTGTCGATCATCAAGTCGCCGCCGCCGTCGACACGATGGAACGCGATCTTGTGGTACGAGCCGGGCATCTCCCGGTCTTCCATCTCGGCTTGTGCAACTGCGGTGCGCTCGTCGATGTCGTACAGCGTCGGTGCATCCTGCTGGTACGCCTCGCCGCGGGCAAGGTTGCGCAGGAAGGCGCGCTGGCTGACACGACGGGCACGCTCGCCGATGGTCGTGTAGAGCAGCGACCAGTCAACGGAGAGACCGAGACGGCGGAACAGGTCTTCGAAGACCTGCTCGTCGAGGTGCGTGATCTCGCGGCACAGTTCGACGAAATTGGGTCGGCTGACCGGCACGGCGCGGTGGTCCTTGGGCACGTCGCCGTTGTAGGGCGCCGTGAAGTCGGGGTCGTAGGGCAGCGACGGATCGCAGCGGACGCCGGTCACGTTCTGCACCCGGCGTTCGGTGGCCAGACCGTTGTCGTCCCAACCAAGCGGGTAGAAGACGGCCTTGCCCTGCATGCGCTGATAGCGGGCAATGGTGTCGGTGTGGGTGTAGCTGAAGACGTGGCCGATGTGCAGGCTGCCGCTGACCGTCGGCGGCGGCGTGTCGATGGCGAATACACCCTCGCGGGCCACCGTGCGGTCGAAGCGGTAGGTGGCGTCGGCCTCCCACCGCTGCATCCAGCGGGCCTCGATACCGTCGAGCGACGG
>DAORTY010000243.1:0-3559 GCA_035432905.1 Ilumatobacteraceae bacterium | reverse complement strand
TGGCGTCGGCCTCCCACCGCTGCATCCAGCGGGCCTCGATACCGTCGAGCGACGGCTTCTCGGGTGTGTTCGTCGTGTCATTGGCCATAGCGCCCGTCAGGCTACAGACGCCCGGGTGGTCGCCGTAGGCTGTCGGCCATGTTGCACCTGTACGACACCGCCACCAGAGAGGTACGTGAACTCGCCCTGCGCGAGCCCGGCTCGGTGGGTATCTACCTGTGTGGCCCCACGGTGTACGGCCCGCCCCACATCGGTCACGGTCGTGCCACGTTGGTGTACGACGTGTTGCGCCGCTACCTCGAGTGGAGCGGGCTGAAGGTTCGGTTGGTCAGCAACATCACCGACATCGACGACAGCATCATCAACCGCGCACACAGCGAGAACCGGCCGTGGCAGGAGATAACGACCAAGTGCGAGGCGGTGTGGTTCGAGGCGATGGGCGCGATCAACGTGGCTCGTCCCTCCGACGTGCCACATGCGACGGAGTACGTGCCGGAGATGGTGGCGATGATCGGCCAGCTGCTCGACAAGGGCAACGCGTACGTCACCGACGATGGTGTGTACCTGTCCGTGGAGACGGTTTCCGGTTACGGCTTGCTCGTGCACCAGAGCCTCGACGACATGTTGGCCGGCGGTGGCGATCGCGATGTGTTCGGCGCAGGGAACAAGCGCCACCCGGCCGACTTCGTACTGTGGAAGTTCTCCAAGCCCGGCGAGCCGGCATGGCCGTCGCCGTGGGGCGAGGGTCGGCCCGGCTGGCACAGCGAGTGCGTGGTGATGAGCCTCGATCTGCTCGGCGAGGGTTTCGACCTGCACTGCGGTGGGCAGGACCTGAAGTTCCCGCACCACGAGAACGAGCGAGCGCAGGCGGTTGCGTTGGGCAAGCAGTTCGCCAACCACTGGATGCACCACGGCTTCATCGTCGATGCCGAGGGCGAGAAAATGTCGAAGAGTTTGGGCAACGTGCACAATCTGCTCGACCTCATCGAGCACTACGACCAGCGTGCCTTCCGCATGCTGTTGCTGCAGTCGCACTATCGCGGCCCGGTGTCGGTCGGTCAGGACAACATCGACGCGTCGGTGAAGGCGCTGGCCAGGTTCGACGGTGTGGCTCGTCGGTTCGGTTCGGTGTCGGCCTCGCCGGATGAGACCGTGCTCGGCGACTTCCGCAGAGTGATGGACGACGACCTCAACACGCCCGCAGCGATGGCCATCGTGTTCGACGCCATCACGCAGGCGAACGCGGCCGCGGATGCGGGCGAGTCGGGTCGGGCTGACGAGCTCGTGGCTGCCATCTACTCGATCGCTTCGGCCGTGGGTCTGACGTTCTCTGGCGCCGCAGACGTGCCTGATGACGCGCTCGCGCTGGCCGCATCCCTGGATGCAGCCCGCGCGGCAAAGGACTTCGCCGCTGCCGACGCCCTGCGCGCCGAGCTGCAGCAAGCCGGCTGGACCGTAGAAACCACCAAGACCGGCACCACCCTGCGCCGCTGATCCGCCGTCGAGCGCCCACGCTGGGCCGAAATGTCAACGAGGGTGCAACAATCCGGCCCAGCGCCGGGCTTGATTGCGACGTCACACCCTTTTGCGAGAGTCGGCTGATGGACCCACGATTCGCACAGATCACCGCGCTGGCGGTCAAACAGCACTCAGCCATCTCGCTGACCCAGGTGCAGCAGCTTGGGGTCAGTCGGGCGTTGTGCAGCCAATGGGTCAGGGTTGGTCTTCTCGAACGTGCTGGGCCTCGATCCTTCGTCGTTGCGGGCTCCGCACCCACATGGAAGCGGGCGCTGGCGACGGCCCAATTCGATCTCGACGGTGTCGGTGCGTTTGCGGGGCGGGCAGGCGCTCGACTCCTTGGGCTGGATGGATTTGTGGCTGATGCCGTCGAGTTGCTGGTCGAGCGTCAGTTTCGCAAGCGGCCATCGCCCGCGGTGGTCCGCAGCACGTCGTTGTTGATTGGTCGCGCCGACATCGTTCGCGTGGAGGGGCTCCGGGTCCTGCGCGCTGAGCGGCTGATTCTCGACTCTCCCCGTTTCGCCTTCTCGCGGGCCGAGACAGAGAACGCCATCGACTCAGCGATTCGCCTGCGGCTGGTGAGCGAGCAGCGGTTGCGCACGCGGGTGGTGGCGCAGCACTCTCGTGCTCTCAACGGCGGTCGACAGCTGCTGGAGGCAATGGTGGATACCGGCGGCGAGAGCCGATTGGAACGCTGGTTTCTGGGCTTGGTCCGACGTGCGGGGCTGCCCAGGCCGGTGCTGCAGAAAGTCTTTCGGGCTGGATCGCGCACGGTTGCCCGCGTCGATGCGATCTTTCCGGGGGGATTGGTGGTCGAGGTGGCTGGTCACGGAACCCACGCCACCCGGCGTCAGCGTCAGAGCGATGCGCAGCGGCAGACCGAGCTGACCTTGCGTGGGCTGCGGTGGATCACGTTCACCTATGAAGATGTCCGTGACCGGCCAGCGTGGGTTGTGGCTCGCCTCGTCGAGGCGCTGCGGATGGCTGTGTGACCAGCGTGGAGCTATTCGCGGTGGTCGGCTTGGCAGGCGGCGCCGTCGCAGACGTCGATGAGGGTGTCCTCGAAGAGGAAGCTGGCCTTCTGCTTGCGCACGTCGGCGTCGGCGCGGGGGTCCTCGTGGGAGTCGTCTCCACCGCGCGACGCAAGGTTCTCGAACGGGATCGGCTCCATGCCTGAATCCCAGATGACGATGGCGGAACCCTTCGACGGGTAGACCGTGGGCTCGAGACCCCAGCCCGGCTCCTTCTCCTGCCAGCGACCATCGATGGCGACTGGCTGGTGGATGGTGGCGCCGATGGTGCGGGCCTCGACGAGGGCGGCGAGCTCGCTCACCTGGTGGTCGCCGAATGCGACATCGAGCAGCACCGTCTTGGCGGTCGTGCCCGGGTACGGGTCGGCGGTGAGGTGCTGCACGTAGCCGCCACCTTCGCCGCGATCCCACAGCATCTGCGTGACGCCGAGAATCATGACGCGGTCGAGGTCGTTGGGGTAGGCCGGCTTGAAGACGGCTTCGTAGGTGTCGAAGTCGACCGACCGCGGCAGCAGCAGGCTGTAGTTGATGCCGGGGACACCGAGCACGGCACGCTCGATGTCGGGCGAGACGGCGGCGAGCATGGCACCCATGATGCCGCCTTGACTGTTGCCGTCGAAGTCGAGGTGGCTGGTGTCGATCAGCGGTGTGCCGTCGGCGCGCTTGAAGTTCGGGTCGTCGCCGAATCCGCCGGACCGTGTCATCAGCCGACCGAGGAAGATCTGGTTGAGCACGCCCTGCTGCAAGCGATCGGCCAGCGAGTCGAAGTTGCCGAACTCGCCCAAAGTGGTGACGGCGTTCGCAATGTCGTCCTCACTCATCCCGGCCCACTTCGTGGCGCAGTGGACCACGTTGTGTTCGTTGCTCATCGCCCGCACGTTGCCGGCGTCGATCTCCTTGTTGTCGCCCAACAGGCCGTGGCCGTATTCGACGAGATGGCCGGGCTCGGTGCCGTTCATGGTGGCAACGCTGATGTTGCACACGAACGGCGACTCGATGGTGCCGTTCTG
>DAORTY010000242.1:0-5073 GCA_035432905.1 Ilumatobacteraceae bacterium | reverse complement strand
GGCAACCAGGCGCTCATCGACCCGATGGACCCGCAGCGCAAGCGGCGCATGTTCGACACGCTGGTCAAGATGGGCTTCAAGGAGATCGAGGTCGGCTTCCCCTCCGCCAGCCAGCCCGATTTCGACTTCGTGCGCCAACTGATCGAGGACGACCTGATCCCCGACGACGTCACCATCCAGGTGCTCACCCAGTGCCGTCAGGAACTGATCGAGCGCACCTACGAATCCATCGTCGGCGCCAAGCAGGCAATCGTCCACTTCTACAACTCCACCAACCCGCTGCAGCGCGAAGTGGTGTTCGGCCTCGACCAGGCCGGCATCATCGACATCGCGGTCAACGGCGCCAAGCTGTGCCGCAAGCTGGAAGACACCGTGCCGGGCACGTTCGTGCGCTACGAGTACTCGCCGGAGAGCTTCACGCTGACCGAGCCCGACTACGCGATCGCGGTCTGCCATGCCGTGATGGACGTCATCGAGCCGACACCGGAGAAGCCGCTGATCCTCAACCTGCCGGCCACCGTCGAGTGCTACACCCCGAATGTCTACGGCGACGTCATCGAGTGGTTCGGCCGCACCATCCGCTCGCGCGACAGCGTGGTCATCAGCCTGCACCCGCACAACGACCGCGGCACCGCCACGGCCGCTGCCGAGATGGGCATGCTGGCCGGCGCCGACCGCGTGGAAGGCACCCTGTTCGGTAACGGCGAGCGCACCGGCAACGTCGACGTGGTCAACCTGGCCATCAACCTGATGGTCAACGGCGTCGACCCACAGCTCGACGTCAGCGACATCGACGCTTTGCGCCGCGTGGCCGAGTACTGCAACCGCCTGCCCGTCAGCCCTCGCCACCCATGGGTCGGCGACCTGGTGTACACCGCGTTCAGTGGCAGCCACCAGGACGCCATCAAGAAGGGCTTCGACGCACTCGACAAGAAGGCCGCTGCCAACGGCGGCGAATACCCGGTGTGGGGCGTGCCGTACCTGCCGCTCGACCCCAAGCATCTGGGGCGCAGCTACGAGGCAGTCATCCGCGTCAACAGCCAGAGCGGCAAGGGCGGCGTGGCCTACGTGATGAAGACCGAGCGCGGCTTCGACCTTCCCCGCCGTCTGCAGATCGAGTTCTCCAAGACCATTCAGCACATCACCGAAGACACGGGCACCGAAATCAGCCCGGTGGTCATGTGGGATGCGTTCCAGGCCTCGTACCTGCCAGCGGAGCCACGCATGCGCCTGAACAGTCACGAGATGCGCAGCGACAGCGCCACCGGCACCACCACCATCACCGCGCAGTTGGTGATCGACGGCGCTCCGGTCACGGTCAGCGGCGAGGGCAACGGCCCCATCGACGCATTCGTGCGGGCGCTGCGCGACGGTGTGGGCGCCACGCTCGACGTGGTCGACTACGCAGAGCATGCCCTCAGCCAGGGCAGCGACTCGACTGCCGTGGCCTACGTCGAGACCAAGAACGGCAACGGCAACGTGCTGTGGGGTGTGGGCACCGACCCGAGCACCATCACCGCCGCGCTGCGCGCCGTGCTGCAGGCACACGAACGCCACCAGGGCTGATGGTCAGAGCCGACCGGCAGGGGTACTGTTGAGCATGCGCTGCTCTCGACGACTCTTCCGGCTCGCGATCCTCTCGTTGCTCGTCGGTGGTGGTGTTGCGTTCTGGAAACAGCGCCAGGGCACGACCAGTATTTCGACGAACACGCCTGAGTGGCCGCCGTTCACACCGGCTGCCACGACCGCGACTGCGGCCAAGGTCGCTGCGTTCACCGAGCCACTCGTCGACTCGCAGATGAAGTGGGCCGCCCCGGTCGATGGCGGCTGCCCAGAGGGTTACCCGATCAAGGGCAACGACAACTCCGGCATCTTCCATGTGCCAAGCGGCCGGTTCTACGACCGCACCGTGCCCGAGCGCTGCTACGCAACTGCGGCCGACGCTCTCGCCGACGGCTACCGTCAAGCCAAAGCCTGACCCGCAGGACGACAGGAGACCACCATGAAAGTAATCGTCGACTACGACATGTGCGCCAGCACCGGCGCCTGTATGCAGTTGTGCCCCGAGGTGTTCGAGGTCCGCAGCGACGGCTACCTCTACGTCCTGCAGGACGAGCCGCCCGCCGAGTTGTCCGAGAAGGTGCACCTGGCCGCGGAGATGTGTCCCACCGCCGCCATCACCGTCACGGACTGACCCCCCTCGGCAATGGCATTCACCGAGCACCTCCGTCGCGCTTGGGCGAGATCGCAGTCGATGTTGTGCGTCGGGCTCGACCCCGACCCGACTCGATTTCCCGAGGTCGTCGGCGGGTCCGTGTTCGACTTCTGCATGGCAATCGTCGACGCGACGGCCGACACCGTGTGCGCCTTCAAACCGCAGATCGCGTACTTCGCCGCTGCCGGCGCCGAGCGCGAACTGGAGCTGATCTGCGCTGCCATCCGCGACCGTCACCCCGACGTGCTGCTGGTGCTGGACGCCAAGCGCGGCGACATCGGCAGCACCGCGCAGCAGTACGCGCACGAAGCCTTCGACCGGTACGGCGCCCATGTCGTCACCGTCAACCCGTACCTGGGTACCGATTCGGTCGAGCCGTTCCTGCGCCATCCCGATGGCGGCGTGTTCGTGCTGTGTCGCACCAGCAACCCGGGCAGCGGCGACTTCCAATCGCTATCCGTCGATGGTGAGCCGCTGTATCTCCACATCGCCCGCCGCGTTGCGACTGAGTGGAACGAGATCGGCGACTGCGGGCTGGTGGTGGGCGCCACCTACCCGGGCGAACTGCGCGAGGTGCGCGCCATCGTCGGCGACCTGCCCCTGCTGGTGCCCGGTATCGGTGCGCAAGGCGGCGACGTGCAGGCAACCGTCGAGGCCGGCGCCGACAGCACCGGTTTCGGCATGGTCATCAACTCGTCGCGGGCCATCCTCTACGCGTCGAACGGTCCCGACTTCGCCGACGCCGCCCGTGCCGAAGCCGTCGCCACGAGGGACGCCATCCGCACCCACTCCCCCCGCTGAGAGCTTTGTGTCAAGAACCCAGGCTCACAGCACCTGGTCGCAGCCCGACAGTGTTTACGTAAAACTGGGGTGGGTCAGCCGGCGAGGGAGATGACGCTGATGATGCCCGGGGCCGACCGCAGTTGGGCGACAACCGACTGGGGCACTTCCATCGTGGGTGCGATCAGCATGACGGCAGTACCGGGCGTGTCGGCGCGACCGACGTCCATGTCGGCGATGTTGACGCCCGCATTGCCCAACAGCGTGCCGACGGTGCCGATGACACCGGGGCGATCGTCGTTCTTCACCACGAGCATGTGCGCGGCCGGCGGCACGTCGAACTGGTGGTCGTCGATCATCACGATGCGCTGCTCGCTGCGGCGGCCCACCAACGTGCCCGACAGGTTGTGACCACCTGCACGCATTGTCACCAGGTTGACGTAGTGCGCCGAGGTGGCACAGTTCGTTTCACGCAACACGATGCCGCGTTCGGTGGCCAACTGCCGTGCGTTGACGTAGGTGACCTGGTCCTCGGTGACCGAGCCGATGTACCCCTTCAGCGCGGCCAGCGACAAGATGCGAGTGTCGTAACCGGCGATGTCACCCTCAGTGCACACCTCCAGATCACCTGCGGCGTCGCTGCCCACGAGCGAGGCGAACAACCGGCCCAGCACCTCGGCGAGCGGCAGGAACGGTCGCAGCGTCTCATTCGCCTCGGCGGCGTCGACGTTGACGGCGAACGGCACGAATTCGCCGGCCAGGGCGAGCTGCACCATGTCGGCGATGGTGTCGCCGGCCTTGTCCTGCGCCTCACGGGTGCTGGCACCGAGGTGCGGAGTCACGACGATGGACGGCTGCTCGAACAGCGGCGAGACGGTCGTCGGCTCGGTGACGAACACGTCGATGGCTGCACCGGCGATGATGCCGTCGCGCACGCACTCGGCCAACGCCTGCTCGTCGACAATGCCACCGCGGGCGACGTTGATGACCCGCAGCGACGGCTTCGCCTTCATCAGCAGGTCACGGTTGATGAGACCCGTGGTCTCCTTCGTCTTGGGCAGGTGGATGGTGAGGAAGTCGGCTTCGGCCACGGCCTGATCGAGGGGCAGCAACTCGACACCCATCTGGCGGGCACGTTCGGCCGACACGAACGGGTCGTATGCCACCAGCCGCATCCCGAACGCACGAGCTCGGTCCGCGACCAGCTTGCCGATACGACCGAGACCAATGACGGCCAGCGTCTTGTCGGCCAGCTCCACGCCCTCCCACCGGCTGCGCTCCCAGCGACCGGCGATGAGGGCAGCATGCGCCTGGGGCACGTTGCGGGCCTGCGCCAGCAGCAGCGCCATCGTGTGTTCGGCCGCGGAGATGATGTTGCTCTGTGGCGCGTTGACCACCATCACACCGCGTCGGGTTGCCTCGGGCACATCGACGTTGTCGAGACCGATACCGGCACGCCCGACCACGATCAGCTCGCTTCCTGCCTCGAGCACCTCGGCGGTGACCTGGGTGGCACTGCGGATGATCAACGCATGTGCACCCTTCACGACGTCGAGCAGTCGGGAGAGATCGAGCTGCACCTCCACTTCGTGCCCGGCCGCACGTAGCCGATCAAGGCCACCTTCGGCGATCTCTTCCGTGACGAGGATGCGTGCCATGCACCCATCGTTACCGGGCCGGACCTCAGATGCGAAGTGCGGTGAACGTTCTGTTCACGCAGTGTCACCGGTTTCGTACACTCACCTGCCATGTACTCCGGCCGCAATGAAACCGAACAGTGGTTCATCCGTCGCGGACTGCCGCACTTCATCGAGCCGTACGGCACCGGTCCCGACGTGTGGAGCCGTGCCGCACCGGTACTGGTGGTCGCCTACATCGCCGGCGGATTGCATGCACTCGACCTGGCCAACTGGTCGCTCGGACGCAACCTTGCGGCGGCGGCATTCGTCATCGCACTGCTGTTCGCCACCTGGATGTTGACAAACAGGCTGCGTCACCGACCTGCGTTGTCGCGCCCCCACGAGCTCGGCGCCCCCGAGCTGGCAGCATTCCTCATCGGCCCGGCCCTACCAGCGCTG
>DAORTY010000241.1:0-5075 GCA_035432905.1 Ilumatobacteraceae bacterium | reverse complement strand
CCTTGTACTCCGGGCAGTTGGTGGCCCAGTCGCTGTGCTCGGTGGTGATCACGTTGGCGCCACTGACCGGGTGGTGGAACGTGGTGAACACCACGCCCTGCGCCATGCGGTCCGAGACGAGCGCATGCAGCGTGGTCGCGCCGACCCGACTGGCCACCGTGACCTCATCGCCGTCGTTGATGCCGCGCTCCTCCGCATCGTGCGGATGAATCTCGAGCACATCCTCCGGATGCCATTGCACGTTGTGCGTGCGACGGGTCTGCGCGCCCACGTTGTACTGGCTGAGGATGCGACCGGTGGTGAGCAGCAGCGGAAAGCGACGGGTGCTCTTCTCGTCCGTCGGCAGATACGGGGTGGGGGCAAACCGGCCCAGCCCGCGGACGAAGGTGCCTTCGTGCATGATCGGGGTGCCCAGCGGGCGCTCCTCGTTGCACGGCCACTGCACGCTGCCGACCTCGTCGAGCATGGCGAACGAGACGCCCGCGAACGTGGGCGTGAGGGCGGCGATCTCGTCCATGATCTGCGCGCCGTTGTCGTACTGCATGGGGAAGTCGAGAGCGGTGGACAACTCGGCCAGGACCTGCCATTCCTGCTTGCCGTTGCGTGGCCGCATCACCGGACGGACGCGGTTGATCCGCCGCTCGGCGTTGATGAACGTGCCGTCCTTCTCCAGGAACGACGTCCCCGGCAGGAAGACGTGCGCGACCTTGGCGGTCTCGTTGATGAACAGATCTTGCACGACGAGCAGTTCCAGCGACTCGAGCGCATGCATCACGTGCACGGTGTTGGGATCGCTCTGCGCGATGTCCTCGCCCTGCACGAACAGGCCCTTGAAGTTGCCGTCGATCGCGGCGTCGAACATGTTGGGAATGCGCAGGCCCGGTTCGGCCAGGAGCCGACGGCCCCAGAACGCTTCGAACGTTTCGCGGGTGGCGTTGTCGCTGACGTGGCGGTACCCGGAGAACTCGTGTGGGAACGAGCCCATGTCGCACGAGCCCTGCACGTTGTTCTGCCCACGCAGCGGGTTCACGCCCACCCCGTCGCGGCCGAGGTTGCCCGTGGCCATCGCCAGGTTGGCCATGCCCATCACCATCGTGCTGCCCTGGCTGTGCTCGGTGACACCGAGGCCGTAGTAGATGGCGCCATTGCCGGCAGTCGCGTAGAGACGGGCGGCCGCGCGAACCTCGTCGGCGGGTACACCTGTGAACGGTTCCAGCGCTTCGGGGCTGTTCTCCGGTTGCGACACGAACGCCGCCCACTGCGAGAACCCGATGGGTTCGCATCGTTCCTGCACGAAGCGGTGATCGACCAGATCCTCGGTGACGATCACATGGCCAAGCGCGTTGACCATGGCCACGTTGGTACCGGGACGAAGCTGCAGAAAGTTGGTGGCTTGAACATGTGCCGTGCGCACCAGTGCGATACGACGGGGGTCGACCACGATCAGTTGCGCACCCTCACGAAGCCGCTTCTTCAACCGCGATGCAAAGACGGGGTGAGCGTCGGTTGGGTTGGCGCCGATCAGCAGGATGACGTCAGCCATCTCGACGGACTTGAAGTCCTGTGTGCCCGCCGAGGTACCGAACGCATGCGACAGGCCGAAGCCAGTCGGCGAGTGACACACCCGCGCACAGGTATCGACGTTGTTGTTGCCGAAGGCGGTGCGCACCATCTTCTGCATCACGAAGACCTCTTCGTTGGTGCAGCGCGACGAGGTGATGCCGCCGATGGAACCCTGCCCGTGTCGGGCCTGGATGTCCTTCAGCTTGGTCGCCGTGTAGGCAATCGCTTCGTCCCACGAGACCGTGGTCCACGGATCGGTGATCTTCTCGCGGATCATCGGTTCGAGCACGCGGTCGGCGTGACTGGCGTAACCCCAGGCAAACCGACCCTTCACGCACGAGTGGCCTTCGTTGGCGCCGCCGTCCTTGTAGGGGGTCATGCGCACGACGGTCTCGCCCTGCATCTCTGCTTTGAACGTGCACCCGACACCGCAGTACGCGCAGGTGGTGAGCACCGTGTGCCGCGGCTGGCCCATCTCGATGATGGTGTTCTCGGTGAGCGAGTCGGTGGGGCAGGCCTGTACACACGCGCCACACGACACGCACTCGCTGTCGAAGAAGCTGCCGTTGAAACCGGCCGCGACGCGCGACCCAAAGCCGCGGCCTTCGATGGTGAGAGCGAACGTGCCCTGGATGTCCTCGCAGGCGCGCACACAGCGCGAACACACGATGCACTTCGACGTGTCGAACGTGAAATACGGGTTGGAGGTGTCCTTCCCCATACCCAGGTGGTTGTCGCCGGCGTAGCCGTACCGCACGTCGCGCAGGCCGACGACACCGGCCATGTCCTGCAGTTCGCAGTCGCCGTTGGCGGCGCAGGTGAGGCAGTCCAGCGGATGGTCGCTGATGTAGAGCTCCATCACGCCCCGGCGCAGGCGCTCGAGTTTCGGTGACTGCGTGGTGACCTGCATGCCCGGCGCAACGGGGGTGGTGCACGAAGCCGGGGTGCCCTTGCGGCCGTCGATCTCGACCACGCACAGGCGGCAGGAGCCGAACGGATCGAGCGAATCAGTCGCACACAGCTTCGGGACGTCGACGCCGCAGATGGCGGCGGCACGCATGACCGATGTGCCCTCCTCGACCATCACCTCGCGGCCGTCGATGGTGACCGCGACGGTTGCCGCGGCACTCTCGCGCCCCCGACTCGGTGCCGGTGTGCCCATGTCGTGTTCATGGAAGGCGTGTTCGTCACCAAAGAACGTCAGGCTGAGTGTCATACGTTCGCTCCGGTCGAGTTGTCAACGAAGTGGGCAAGGGCACTGCGCACCGGTAGCGGCGTGAAGCCACCCATCGCGCACAGCGATGCGTCGGCCATCACCTCGCACAGGTCCATCAGTACCGTCATGTTCTCGTCGCGCTGGTCGCCGGCGATGATCTTGTCGATCAGCTCGACGCCGCGGGTGCTGCCAATACGGCACGGGGTGCACTTGCCGCACGACTCGATGGCACAGAACTCCATCGCAAAGCGGGCCATACCGAGCATGTCGGCCGTGTCGTCGAACACGACCAGGCTGCCGTGGCCGAGCAACGCGTTGGCCGCAGCGAACGCCTCGTAGTCGATCGGCAGGTCGAACTGTTCGGGGGCCAGGTAGGCGCCCAGGGGGCCGCCCACCTGCACCGCACGAACCGGACGACCGCTGGCCGAACCGCCGCCGAACTGCTCGACGAGCTCGCGCACCGTGATACCGAACTCGGCCTCGAAGATGCCGCCGTGCGTCACGTTGCCGGCGATCTGCATCAGCTGCGTACCGCGGCTGCGACCGTGGCCCAACGCCGCATACGCCGCCGCGCCGCCAACCAGGATGGTGGGGATGGCCGCCAGGCTGAGCACGTTGAGGATCGCTGTCGGCTTGCCCCACAGGCCCGAAATGGCGGGCACCGGTGGCTTGGCGCGCACGATGCCGCGCTTGCCCTCGATGCTCTCCATCAGCGCCGTTTCCTCACCGCAGATGTAGGCACCCGCGCCGATACGAACATGCAGCCGGAACGTGAAGTCGGTGCCCATCACGCCCGAATCAGCTCCGCTACCGGTGAGCCACCCGCGCTCCTCGCTCGTCGCGATTGCGGCACGGATTGCCTCGATGGCGTCGGGGTATTCGCTGCGGATGTAGATGTAGCCCTCGGTGGCACCAGTTGCCCGACCGGCGATGATCATTCCCTCGATCAGCAGGAAGGGGTCGCCCTCCATCAGCATGCGGTCGGCGAAGCTGCCGCTGTCGCCCTCGTCGGCGTTGCACACGATGTACTTCTGCGGGCTCGGTGTGTCGAGCACAGTACGCAACTTGATGCCCGTCGGGAAGGCTGCACCACCGCGACCGCGCAGGCCGCTGTTGGTCACCTCCGTGACGACGTCGGCAGGCTGCATGGCCAACGCTGCTCGCAGCCCGGCCATGCCACCGAGCGATTCGTATTCATGGGCGTCGCGGGGGTCGATGACGCCGACACGTGCGAAGGTGATGCGCTGCTGAGCGACCATCCACGGCAGCGACTCGGTGAGGCCCAATCGCAACGGATGCTCGCCGGCAACGGTGAGACCGGCTGCGAGCAGGCTCGCAACGTCGTCGACACCAACTGGGCCGTAGGCGACGCGACCCTGCGGCGTGGCCACCTCGACCAGCGGCTCGAGCCACAGCATTCCGCGCGACCCGTTGCGCACGACCCGCACCCCGGGCTGCGCGCCGAGCGCTGCGGCTACCTCATCGGCGCCGGCGGCACGTGCCGCAGCGTCTCGAGGCACATACACGGTGACACCTTCGCCGTCAGCCTGCGGGGCAGCCTGCGCAACAGACGCGGGGGCGTGTCCTCGACGAACAGCGTCGCCGATGATCGTCTCGATCATCGCCTCGTCGACACCGACGAACAAACGCCCGCCGGTGGCCGCTGCCGGCCCCTGCGCGCACAGCCCGAGGCAGAACACTTCCTCGATCTCGACGGCCGTCGTCGCACCCAGTTCGAGCGCCTTCACCTCGGTGGCTCTTCCCCCGCGCGAGATGCATGCTTCGGCCCGGCACACCTGCACGATGGGCCCCTTGGGCGGCACCGTGCGGAAGTCCTTGTAGAACGTAATGACGCCGTAGACCTCGGCGGCGGAGAGGTTGAACGCCTCGGCCAGCACAGGGATGTAGGACGTGTCGATGTACCCAGCAAGGTGCTGCACCGCGTGTAGCGCCGGCATCAGCCCGCCGGCCCAGTCGACATGCGCGTCGATGGCCGCGAGCACGGCCGGATCAGGTGAGCGGTGGGTGGCATCGTTGGCACTCAAGGCTGCCCATCGTAGGCCAACTGCCCCTCGAGTGCGAGCCGACTCTGGGCTATTTCCAGTACGACCGTTTCAGGAATTCCTGGTGCGTGTGCCGCTCTGGAGGGGACGGTCGCTGAATTGTCGACCGTCGGCATATCCCGGGTTGGTGTCGGGCCGGCCGCTTCGGCGAGCCCACCTCCAGGTCAGCGAAATCCGCGGGTTCGACGTCTCGAATGCCGGCACTCCGTGCAGCCAGTCGGCCTGGCAGCGGC
>DAORTY010000240.1:0-5081 GCA_035432905.1 Ilumatobacteraceae bacterium | reverse complement strand
CGCTTCGAGCTGCGCTACTGGGATGGCGGCACCTGGACCGAGCACGTGTCACGCGCCGGTCAGCAATCCACCGACGCCCCCGTCGCCTGACTTCGGCGCCACCGGCGCTGCCGGTAGCCTCACGTCATGCGTGCGACGTCGATCGGCCACGCAGGGATCCTTGTTGACACTGTCGACGGGTCGATCTGCTGCGACCCATGGTTCCTGCCCAAGTTCTTCGGTTCCTGGTTCGTCTTTCCGCGCAACGACCAGCTCTCCGCGCAGTTGATGCACCGCATCTGCAACCCGGACTTCTTGTACATCTCGCACATTCACGCCGACCACCTCGACGAGGAATGGTTGGCGGCCAACATGAACAAGGACACCAGGGTCCTGATTCCCGGCTACCCGACTCGTGAACTCGAGCGCATCATGCGCCGCCTGGGTTTCAACAACATCATCCGTACCGTCGACGGCGAGCAGATGGCACTCGGCCCGTCGCTGCGCATTGCCATCCACTGCGAGATCAGCATCACCGACGGCCCCGGTGGCGACTCGGCGTTGGTGATCAGTGACGGCAGCGGCCGATTGATCAACCAGAACGACTGCCGCACCAGCCCGCTGGAGGTGCTCAAGGCGCACGGCCCAGCCGACCTGCACTGGATTCAGTACAGCGGAGCGATCTGGTATCCAATGGTTTACGAAGAGACCCCCGAGCGTATGCGGGAACTCATCGACGCCAAGGTCGACAGCCAGTTCACTCGCGCGATGCGCTACGTGGAGGCCGTCGACGCTCAGGCCGTCGTACCCAGCGCCGGGCCGCCGGCGTTCCTCGACCCCGACCTGTGGTCGGCCAACGTCATCACCGGCGACGAGTTGAGCATCTTTCCCGACCAGCGCAGCTTCATGAGCCTGCTGGCAGCGACTGGTCGCGCTGGCATTCTCGCGATCCCGGGAACCGAGATCGAGTTCGGCGACGGTCGTCCGCCGGCGGAGATGATGATCACGCACCCGATGCCCGACGCCGACGTGCAGGAAATTTTCGATGACAAGGAGGCCTACCTTCGGCAGTATCAGGCCGACTGGTTGCCGTGGCTGCAGCAGATGCGTCGCGGGTGGCACGCGCCCACTGCTGACCTGTTGTCGACGCTGAAGGCGTGGTGGGAGCCGTTGATGGCCATGTCGCCGACGCTGTGCACGTCGGTGGGGGCAATGTGCGTACTGCACGCCGGTGACCCGACGCAACCGGGGTCACTTTCCATCGCTCTCGACTTTCCCAACGGAGAGGTGCGCGAGTGGAAGGGCGAGGCGCATTCGTTCCGCTTCACCATCCAACGCGAACTGGTGGAGACCGTCGTTGCGCAACGAGCGAACGATTGGAGCAACGCGCTGTTTCTCTCGTGCCGCTTCACGGCATGGCGCGCCGGCCCGTTCAACGAATACCTCTACAACTTCTTCAAGTCGCTCTCCGTGGAACGGATGCGTCGCGCCGAGGCGGAGGCGGTGCGCAAGCACGATCCCGACCGCGGTCTGCTCGCGGCCGAGGAGTTCGAGATCGGCGGTTGGATCGTCGAGCGCACCTGCCCGCATCGGCAGGCCGATCTCAAGGTGTTCGGCGAGATTCACGGCGACGAATTCGTGTGCACCCTTCACGGCTGGCGGTTCGATCTGGAGACCGGCGCCTGCCGCAATGCTGCGGATCACCAACTACGGGTTCGTCGCGCCGAATAATCCGCAGAAATGTTCAGTTTGTTGCGGTCGCAATCTTTCACGTCATAACTGACGTGTTGCTGACGTCTAGACCGTGTGGCGCACACTCTGACAACCGGTGACACGCTGACGGCGTGGCTCGAGCGCATTGCCGCCGACGGTGAGCCGGTCGACCCGCGACTCTGTGAGGCCGCAGCAGATCTGGTGGAGACGATGAGGTCTCGACCGGAGGGCCTCGACCGAGCGCTCGCTCGCTTTGGCACCACACTCGGCGGCGATGGTTGGCCGATCGCGCAAGTCGGCCAGTGGCTGCAGCTGCTGGGTGACCTCCTGCCGCGCCATCAGCGTAAGCAGTTGACGGCGTTCTCGGCGCATGCTGCGGTCGCGCACGGCTGGGCCGAAGGTTTCGTGCGCGGTGCTCATAGCGGACTGTGCACCGACCCCACCACGGGCCTGGTGACCGTAATGGTGCTGCAACTGCGGTTACGAGAGGTCTACCAGCAGTGCCAGGCGGCGGGCGCGCAAGCCGATTCGCTCTACAGCCTCGTGGTCATCGACATGGACACCCGTGGTGAGTCGCGACTCGAGGCTGATCTGCTGACCGCCTGCATCGCCGACGCTGTGGCAGTCGTCTTTCGTCACGGCGAGACGATTGCCCGGGCCGGCGACCGAATACTGGTGTTGGCGGCCAACGCGCACGACACTCACCAGCGAGTTGAAGTGCTGTCGGATCGGTTGTGGCTCGACGCGAGTACGCGTCGAGCAAATGCCACCGTGGTGGTCGACACGATGCCATCGCAACCCGAACTGCTCGAGGCCTACCTCAAGGATTGGGTCGGCTAGATCAGGCTGAGGCGATACGCGAACCGGTAACGGCCCGCCGTCAACCGGTACTGCGGGAGCACATCGGGTCCGCAGCTGGCGGTGCCCAAGCCGCGGTGGGCAACGTCGAGATGCACGATCAGTTCGCGTCGGGGGGACAACTCGGTCTGCGTAGTCGCCACGTACAGATCGTCGGCGGTGAAGTGCGTGGCGGAGCACTGCATGACAGCCGGAGCGGATGCGCGCTGTGTCGTCGGCGTGCTTGCCGACAACACATCGACCCGCAGTGTGCTGCCCGTGCGCGGGTCGATGCACTCGAACCAGCGGCAGTCGGTGCGCAGGCCGAACTCCTGTGGCACCAGATAGGGCGCCTCGTCGGGTGCCGCGGTCCAGATGCCCAGCGGAGACCCAGCATTGCGGTCCGGGTAGTTTTCAATGGGGCCACGGCCGAACCAACGAAGCTGTTGGAAACGACCGGGCAGCGTGAACTGCACGCCGACCCGCCCGAGGTCGGCGAGCGCCTCGGGCACCTTCACATCGTGGTGGTATTCGACGCCACCCGCCACCTCGCGGCGAGTCCAGGTGTGTTCGACCAGATCCTCGGCAGGCAGATGGTCAACCCCGGCCTCTTGCCAATGGACCAGCGCCTGGCCACCGACACCGATGCGCCGGGACAGGTCGGGCATCAGCTTGAAACCGTCGTTGTCGGTCGGCGCTCGCCACAGGGTGAGCGATACGGGTGCAACGAGTGCGCCATCTACCCCGCGCGCCCCGCCGTCCACTGCCGGTGTCGCAGCTCCTCGGGTCGTGGGCGCAGCGCGGAGCTGCATCTGGTCCCATGCGACGAGATGGCCCTTCGGGGCCCACGCCTGGTCTGCCGCACTGTGGAATCGGACGGTGAGGTGAGCCTCACCACTGTCGGGGACCGCGCATGGCAGCGCAATCGTGGCGGAAGAATGCGGCGCGACGGAGGGCAGCGTCAATCGTCCGGAACGCTGCACGACGCCATCGACGAGCAACTCCCAGGTGGCGCGCAACCCACGCAGGTCCGTGAACGACTGCCGGTTGCTGACCACCAGGGTGCCCTTTTTGTCGAGCACCACTGTCACCGGCCGGTACACCCAGGCGAGCTCCTGCATTGCAGGGTGTGGTGACCCATAGCTGGAAACCAGCCCGTCAGCCACGAAGTTGCAGTCGTTGGGTGTGTCGCCGAACTGGCCGCCGTACGCCAACCGCACAGTGCCATCGGGCAGGACCTGGCGGATGCCGTGGTCCTTCCACTCCCAGATGAAGCCGCCCTGCAGGCCAGGCGTGGTGGAGATGACCGACCAGTAATCAGCCAGCGAGCCATTGCTGTTACCCATTGCGTGGCTGTACTCGCACATGATCAGTGGCCGTGTGCCGAGGCCCGACTCGCCGTACTCGCGGATCTTGTCGATCGTCGGGTACATCGGGCAGACGAGGTCGCTGGACGCCAGGCCGCCGTCGACCCAACCCTTGTGGAACACAGCGCCCTCGTAGTGCAGCGGGCGGCTGGGGTCGGAGCGACGGATCCAGCCGGCGAGCGCATCGTGGTTGGCGCCGTATCCGCTTTCGTTGCCGAGGCTCCACACGATGATCGACGGGTGGTTTCGGTCCCGCTCGACCATACGACTGCCACGCGCTACCCACGCACCGAGCCAGCGCGAGTCGTGACACAGGCTGGTGTTGTACCCGTGGCTCTCGATGTTGGCTTCGTCGATGACGTAGAAACCGAGTTCGTCGCACAGGTCGTAGAACGCGTTGTCGTTGGGGTAGTGCGAGGTGCGCACGGCGGTGATGTTGTGCGCTCGCATCGTGAGCAGGTCGGCGCGCATGTCGTCGAGAGTGACGGCCTTGCCCCGCTCGGGGTGGTGATCGTGGCGGTTGACGCCGAAGATCCACACGGGCTGGCCGTTGACCAGCAATTGCCGTTGGCGAATCTCCACGTGACGAAATCCGACGCGCTGCTGCGTGCGTTCCAGCACTGCTCCGTCGGGGCCGAGCAGTTCGATCTCGACCGTGTAGCGCGCGGGCGTCTCGGCGGACCACGCCTGCACGCGCGGCACGGAGAACTCATGGCGAGTGATGAACCCGCGAAAGATGTACGGCACTGCGTACTCGTGGGGCACTGGTTGTACCGATGATGAACCGACTCGCTTGCCGTTGGGTGCCAACAGGGTGGACCGCACCTGATGGCCCGCGGCAGGAGCGACCGTGAACGCGACCTCGGTGGTGACGTCCAGTGAACCGGTACCGGTCGCCACATCCAGGTCGGCCCGGCAGCGAACGTCGCGAACGTGCACCGGCGTGCGAGCCTCGATGTAGACGCTGCGATGCAGCCCCGCCATCCACCACTGGTCCTGGTCCTCGACGTAACTGAGTGCGCTGTAGCGCATGACGACGATGGCAAGATGATTGCTTCCCGCCACGAGGGCGTCGGTGATGTCGTACTCGCTGGGCAGGCGGCTGTCGGTGCCATAGCCGACGAACTGATCGTTGAGGTACACCGCGTGCACGCTCTCGGCGCCACCGATGTGCAGCACGATGCG
>DAORTY010000239.1:0-5083 GCA_035432905.1 Ilumatobacteraceae bacterium | reverse complement strand
CGCCACCGACGCGGCGGCTGCGCACCTCGAGCGGGGGCTTGATGTTGTCGATGGCGCGCTTGAGGGTGGCGATGGGCTCGGCGCCCGACTTCTCTTCCACCATCTTCAGTGCGTCGTACACGATCTTCTCGGCGACGGAACGCTTGCCGTGCAGCATGACCTTGTTGACCAGCTGAGTGACGAGCAGTGAACGATAGATGGCGTCGGGCATGAGCTCGCGACGCTGGGCAGGACCTTTACGGGGCATATTCCTTCGATTCCTTACTTAGCCATCTTGGCGCCGTAGCGGCTGCGGGCCTGCTTGCGGTTCTTCACGCCGGCTGCGTCGAGCGCGCCGCGGATGATCTTGTAGCGCACACCGGGAAGGTCGCGCACTCGGCCGCCACGCACGAGCACGATGCTGTGCTCTTGCAGGTTGTGGCCCTCGCCGGGGATGTAGGCGGTGACTTCGACCCCGGAGGTGAGCCGCACACGGGCCACCTTGCGCAGCGCCGAGTTCGGCTTCTTGGGCGTGTTGGTGTACACACGGGTGCACACGCCACGACGCTGCGGCGAACCCTTGAGGGCCGGCGTCTTCGTCTTGGTGAACTTGGTGCTGCGCCCTTGGCGGACGAGCTGCTGAATTGTGGGCACGCGTTTACCTCATGCTTGATAGGACCCGGCAATGCTATGGGGACGCGCGGAGAGGCAACAACGCGCGACCGCGCATTTGACCACTTCATACCGACAAATGTAGGACCATAGTCACTGGTCTATGGTCACAAAACCCTTGAAGCTCGCTGCCAGATACTCCACGAACCTGGGCGACACGCCTTCTGCGGCCAACACGTCAGGTTTCGCCGGTGGCCGGCGGGGAACGAAGTTCGGGTCGCGCTGCAGGAGCTGTGGGTAGTCGTGGTGCAAGATCGCGACTCGGCCGAGCACTGCAATGTCCACACCCGTATCCAGGACCCGCTGTATATCAGCCGGGTCGTGAATCTTGCCGGCCACGCCCAACCGAACCGCGCCACGAGGCAGGGCGGAAAAGATCTCGGTGAGGGTGCGACCCTCGAACTCGCTGTCGGGAACGCGACGGTCGACATCCCACAGGGACATGTCGATGAGGTCGACCTGACCCGACGCCACCAGTCGCTCGTAGACCTCCACGATCTCGTCGGTACGCATTCCGAAGCGCTCCGGTGACAGCCGCACAGCCACTGCGAAGTCGTCACCGCACTGCGCGCGGATACCGGCGATGATGTCGAGCAGTAACCGACTGCGGTTCTCCAGCGATCCACCGAACTCGTCGTCGCGCTGATTGAGCTCCGGCGAGAGAAACTGGCAGATCAGGTAGCCATGGGCACCGTGCAGCTCGACACCGTGAAAGCCTGCCGCCTCGGCGCGGCGGGCCGCGGCGACGAACGCTGCGATCACCTCATGCACTTCGTCGGTCGTGAGGGCGCGGGCACCTGTTGCCGGATCATCCGACGGGCAGACCGGTTGCTGCCCGATCAGTTCCGCCGGCGACCGATTCCCAGCGTGGTGCAACTGCGCGTAGCTCACCGTCCCGGTCGCATTCAATGCGGCAGCCAGCTGGGTCAGACGCTCGACGTGGGCATCGCTCCAGATCCCGAGCTGGCCGGGGAAGCCTTGTCCGTTGGCCTGCACGTGCGCGGCGCAGGTCATCGTCAGGCCGAAGCCACCTTCGGCGCGCATCGCCAGCCAGTGGAACTCCTCGTCGGACAACGTGCCGTCGGCGTGGCTCTGCGTATTGGTCAGCGGCGCGAGCATCAGCCGATTGGCCATGGCCGGCCCGCGGCGGAACGTGACGGGATCGAACGGTGACGACATGATGCGAGTCTGGCAGCTACTGCGGGCACACCGTAGGCTCTGCGCATGGCAGACCCGACGGTTCCGGCAAGCGTGTTCAAAGCACGCTGCCTTGCACTGCTCGACGAAGTGGCCACCACCCACCGGTCGTTGGTGATCACCAAGCACGGGGTACCCGTCGCCCGCCTGGTGCCCATCGACACCGAAGCGGTCGGTACGCAATCGGTCACGTTGCTGGCCGACGATGACAGTGACTACTTCACCGTGGGGGACGACTGGGATGCCCTCGGCTGAGCCACTGCTGCTCGACACCCACGCGCTGCTGTGGTGGCAGGCCGGAAGCGACCGTCTCTCCGCTCGCGCCCGTCGCCTGATCGATGCCGCGCCGCGCCTGTTCCTCAGCGCCATCTCCGTGTGGGAGCTGGCCATGCTGGTCGACCAGGGAGTGGTCGCGCTCGACCGCCCCACGCAGATCTGGGTGCACGACCTGCTGGCCGACGGCATCGTCACCATCGCCGAGCTCAGCCCGGCCATCGCGGTCGCAGCAGCCCACCTCGACGAGTTCACCGGCGACCACGCCGACAGGATCATCTACGCCACCGCAGTCCAGAACCAGCTGACGTTGGTGACCAAGGACGACCGCCTGGCCGACTACGCCCGAGCAAACGGAGACGCCATCATCGAGTGGTGACGCGTCAACCACCTGCTCTTTGGGCCTCCGCTTCTGCGAACAGCCGACACATCACCTCGAACTGGTCCTGCGGCAGGCCGACCGGCGGAGGGTCGCCGGCCTTGCACGCGGCAAGAACTTCTACGGCCGAGATGTCGGGGTGCGCAGGGTCACGTGGGCGGGCCCCGCTGAGTTGCCAGCTGACGTCGAGGGCATACAGCTCGCGCTCGTAGCAATCGTCGATGCCGTCGTACGCGTAGTTGAACAGCTGCGTCAACGGATCGAAGGACACGTCGCTGATCGGTCGGCCGTCGCTTCGCATGCAGTCGGAGAAGCGTTGGAAGCCGGCCTCGTACTCGTCGAATGTGACCTCGTCGTCCGTCAGGGCAGCGGCCTGCTCCGTTGAGCGAACGTCCTTCGCGTAGGACACGGCGTCGGGAAGCCCACGGCGAGCAGCAGCCATGCCACCAGCTGCCAGTGCCGCCACAGCAACCGTGCCGGTGATCGCCAGCGCTGCCGTGCGTCGACGCCACCGACGGGCTGGCGGCTGAACGATGATGTCGGACAGCTCACGCTGATAGGTGACCCGGCTGAACGCTTCGTCGAGCAGTTCACCCGTGTCGTCGAGGTAGTCGTTGTTCATCTCTGCTCCTCCAGGATGTTGACGGACGAATCCGAGTTGGTGAGTGCGACCCGCAGCGCGGCGAGCCCACGCCGAAGGTGGGTGCCGACGGTGCCGGCATCGATGTCAAGCTCACGCGCTGTGTCGTTCGCGCTGAGGCCGAGAAGAACTCGATACGCAACGACGTCGCGCTGTCGCTCGCTCAGCCCGGCGAGGCACTCGAGGATCGCGGGCTCGATCTCCGCAACGAACGCCGGTCGCTCGGCTGTAGCAGGTGGCAGCAGTCGCAGTCGACTGCTTCGCCGCCAACGGTCACGATGCAGATTGAGCGCCGTGCGAACCACCCACGCTGAGGGCGCCGGATGATCGACAACTGTCGCCCAGTGGGCAAACGCCCGGGTGTACGCCTCGGAGAGCAGATCGTCGGCCTCCTGCCCATCGCTGACAGTCGCAAGAACCGCCCGAAAGCAGCGATCCTTCGTCGCGAGGTAGAACTCCTCGAAGTCCGCTGCCGGGTCGTTCATCATCACTCAGACTTACGCAGAGCCGCCCCCGTTCGCGTACACACCATGCCCTCAAGTTCCCGACGCAGTCACCGCGTCATCGCTTCTCGCCATTTGCCGCAGTCAGGGCATGACATGGTGGCAAAAGTTGGGCGCTCCGAGAGTGGGTATGGGAGCTGACGTTGGTGGACGCGTGCGGTCACTCGCGCGGCGCCGCTCCGCCAACGATTGGATCGAAAGCATTGCGGCGAGCGGGGCTGTTGGCATATGGATAGCCCGACTCGAGCAGTGTTCCGACGGGCACGACGGTGTAGCCGCGTTGGCCCGCAATGTCGAGCATGCAGGTCAGCGCATTGACTGTGCTGGAATGGCTGCCGCCATCATGGAGCAGCACGATCTCGCCGCTGTGCAGGCCCGACAGGAAACGGCTGCACAGTGTGGACGACGACGCGCGTGGCGACTTCCAGTCACCCAAGTCAGTGGTGGTGAAGATGTTGCACATCCCCTGTGCGGCCAGCGCACTCTGGATGTTCGAGCCCTCGGTGAGGCCGGGCGACCGGAACAGCTTGGGGGTGACGCCAGTGGCTCGACGGATGGTCTCGTTGGCGATCGGAATTTCAGCAGCGATGGTGGCCGGGCTGTAGACGTGGGTCTGAGAGTGATTCCCGATTTCGAAACCCCGGGCAACGACGTCACGCGCGATCTCGGGGTAGTTACGGACATTGTTGCCGATCATGAAGAACGTCGTCGTCAAGTGGCGCGCTTCGAATATCGCCATCACCGCCTGGGTGTTGACCGGCCAGGGCCCGTCGTCGAAGCTGAACGCAATCAGCTTCTGGTCGCCGACGTCGACGCCGCGGATCAGAGCCCCTGGTCGGCAGATCTCGGGTGCAGGAGGAACCGGGCCGAGCTGCGCACGTATTCCCCTGATCGCCGGACTCGACGCCGAGCCTCCATCCACCAGCGAGTCGGCGATCACGTCGGCCACAGCGGGCGAGTGCGAGCCTTCAGCGGCGTGGGAGGTTGCCCCCACCCCGGTGAACATCGTCGCGATCAGCATCGTGGCGAGCAGCCTCGACCACCTAGTAGACGTGTGATGTCGAGCGACGCCATGCCCCCGGAGACCGAAAGGACGAGCGTCGCGGTCGTTAGCCCGCGCTGACCCCATGGTGCAAAGTGTAGACACATGAGCGATTCGTCGAAAACCAACTGCCACCACGCACGGCCGACGATGCGAAACGGCCCGGGGTTTGCACCCCGGGCCGTCCCACAACTACTGCTTCATGATCACAACGATCAGACTTCGGCAACCACTTCAGGCTCGCCGTCGCTGCTGTACGTGCCGTGGATGTTGCTCAGCCAGGCAGCCGGGTCTTCAGCGGCTTCGCTGCTGAAGTAGGCCATCGGCTCGTACGCGGGAGCGACAACATCGAACTCGCGGTAGCGCATCATGCCGGTACCGGCCGGGATGAGCTTGCC
>DAORTY010000238.1:0-5165 GCA_035432905.1 Ilumatobacteraceae bacterium | reverse complement strand
CTCCTCAGATGACCTTCAAGTTTTCGAGGAACGCCACGATCTTGGCGAAACCCTCTCCGTCGTCTTCGATGATCTCGCCGGCGGCGCGGGCCTCGGCCTGCGTGACGCTGACGATGCTCTGACCGGCGCCAGCCCAGCCGACCGGGGTGACCCCGAGGTCGCCGGCGGTGACCGTCTCGATCGGCTTGCTCTTGGCGGCCATGATGCCCTTGAAGCTGGGGTAACGGGGCTCGACCACGCCGGCGGTGACGCTGATGACAGCGGGCAGCGGGCAGGTGACCTCGTCGAAACCATCTTCGGTCTGGCGATTGGCTTCGAGCGTGCCACCGTTGATGGTGACCTTTTTGGCGAAGGTCACCGAGGGCAGGCCAAGGACCTCGGCCAACTGCTCGGGCACAGTGCCGGTGTAGCCGTCGCTGGATTCGGTCGCGGCAATGACCAGGTCGAACGCACCCATCTTCTGGATGGCTGCACCCAGCACCTTGGCGGTGGTGAGGGCATCGCTGCCCTGCAACGCCGGGTCGGAAACGAGCGTGCCCTTGGCTGCACCCATGGCCAGCGCCGTGCGCAAGCCCGACACCTCGCCATTGGGGGCCATGGAGACGAGGCTCACTTCGCCACCGCCCGCCGCGTCGACCAACTGCAGCGCCATTTCGACGCCGTAACTGTCCGACTCGTCGAGGATGAGCTTGCCATCTCGCTTGAGAGTGTTATCGGAGCCCAACGCACCCGGGGTTGCCGGGTCGGGGATCTGCTTGACGCACACGATCACGTTCATGCCCGCCATTGTTACCGCTGGGTACGCGCTTCACCCAACCGGCACGGCAGTTACCTGGCGAGGTTCGACCAAACACCTTCAGGCTGTACGGTTCGGTTCTTGCGCATCCTGCTCGTGGTCAACGCCTTTGCGTCGTCAGTGACGGCACGCAACACCGTCGTGGTCCATCGCGCCCTGTCCCAGGGCAACGAGGTGGAGATCGTCGAAACCAACCGTCGTGGCCATGCGACACGATTCGCGCAAGATGCCGCGCGCCGCGGCATGGACGTCGTCATCGGCTACGGCGGCGACGGCACGCTCAACGAAGTGGCCACCGGCGTCGCGGGCACCGACACCGCGCTCGGCGTGTTACCCGGCGGAAGTACCAACGTTTTCGCTCGCACGCTCGGCATGCCCAACGACCCGGTCGCGGCCGTTCACCTGCTCGCGGCGGGTATTGCCGCACGCGACATCGAGCCGATCGGTCTCGGCAAGGTCAACGGCCGCTACTTCTGCTTCCACACCGGTGTCGGCTACGACGCGGCGGTGGTGAAGGAGGTCGAACGTCGCGCCTCGATGAAGCGGTGGCTGGGCCACCCGCTCTTCATCTACGCAGGCTTGCGAACGTGGGCCGTGGGCTACGACCGCACACAGCCGCACTTCACGGTCGAGCGCGATGGCGTGCCAGTCGTGGACGACGGGTACTTCACCATCGTGCTCAACACCAACCCGTACACGTTCCTCGGCAACCGCCCGCTGGATCTCAGCGAGGCTGCCACTCTCGACCGCGGCCTGGTGGCCATCACGTTCCGCACGCTCACCGTGGGTGCCCTACTGGGCGGTCTCGGGGGCGCGCTGCGCGGTGGCGGCGTGAAACCCAGCAAAACGCTCGACCTGCAGACCGATGTGAGCGAGCTCACCGTCAGCCACGAGACACCGTTCCCGTACCAGCTCGACGGCGACTACCTGGGTGAAACCAAGCGGCTCGAGTTCCACCACGTACCCAACGCCGTGCGGCTAGTTCGGCCGCAACTCGTACTGGACCGCTGACCTCGAGTTGAGCCGGCCGGCGATGTAGGTGGCGATGAAGGCCTTGTGGTCGGGATGATCGCGGTACACCACGTAGTCGTCGACATTCTTGAAGTCGCCAACGACGACGTAATCGAAGTTGCCCGAGCTGATGCCCGCATCGGGGCCGTGCTGGTAGCCGACGATCTCGGGAATGAGCGCCCGTAGCGCGTCGAGCTGCTGCGACACCGTCTGCACATGAGCGGCATCGACCGTCTCGTTCCAACTGAACATCACCACATGGCGCAACATGACGTCAGCCTACGCGTCACTCTTGGCACCCGGTGGCAGCGCCTCTTCGACGACGGCCAGCGCCACGTCGGGCACGTTGGTGCAGATGCCGTCGATACCCCACTCGATCAGCTCGGCCATCCGAACCGGATCGTCGCAGGTCCATGTGTTGACCTGCACCCCGGCGCCATGGCAGGCGTCGATGATCTCGCGGGTGAGCATCTTCACCCATGGGTGCAGCGCGTGATGGCCCTTCTTCACCAGCGTGTCGGCAATGCCCTCGGGGGCGTCAACACACAACCAGGCGGTCTTGATCTGGGGCGCGATCGCACGGCAGCGATCGACGGTCTCGATGCGGAAACAGGAGATCAACCAGCGATCGTCGTCGTTGCGGGCGAGAAGGTGAGCGAGCGTTTCATCAGCGATCAACTCGGTCGGATCGAAGTCAGGTTCCTCGGGATCATTTTTGATCTCGACGTTCACCCACATACCGACGCAGGCGTCCAGCGCCTCCCCGAGCGTGGGCACCGAGGCCGGCAGATCGGCCTGAGCGGTAGCGGCAACCAGCCGCCCGTCGGGCAGGTGCGGGTTGTGGTGGATGACCAGAACACCGTCGCCGGTTTTGCGAACGTCCAGCTCAACGGCATCGCTGCCCATCTCGCCCGCGCGTCGATAGGCCGCCAGGGTGTTCTCCGGTTCGGCCGTGCTGGCGCCGCGATGAGCCATCACTTGCACCGATGGCCGCACGTCACGCATGTGTTGCATAGATACCCCCTATCGCCACGAAGTATGGACGAAGGTGATTGACCCCTTGCCATGCACGCAATTGTTACCTACCGTTCGCATGAACGTGAAAACGCTCACAATCCACATCGATCCGATCGTCGGGCCGCCGGCGATCATTGGAGTGAACAAGTGACAATTCCGGCCTCAAGTCTTGTACTCGCGAATGCTGATTACACCTGGCGACGACTTGCCATCTGCCGTGACACCGACCCCGACTTGTTCTTCCCCGTTGGTACCACCGGGTACGCGCTGGTGCAGATCGACCGCGCCAAGGAGGTCTGCGGCGAGTGTCCCGTGCAGACCGATTGTCTGGACTACGCGTTGGAGACCAACCAGGACTCAGGCATCTGGGGCGGCACCTCCGAGGAGGAGCGTCGCAACCTGCGCCGCCGCCTCGCCGGCCGCGAGCGCATCCTCGTCGACCTCTGACCCGCTACACCGGGACGGTGAGGTCGACGACTGTGCCCGTGCCCTTGGGTAGATCGCCAAGGCCGACATCGGTGAAGTCATCGGGCTGACCAGCACGCATGGAGATCGTGCCATCCAGTTCGGTCGTCACCAGCGTGCGCACGATCGACAGACCGAGACCTGTTGCCTTGTTGAGCTCGAAGCTGGGGTCCAGGCCGCGACCGTCGTTGATGACGCGGATGTTCAGGGAACCGTCAGTGTTGTCGAGCACCACCACGACATGGCCGCCGGAACTTCCCTCGGGGAAGCCATGATCGACGGCGTTCTGCAGTAGTTCGGTGAGCACCACCGACAGCGGTGTCGCCACGGTGCTGGGCAGCCGACCGCCCTCGCCTTGCACCGTGAAGCGCACCGGTCGATCGGGCGACTGCAAGCCTTCCTCGGCCAGCCGCAACAGCGGACGCACGATGTCCAGGAACGCAACGTCGTCGCCGGGCTCGCGCGACAAGGTCTCGTGCACCAGCGCAATGGTGCGAATGCGGCGCACGCTCTCGGCGATGGCGGCCTTGGCCTCCTCGGAGTTGAGACGACGACCCTGCAACCGCAGTAGCGAGGAGATGGTCTGCAAGTTGTTCTTCACCCGATGGTGGATCTCGCGAATCGTGGCGTCCTTGGACAACAACAACTTGTCGCGCTTGCGTACCTCGGTCACGTCGCGCACCAGCAGCAGGCCACCGGTGACAGCGCTGTCCTGCCCTTCGCCCGTGGCGAGCACGGGCATGCAGCGCACCAGCAGGATCACGTCAGATGTCTGCTCGAACTCCTCGATCACCGGCAACTTGGTCTCGTATGCGAGGCGGACGGTGCTGTCGTTGAAGCCCAGCTCGGCCAGTCGCATGCCTACCGCGTTGGCGCCGATGCCGACGCGATGGAGCGCCGAGACGGCGTTCGGCGACGCGTAGCGAACCCGAGCTTCCTCGTCGAGCGCCATCACACCGTCACCCACCCTCGGTGCCGCGCTGCTGTCGGCGACAGGGCCGTGGAACGGGAACGAGCCTTCGGCAATCATCGAGGCGAAGCGCTGGAAGAGGCCGACGTACGTGCGCTCCAGCTCGCCGGGCTGGCGGCTCGACCGGCTGGACCACTCGCGGGTCAGAACGGCAATCACCTTGTCACCGGCCCGCACCGGTACTGCCATCATCCGCACGGGGTCGGGCATGCCCTCGACCACGAGCTCACCCTCGACGATCTCACCCTCGTCGTAGGCCTTTGTCAGCAGCGGTAACTCCTGGCCCGCTGCGGCAGTGCCGACGTAGTCGTAGTGATAGATCGTCTGCCCGGTGGCGGGGCGAACGTGGGCGACCACATACCACTTCTCGTCCGACCCGGGCACGTACAACAGCAGGTCAGCGAAGCTGAGGTCGGCCAGTAGGCCCCACTCACCGATCAATCGCTGGAGGTGATCGATCTCGTCTCGGTTCAGATGTGTGTGCTGCCGCGTAAGCTCGCCAAGAGTGGCCATGGACACTGAGTGTGTCACGCCGAGCAGGGTGTCAGCGGATTCCGCGCCCCAGCAAGTGCTCGCCGATCGCCAGAAGGCCCGCAAGATCGTGCACATCACCCGGCAACGTGGGCACCACCGCCGTCAGCGACACGACTGCTTCCAACTCTCGACGACGCTCAGCTTCACGACCCGCAACCACGGTGACGTCACGGAATCGAGCAGCAACTTCGGTCAACACGTGCTGCACAGCCGCCGGATCGCAGCCGGTGAGGGCAGCTAGCTCAGCCTGCAGGGCCGGCTGATCCGCAGCCGCCGCGAGCGCAGTGGCTGCCTTCGACGCCGCCGGCTGGCGAACTTCGCCGGGCAGCGTGCGGTTCAACACGAGCGCCCCCAGTGGCATCCGACGCTGGT
>DAORTY010000237.1:0-5191 GCA_035432905.1 Ilumatobacteraceae bacterium | reverse complement strand
GAGCAAGCATCTGGACAACCTCACCCTCAAGATCTGGCGCCAGGACGGCCCCGACACCGCGGGTCGTTTCGAGGGCTACAAGATCGACAGCATCAGCGACGAGGCATCGTTCCTGGAGATGCTCGACGTGCTCAACGAGAAGCTGATCGGCGAGGGCCAGGAAGCCATCACGTTCGACCACGATTGTCGTGAAGGCATCTGTGGCACCTGCTCGCTGATGATCGACGGGCAGGCCCACGGCCCGCAGCGCGGCACCGCCACCTGTCAACTGCACATGCGCAAGTTCAACAGCGGCGACACCATCGTCGTCGAGCCGTTCCGCGCAACGGCGTTCCCGATCCTCAAGGACCTGATGGTCGACCGGGCGCCGCTCGACCGCATCATCGAGTCGGGTGGCTTCATCACTGCTGCCACGGGTGGGGCACAGGACGCCAACATCATCCCCGTCCCCAAGCCAGTGGCCGACGCGGCGATGGACGCGGCCGAGTGCATCGGCTGCGGCGCCTGTGTCGCGGCGTGTCCCAACGGCTCGGCCAGCCTGTTCACCTCGGCCAAGGTCAGCCACCTCAACATGTTGCCGCAGGGCCAGGCCGAGCGCTGGAGCCGGGTGGAGGCAATGGTGGAGACGATGGACGAGTACTTCGGTTCGTGCACCAACCACGGCGAGTGCGAGGCAGCGTGCCCGAAGAGCATCAGCATCGACTTCATTGCGATGATGAACAAGGACTTCCGTCGGGCCAAGGTCAAGAACCGCAAACTGATCAGTCAGATCTAGACGCGCTGCCTGCATGCGCATTCTGCTGACCAACGACGACGGCATCGACTCGATCGGACTGCACATCCTGGCGCGAGCGATGCGCGCCCATGGCGACGTGGTGATTGCCGCCCCCGATCGTGAGTACTCGGGTGCCGGCGCCGCACTTGGTGCGATTCACCTCCTGCAGCCCGAGACGCGCCGCGAGCACATCGAGGGCATCGACGAAGCATGGTCCGTCACCGGCCCGCCGGCATTGTGCGTGATGTTCGCCTGCCTCGGTCTGTTCGGCGAAGCGTTCGATCTTGTCGTTTCCGGCATCAACCCTGGGGCCAACGTCGGCCGCAGCGTGTATCACTCGGGCACCGTCGGTGCGGCGCTCACGGCGCGGACGCGGGGAATCAGCGGCGTGGCGGTCAGCCAGTCGGTCACCGGCTTCGGTGTCGAGGGGCAGGGCTGGGACGAAATGCTCATCGGCCAGCAGTGGGACACCGCCGCGGCAGTCGCTGAGGTGGTGGTCGGTGGTCTCATCGCTCAGGCCCCGGTGGATCCAGTGGTGCTGAACGTCAACGTGCCCAACGTGCCCACCGACCAGATTGCGGGTTGGCGCCGCACCGAGGTCGGCACACTTCCGCAGCGGGCGATGTCTGTCGCTCGGATGGAACCGATGGTCGGCCACGAGGCCGCGTTCTCCGTGAAGATGACGTGGGGCGAAGCGGTCGAACTACCGATCACCACCGACGTGGGTGCGGTGGACGCCGGCGAGGTGTCGGTCACCTATCTCAGTCGCTTGGCGGGCGACCCGGTCCCCGGACCGACGGAGGCGGAAGTTCATCTCGATCGGTGGTTGCAGCGGCGCGCCGGCCAATAGCGATGGCGTCCACTGCTCGGGCGAGCCGCACGAACGCATGCGTGGCGAACGATGCGAAGCGCGTGCGCCATTCGAGTTTCGGGCCGGCGGCGCGCCACTCGTGGTAGTCGGCGTACAGGTCGTCGGTCATCGCAGCGAGGAACTCGGCCAGCTCCGCAGGTCCGCTGAACTCGGTCGCGTCGATGTAGCTGTGTGGTGCGGGGGCGAACAGCGCCACGTTCGGTGCGCCGCGGTAGATCGGGACCGAGCCGGCGAGGAGCGCTTGAAAGAACTTCTCCGTGACGTAGTCGTGTGTCATCGAGTTCTCGAAGGCAACGGTGAATCGGTAGTGACGGATCGTGGCCATCTTGGTGGCGCCACCGGTGTCATCGATGAGGTGGCAGTTGCGGCCGACCGTGCCGTACGAGTGGACCGGGAGTTCGTCGAGTAGGCCCAGCAGATAGTTGTCGCGCCCGCACCTGTCCCACGCTCCCGAGACCCACGCGGACACGGCGACCTCGTTGCGTTGCTCCAGTGGAACGATCGGCTGCAACGCGTCGAACATGTCGGGGGTGACGTATGGAATCGGAACGTCGCTGTCCAACCGATAGGTCATCCGCAGGTCGAACTTCGCGTTGAAACCCTCGTCGAGCAGCATCGGATACTGCACCGTGGACTCCTGGCTCCACTGCACCCACAACTGGTCGGGGAACGCTCGCTGTCGCGGCAACGAATCGTGCATCGCAGGTGTTGCGAAGATCACCGCCTCGGCGCGGTCGTAATCCCGGCGATCGTCGCTGATGGTGCACCTGTCGCCGACGAGTCGACGGGCTTCATCGAGATCGATCCAGGCGTCGGCCCACAACAACAGCAACGGCCGGTGGCTCATCGGTGGCGGATCTCCACGTCGGGCAGGCCCCAGCAGGTCAGACCCATGTCGTGCGCCATCATGCCCAAGCCCTCCGTCTCGATCTCGCCCAGCTCGGGACGGCCGAGCCGACTCGGGTCGGTGCGGATGAGTGGGTTGGCGAGGCCGTACCGATAGGCGGGCCAGATGAGTCCGTCGCGATGGCGGTCGGCGCGCACCAGCAGCATCGTGCCGCCAACGGCGTGCAGCGGCACGAGGAACCCTTCGCCGCGCATGTCGTCGAGGTGCAGGCGGCCCTGGTCGCGCCAGGCGTTGAGATCGAAGCTGGGGCCACCCCATTCGGTGACACAGTGAGGTTGCACGATGTCGCGACCGAGCGACGTCAACAGCCGCACTATGTCGGGTTGAAACTCGACCACGTCAGCGTCGAGCCACAGCACCCACTCGATGTCATCGGTGAGCGCGTTGAACAACAGGTGGTTGCGACTGAGCGCGAGAATCCGCCGCCGTTCCAGCTGAATGGTGCGGTCCCAGCGCGGCGTGCCGTCGGGAATGCAATAGCCGAAGTTGCGTTGCCAGACGCGCGTACTGCGCCAACCCGCGGCGTCGAGCCGCCCGAACTCCTTGGCAAAAGCGGCCAGCGTGTCGTCGGTGGAGTCGCTCTCCAGAATTCCGACGGAGAGGTTCGAGGCTGGATAATCGAGCGCGAGCAGACGGTCGACGTACCCGCTGGCTTCGGCCGCTGCCTGTTTGACGGGCGTGAGGACGAGCACATTGGCGGTTGTCATCGGAGTGCCGCTTTCATCAGGGCCCCTACCGCTGTTTCGGAATAGGCGATCCGGAGACGTGCCGCCAGCGCAGGCGCCTCGACGACGAACGTAGGTGTGTCGAAGACGGCGGCCCGCATCATCGAAGCAGCTGCATCGATGTCGGGCAGCGCCCACGTCATCGCGGGCTCGAACATCGAAGTGTCAGGGTGGTCGGCTGGCACCATCTCGAAGGGCACCAGGCCGGTGTGGCCGCTGCCCAGCCACTCCATCTGGCCCCCGTAGCCGGTGATGATCACCGGCACCCCGGCCACCGCCGCGTCGAAGGCGCCGAGTCCCCAACCCTCCACGCACGTCAGCGAGACGTAGCAGTCCGCGCGCCGTGTCATCTCAGCCATCTCCGCGTCGGTCTGGTCGTCGGTGATCAACACCACATCGGCGGCCTTCGGATACTGGCGCACGATGCTCATCACCTGCCACCACGTGTGCAGTTCGATCGGGTGTGCGCATCGCCACGACAGCACCCGTTGGCCGGTCTTGATCACCAGCGTGACGGGGTCCGCGTCGGTGAATGCGCGGAGGTACGCATGCAGCGCCAGGTCGGGTCGCTTGCGCCAATCCCACGTGCTGATGGTCAGAAATGTGAATCGATCGCGCAGTGGTGTCATCGGTGACGCAGTCGCCAACTGAGTGTCGATGGCGTGGGGAACGATGTGGATGGGCACTGAGATTCCACTGCGCCGAAATGCATCGGCGTTCCACTGTGTCGGGACCCAGATCTCGTCGGCGGCAGCCAGTTCGCTGTGCCAGCGCTGGGGAATGCGGTCAGCTTCCCACACCGTCTGCCCGATCATGCGCTGCGGGCCTCTCTCGGCCCTGATGTGAGCCCATCCCTCGGGCATCGAGTGCGCCAGCAGTGCCTCGTGACCAGTGGCGTTGGTCACCAGGGCTTTCTGCTCCCTTGGTGCAGTAGCCCAGTCATCGGTCGGGACGTGGCCGTGGTAGGTGTTGATCAGCGGCAGCCACTCCACCGGCTCGCGAACCGCGTGCAGCGCTCGCAGATAGCGCCGGGCGGCGACGGCGTATCCGCCGTTGTCGAAATCGCACGCGTACAGGAGTGGCGCACGTTCCTGCATCGCTGCACCCTAGGTCGCGTACGCTGGCGCAGTGACCCTTTGCCCCAGTCAGACCTCAGGCCTCGACATCTCCGAAGTCGATGATGGCCTCGTGGTCTTCGTGCCAACGACGCGTCGCGTGCACCACCTGAATGTGACTGCCACCCTTGTCTTCGAGTTGTGCACCGGCGACAACGACGAAGCTGCCATCGTCACGTTCGTGCAGACCGCGTTCGGGCTCGACGAACCCCCTGCCGACGAGGTTGCTGCGCTACTCGCGTCGTTCACGGCCGAACTGTTGGTCGTGTAGTCAGGCCTTGGCGAGGCTGCGACTGACGGCAGCCTTCGTGCGCATCTCGAGCGCGTCACCGCCGTGGTGTGCTGCCTGCTCGTAGGCATCGGCCGCCTGCTCGTAGTCGCCGAGTTCGAAGTGGCATTCGGCCAACATTCGCCACGGCCAGAGCGTGAACATGTCGCGGGTGTAGGCAAGGACCGATCGCTGAAGTGCTTCGTCGTCGATTTCGATCAATGCCCGCAGCGCAAGGATTGCATCGCCCCACTGGTGGTTGGTCATGTGCTGTTGGGCAAGGGCGAGGCGCAGCGTGTGGTGCTGCGGGTCGAGCGAGAGGCCCGCTTGGATGATCGGCATTGCGTCGCGCTCGAAGCGAAGGCGGTGTAGCGCCATCGAACCGAACACGAGGATGTCAACGTGTTCGCGTAGGCCGTCCTCGTGCACGATGTCGAGGCCGCGTTGAAATGCGTCTTCGGCCTCGTCGGGCCGGCCCAGCCCGTCGTAGACGCGACCGAGATGATTCCAGAGGTACACCCGCCGTGGGG
>DAORTY010000236.1:0-5213 GCA_035432905.1 Ilumatobacteraceae bacterium | reverse complement strand
AGCTTCGATCAGTCGCAGTGAACTCATTGGTCTAGGCAGCCATGGCCTGATCGGTTGTAGGAACTTCCCGGAATCGCGAACGGTCCGGAGTTCCAACGTGGGCATGCGGGTCAGTCGCCGTGCCGGTTGACCGACTTGGCCTGAACCTTGACAACTGGTCGGGATTCCTGAAGGCTTGCCGGGTATCGAGGTGATTCGCTCGACCGGCTGAACAGGAGGAGACGCTATGGCGTTGGCTGTGGTCCGCTCCTTGGACGCCCCGAAGGCGCTTGTCGCGCCTGGTGAGGTTGAGGATTTCGAGCAGGAACTGGTCGATCAGTATCTGCTTGCGACGGTGGGTGCAGGTTCGGGTGACTCGACGGTGGTGGAGGACCGAGGTGCGATCTTCGAGTTCATCCGGTTCCTGGGGCGACCGGTGTGGACGGCGCAGCCGGCCGACGCTGATCGGTTCTTGGTCCATCAACGCAAGGAGTTGCATCGGGCCCGGTTGACGGTGCAGCACAAGGCGTGGTCGCTGGCGCGGTTCTACTCGTTCCTCGTTGCCCGCTACTCCGGTGACATCGAACGTTTGACCGGCCACGTGGTGATCCAGATCATCGACGAGTTCAACCGGCCGACCAAAGCCGACTACAGCAACGTGCGGGTACCGCCGTCGATTGAGGAGATCGATGTGTTGTTCGCAGCGTGGCGTGAGTGGTTGCCCGAGGCGCGCAAGTTCTTGCCGGCGACACGGGATTACATGGCGGCGTCGTTGTGGCGCCGGTGCGGTCTGCGGATCCAGGAGACCTACATGCTCGACATCCGTGACTGGCGACGTGATTTGGGCGAGTTCGGCAAGATCCATGTCCGGTTCGGCAAAGGCAGCCGAGGCCGCGGACCCAAGAGTCGACTGGTGCCGGCGATCAACGGCGCGGCGGATCTGATGGATTGGTGGTTGGGCGACATTCGCCACCAGTTCGACGACGCCTATGAGGACCCGAACGCTCCGCTGTTCCCGAGTGAACGGCGAGACAAGCTGACCGGTGCGTGCAGCCGGATCGGTGACCAGGCGCTGCGTGACGGACTCGCCGCAGCGGTTGGTCGTTGGTTGCCGGCGTGGTCCGACGGTCGGTTGACGCCGCACACGCTGCGCCACTTCTGCGCGTCGTCGCTCTACCAGCGCGGCGTCGACCTCAAAGCAATCCAGGAACTGCTCGGCCACGAGTGGTTGTCGACCACGACCCGCTACATCCATGTGCACGGCGATCACATCGAACGCGCCTGGACCGAAGCGAACCAGCGGATTGCCGACCGCCTCGACCCGAACCGGGACAACGAACAGGAGTGAACTGATGCGTTGGAATCTGAGACTGACCGCTGCCGAACAGGGCATCTGGAAATCGACCGAGATGCGACGCCGGCTCGCGGACGCCGGCTTGGAGATCTCGGCCGGGAAGATGTCGTCGTTGTGGGCGGGAACGCCAACCACGATCCGGCTCGAGGACCTCGACGTGATCTGCTCGGTCCTCGATTGCGACCCGGACCAGTTGTTGATCCGCGAGCCGGACAAGGTCGAGGCCCGCAAACCGCGCAAGAAGCGCGCCGCTGGTGCGACGGTCACGCCGAGGTTGGGGAAGAACCGAACGCTGCCGCCGGGGTGAGCTGGCAGAGCTTCTGCGCCACATGCGGCGAGTGGCCCGTCGCGTTCACCACGGTGAAGTTCTGCTTCGGGTGTTGGCCCGGCGGATCCGCCGTTCCGCCACCTTGTCTCGAGTGCGGATCGACGACGGACTACTTCACCAACGGGCTGTGCGGTCGCTGCCACCGGATGGGCCATGTCACGATCGACACCTGTCCGGACTGCTTCGCGTGGGGTGCGTCCAAGCATCGAGCCTGGCGATGCACCGCGTGCAACGGCTGGCGAGAAAAGCGCAAGCTCGGAGTCTGCTCGTGCTGCAGCCGCGAAGTCCCCATCAACATCTACGGCGCCTGCCGGCTCTGCACCAAGCAACGCACCCGGGTCCTGGCGACGAAGCCGCCGTTGCCGCTCCCCGATCTGATCGCCGCGAACCGGAACGGACAACAGCTGTGGTTCGCCGATATGGGCAAAGCTGCCTCGGCGCGACGCCCGAAGTCGCCGCCACCACCGGTTGCGGTCGGGACTCTCGCCCGGTTCCCGGTCACTCACCTGCAATTGCCGCTGTTCCGTTTCGAACGTGACCTCAGCGTCGCCCGCCGGGTCGGTCACCTCGATCCCCGCGACGCGAACCTGGCGTTGCTGTTGGATCAACACGTCGACGAGTTCGGCCGAGCTCACGGCTGGGACCGCCGCAAGATCGTCACCGTTCAACACGGCGTGCACATCCTGCTCGGCCAGCAAGAAACGATCGGCGCACCAATTCGCTGCAGCGACATCGACGCGATCGCCAAACTCAAGGTGTCGACCGTCGCGCTGAGCGACGCCCTCGACGCCGCTGGCATGCTCGACGACGACCGACCACCATCGATCGTTGGCTGGTTCGCCACCAAGACCAACGGCCTGCCCGAAACCATCGCCGCCGAACTCGGCGTGTGGTTCGACGTCATGCGCCACGGCAGCACCACCCCGCCTCGCAGCAAGCCGCGCAGCGATCTCACCATTGGTCAACAGCTCCGATCGGCGATGCCCGCCGTCGAAACCTGGGCCACCAGGCACACCTCGCTGCGCGAGGTCACCCGCGACGACATCTACACAGCGCTGCCGGCGAGCGGATGGCAGCGCACCCACATGCTCCAAGGACTCCGCTCGATCTTCCGGACCCTCAAGGGCCGCAAGGTCGTGTTCACCAACCCCACCACCCACATCCGCCAACCCCACACCAACCACCCGATCCCCGCCCCCGTTGGTCTCGCCACCATCCGCAACCTGCTCGACTCGCCGAACACCGCCCGGGCACTCACCGCAGCGCTGCTCTGCTACCACGCCATCCGCGTCAAGGACCTGCGCCACATCGGACTCACCGACATCTACGACCGGCGCCTCCACCTCGGCGACCAGACCATCGTGCTGGCCGACGCCGTCCTCGAACGCCTCGACACCTACCTCTTCCACCGGCACTACACCTGGCCGAACACCGCCAACGAGCACCTGTTCATCAACATCCGCAGCGCCCACCACACACGCCCGGTCGACAGCTCCTGGCACACCCGGCTGCTCGGCACACCCGCCCAACACATCCGCCAAGACCGCATCCTCGACGAAGCGTTCGCGACCGGCGGCGACCTCCGACAGATCAGCGACCTGTTCGGCCTCTCCGTCGCCCAAGCCAACATCTACGCCAACCACGCACACCACGCCGCTCTCAGCGACCAAGCCGGGCACGACTGACCCACGACGCATCGGCCCGGACCAATACATCGGCGCAGGCCGATACAATCCGCCGGCATGAGCGCCACGATTCAACACGCTGCACCCATCGCGACCGCAGCGAAACTGTTCTGCGGGTTCGGCGACCCGACACGCCTCGCGATCATCACCACACTCGCCGACGGTGAACAACGCGTGAGCGACATCGTGACTGCGCTGAACGGCTCCCAGGGCAACATCTCCGGTCACCTCAAGTGCCTCAGAGAATGCGGACTCGTGACCGATCGGCGCGTCGGCCGCGAGGTCCACTACCGCATTGCCCACGACGAAGTCATCGACGTGGTCCGCTCGGCCGAACGACTCCTCGCAGTCACCGGCGAACACATCGATCTCTGTCCGAACTACACCACCAACCCCAACGCGTGAGCAGCCGATGACCGTCAGCCGTTTCCACGTCGCCGGCATGGACTGCGCCGCCGAAGAACAACTCGTGCGCATGGCACTGTCCGACATCGACCAGATCAACCGCATCGAAGTCGACCTCGACCAACGTGACGTGCTGATCGACCACACGACCGACACCGACACCATCGACACCGCACTCCAAACCCTCAACCTTGGCGCCGAGTTCGTCGACGACACCAGCGAGATCGGGCCCGCCCCCGACACCCGACGCGAACGCAACGCGCTGATCGTTGCGTTCGTGATCAACGCCGGCTTCTTCGTCGGCGAACTCACCGTCGGCTTGATCAGCCGCTCCATGGGACTCATCGCCGACGCACTCGACATGGGCGCCGACGCCAGCGTGTACGCGCTCAGCCTCGCCGCCGTCGGGACCGCTGCCGCACGCAAGAAACAACTCGCACGCACGAGCGGATACCTCCAGATCGGCCTCGCCGCGCTCGGTCTCGCCGAGGTCCTACGACGATTCTTCGCCGACAACGAACTCCCGGACCCGACCTCGATGATCGTGATGTCCGTGCTCGCGCTCGCCGGCAACATCATCACACTGCTCGTGCTGCATCGCGTCCGGTCCGGCGAAGCACACCTACAAGCCAGCTGGATCTTCACTGCCAACGACATCAAGGTCAACGGACTCGTCATCGCTGCAGCGATCGGCGTCACACTCACCGACTCCGGCATCCCCGACCTCATCGCCGGCGCCGTGATCTTCGCCGTCGTCGCCAACGGCGCCCGACGCATCCTCAAGATCAGCCGATGAACCCGACCCGACGTCGCACCATGCTCGCCTGGATCGCCGCGCTCATCACGATCGATCTCGCCACCAAGATCTGGGCCACCGCCACACTCGACGACGCACCCACCACGCTTCCCGGACCCATCGACCTGCAACTCAGCTACAACAGCGGCACCGCATTCGGGCTGTTCACCAACATCCCACCCCTGCTGATCACCGCCGCAACCCTCACGATCGCGCTCGCAATCCTCCGAGCCGCATGGAACAGCCGGACACCCACCGGGCCCGCCACGCTCATCATCGCCGGAGCGCTCGCGAACACCATCGATCGGCTCGAAGCCGGCTCCGTGGTCGACATGCTGCACACCGGCTGGTGGCCCACCTTCAACATCGCCGACATCTACATCACCACCGGCATCGCTTGGTGGGCAATCACCGCCACGACCGCCGACCATTCGATCTCGCCGACCATCGAAGCAACCAGCGCCACACAGCAACCCCAGACCTGACACGGCACACTCATCCGCTACGGTGACCCCCAGTTCACCAACCCCGGACCAGTCAGCCAGACCAGACCGACAAGCACCCCGGAGTTCGGCCCCTACGACCCCGGTCATGGCTTCATCCCCTGGTCTGTGTTGCAGATGTCGTACTCGTGGGCGGCGATCACGTGCTGCACGACCGCCCAGC
>DAORTY010000235.1:0-5233 GCA_035432905.1 Ilumatobacteraceae bacterium | reverse complement strand
CCGGTCTTGTGGCCGCCCTCCACCTCCACCGCGAACTGATGGCCGCGCTCGTGAGCGACCAGGTCTGGCGAGGGCGGCGAGCCACGCAGCAGACCCACCACCGGCGGCAGCCCCTCGCGCTCACGTACATCGGCGTCACTGCGCTCGTACACGCACGACACGCCGGGCAGTGCGAACACTGCGTCGGCCAGCACATCGCGCCATGCATCGGCGCCGGCGGTCGTGAGCTGGCAGACGATGGTGTCGCCGTATCGGTCGGCAATCAGCCCGGGCACACCGTCGGCCTCGCTGAACACGAGGCGAGCCGAGTCGGTGACCCCGGACGACAGCAGCGCCGAACGACGCTCCGCAGCGGCCGTCACACGCGCCGTCACGAAGTCGGCGTTCACCGGCGTGTCGGCGGCGAACGTCCACATGCGCGCCCGGATCTGAGAGGCCGGGCTGTACGCCGCCCAACCCAACTCAGTGCCGTCGGAGGCCCGTACCAGCACGGTGTCGCCGGCCGTCGGCGACCCGTCGACGCGGGCAATGCCACCGCTGAAGATCCACGGGTGACGGCGCTGAAGCGACCGTTCGCGCGACGGTTGCAGCCAAAGTGTTGCGTGTGCGGAACTCACGCCGTCACGGTAACGGAGCGCACTCCGGTACGCAGCGTGGCGCATTCTGCATTCCATCAAGGCCGACTCACGGCCACGAAGAGTGTCAGGTGAGCGAAAGTTCGGAGGCTCCGCCGTTGCTGACGAGCCAGCCGTCGCTCTGCATCTGACGTTGCACCAGCTCGTCGATCTGCTGACGCAGCACCATGTTCTCGTGCACGCAACCCTCCAGCGCGTGCAGCACACCGCTCATCCGGTCTTCCATGGCGGCCAACCTGGCGGCGGTGTCGGACGGCACGGCGCCGCCCCCCATGTGCGGCCGGGCGTCGACGCCGTCGAGACGATTGTTGATCTCCGAACGCAGCCGATCGAGCAGGCCGATGATGGTGCTCTGCGACCGATCGAGATCCGCCCGAGACTCGCGACGAGCACCCTCGACACCCTGCTGCGCCAGCGTCGCGTACGCAGCGGTGGCGGTGTACTGGGCGAGCACCTGCTGCTCCACCTTCACCATCCGGTCGCGCAGTTCGACGGCGACCGACGTGGCGCTCTCATCGGAACCGGCGGATAGGAACGGCTTGGTCAGCTCGTCGAATTCCATCCAGCTTTTCTCGGCTCGGCTGTCGCTTCGTCGCATCTCGTGTGCCCGCCCTCTCAGATCCCGGCCGCCGTTGCGGCCCTGTATGACAGGAGATGTATCGGTGCTGTGGTGTCAGTTCTTGAGCGTTGGCTCTTGAGAATCACTTGAAGAAGAAATGGCTCAAGTCGACGAATGCGATGTCCGAAAGTTGTGATGCGACTGAGCCGCTGATGCGGAGCGGCGTTGTTAGTCCGAATTCGCATCAAGCGGGAGGAACCCCAAATGGAAACAGAAATCGTAGAAGCCAAGAAGGCCGACAAGGGCTTTACGCTCGTCGAACTTCTCATCGTCATCGTCATCCTCGGCATCTTGGCCACGGTCACCGTGTTCGCCGTTCGTGGCATCACGACCCAGGGCAAGGAAAGCGCTTGCGCCGCCGACAAGAAGACCCTCATGGTTGCAGCCGAGGCCTACATGGCTCAGAAGGGTAACTACCCGGCCGACACCAACACGATGGTCACCGCAGGCCTGCTGCGTGATGTGTCGACGAACTGGACCTACGCCATTTCGGGCAGTGACTTCATACTGACCGGTCAGGGCGACTGCCTCGTCACCACCCCAACAACCGTGGCTCCCTGATCAATAGCCATTGATCGTCTGCAATTTGTAAAGAAGCCGGGCCTGCGGGTCCGGCTTCTTTCGCTTTCTGCATACGAAGTACTGAGGAACTCTTGAATGGTGCCCGCTCAAGTATTCCCTGATGATGGTCGATACAGAATTGTCAACTCTGGGCCATCGGGCCCGAGCGGGGAAAAGCGGGCGCGATGCGACGAGTCACAGTCAACCGAGAGCGAGGGCTGGCTGATCGGCCTGCGCGCGACTCTGGATTCGGTCTGGTCGAGACGGTGGTCGCGATCACGTTGATGGGAATTGCAGTGATTCCGATCATGGTGGCCGGCATCGTCAGCGTCCGTGCATCGGCGCAAACGCGCACGGCTGCCAAGGTGGAGACAGTTCTGGGCAATGCCGCCGACCGCATCAACCGGGCCGCCGAGGGCTGCGACTACCACGTGTACGTCGAGGCCGCCGCGCTGTCCGAGGGCTGGGCGACCTCGCAGGCGGTGGCGACGTATCAGTGGTACCAACCGGCCGCCTCGCCGGTCACCCTCGGTACCTGGCAGGCCGGTGCCTGCCCAGGTGGTGTGCGCCCCGAACACCTGGTGCAGAAGGTGACGATCACCGTGATCAGTCCCGACGGAAATCTCCAACGAACGATTCAGGTGGTGAAGAGCGATGTCTAAGTTCCAACGAGCCGGCCGCGATGCCGGCATGACGCTGCCGGAAGTGTTGATCACGGTGTTCGTGTCGGGGTTGCTGGTTGCCGCGCTGGCAACTGCCAGCACCGTAATACTGCGCCAGAGCGACAACTCGAGTGGCCGCCTCAACAACGCCCGTTCGGAGCAGAGCGTCGGGCTGTGGATGCCGAGCGACCTGGCGTCGGCCGAAGCTGTCGACACGTCGCCCGGCGCCTCGCCGTGCGGCACTCAGTGCCCACCCGGTGTGAACGTCGGTGGTTCGAACGCACTGATGCTGTCGTGGACGGGTTCGGTCCCCGGTGCCACTGCGCCGATCCCTACTCGTACGACCGTCTCGTACCGTTACGTGCAGGTCGGTGACGAATGGCAGGTCATTCGCGTCGCCTGTGTGTCGGTGGACTCGGCAGCCCCCACCTGCAGCCAAGTGGTCATCTTGCACAACGCTGACGCCCCGCCGCCCGGCGAGGAGTTCATCCCCGGCACGACCTCGCCCGCGTGGGTGATGTTGGTGACACTGGCCATCGACCCGACGGCGCCCGACGATGGCTCCGGCGTGGTGATCCCCGATGACCCCACCTACTACGTGAAGAACGGTCGTCGAGTGACGGTGACCATCAACGGTGGCGGTGATGCCGCCGGTGCCGGCGGCGGCCAGGACCAGATCACGCTGAGCGCCGGTGGCGTCAACCGTGAGACCGACCTGAGCACCACCAACCTGTCGGCGACGCCGACCTTCTCGGCCACTCGGTCTCGCTGCGGTGGCAACTTCGGCCTCGTCGTCGATACCTCCGGCTCGATCGGCAACACCAACATGGCCTCGGTCAGAACGGGCATCGCCGGCTTCATCGACGCCTTCGCCGGTACGCCGGTGAAGCTGCAGGTCGTCAGCTTCGCGACCACGGCCAACACGCTCGGCGCCGGCGCCGGCTGGACCCGTTATTTCGACATGCTCGTCGATTCCGACGTGACGGAGCTGAAGTCGCTGGTCACCACCTTGAACTCGACCGGTGGCACCAACTACGAGGACGCGATGTTCCGTATGTTCCGCAACTCGGATGGCAGTGTGCAGCAGGTATTGCCGAGCACGCTCATCTTCTTCACGGATGGCATCCCCAGCTACAGCCGCCTGAATGCCACCAGTGCGTCGGTGCCTGCGGTAGCCGACTTCGCCGATTCCGGCCTTCCGGCCGCCAACGGCAGTTCGTACAGCCAGACCGCGTGGAACCGTGCCAACCGCATCGTGCGTCAGTTCGAGGTCGACATGGAGAAGGTCATCGGCGTCTACGTGGGCACGGACGTGAACGGTTCGTCCACCTGGCTGACCCAGGGTGCCGGCTACCACTTCGAGAACTTCGTTCGGGGCTACCACCAGACGTGGGATCGAGGCTTCAACTACACCAACCTGCAGCGCGGCTACCACCTCGAGTTCCAGCGGGCGACCGACAACGTCACGTACCAGCGCAAGTCCGGGTCGTCGTGGATCGGTACCTCCTGGGATTCGGGGACGACCAGCAAGCGATACGCCAGGAACAACAGCAACAACACCTCGTCCGACAACTACCGGGTCGTAGTCGGGGGAACGCCCGATGGCTGGGTCGAAATGACCACGGTCAACGGCAAGAACGCACAAACCCTGTACAACCAGAGCAACACGAATGCGGACGAGAGCGACGGGTTCCGCATCGCCAAGGTGTACGACAGCCCGTTCGACACCTACGAGTCGACGGATGCGGCCACGTTCGCTGCCGGCAACCCTTCGCTGCCGACGCTGAGTGCGGGGTACTCGGCCACTACCAACTATTCCGCGCCGTACACCTACTGGGCGTCGACCTCGCAGTCGTCGTACAACAGCAACAACAGCACACCCGATGAGCTCGACGGGTGGCGGGTGAACAATCTCTACAGCTCGCCGTACTCCCTGTGGGAATCAACGACCGAAGCCGCATACCTCGCGGGCAACACCGCAACCGGAGGCTCCGATGGTTGGGACGCCACCAAGGTCTACGAGGAGCCCTACACGGCCCACGAGAACTCGACCACCTCCACTCGTCAGAACCGGGCGATTCTCAAGGACCTGATTTCCCCCAGCGGCCCCGTTCCGGCCATTCCTAGCGGTGGCCCCTACACCAATGCCAGCCAGGCCACCTACTACGAACTTCCCAACTGGAACCAGTTCGCCGGTGCGATGACCACCATGGCCCTGGCCGAATGTGGCGGCACGGTGACGCTGCAGACGAAGGTCGGCAACGTCAACGCCGGCGATCCGTTCACCTACCAGAGCTCCGACGACCTGACCACGGCGACAACCAGTGCGCAGTTCCGCAGCGGCACCTTCGACATCGACCTCGGTGGTGGCACCAGCAAGAGCGTCACCATCACGCCGCTGATCACCTCGAACCTCAGCCGCTACAGCCCGGCCGGCTGGTCGTGCAAGGCGGCAGGCGCCGACTATCCCTTCGTGGCGACGCCGATCGATGGCGGGCCGTGGACGAGCATCACACTCACCGCCAGCCCGAACAATGCCATCTCCTGTGTCAACCAGGTCACCGTGTCATGAGGTGCCGTCTCATGAGACGCCGCGGTGGTGTGGCGAAAGGGCAACGCAGTCAACCCGAGCGTCCACGCGACGAGGGCTCCGCCCTCATGTTCGCAATGGTGTTCGTGCTGCTCGGTTCGATGATCGTCATCCCGATGTTGTCCTACGCGCAGGTGGTGCTGAAGTCGGGCACCATCCAGAGTGC
>DAORTY010000234.1:0-5319 GCA_035432905.1 Ilumatobacteraceae bacterium | reverse complement strand
ACGCGGCGGCCACCGGATGGGCAGCGATTCCGCAAGGACCCCGCCAAGGCGTCACAGGTGCAACCGTGATCTGGACCGGCACGGAGGCAGTGGCATTCGGGGGACAGCAAAATGGTTCCTCCGTACAGGCTGACGAGGGCGTCGACGCGTACAACCCCACACTTGGAACCTGGCGTCACGTCTCCGACGAAGTCCCTCTGCTCGCACCCATTGTGGCGTGGACCGGGGATCAGATCCTGGCCATCGGTTGGTCGATTGCTGGGCCCCCGCGATCAGTGGCGGCGACACTGTCGCTGGACACCGGCGAGTGGACGATCCTCGCCGATGCGCCGGCGCCTGACAAGCTGTGGTCGGCCGACGCATGGGTGTGGACGGGGTCGGAGCTGCTGGTGATGTCCGGCAACCAAGGCCTCGAGACTGCCACGACCCAGGCTTTCAACCCGACGACGAACGAGTGGCGATTGCTCACACCAGGCCCGCTCTCACCGCGGTACTACGCCGCCTCTGTGTGGACCGGCACTGAGTGGCTGATCTGGGGTGGCGACGACGACAACAACCTCTTCGCCGATGGCGTTGCATACGACCCGGTCAGCGACACGTACCGTCCTCTCGCTGGGTCGCCGTTGACTGCCCGCGTTGTGAAGGGTGTGTGGACCGGCACGGAGCTGGTGCTGCTGGCTGGCACGCGCCACGGGAATGCGGAATCGGACGGTGCCGCCTACAACCCGATGACCGACACGTGGCGGTTTACCACGCCGGGCTTTGCGCACCCCGGTTTCGTGCCGGTGTGGACCGGCTCGTTGATCATCCAGTTCGCCAAGGGTGGCGCGGTCTGGTACGACCCGGCGGCCGACGAGTGGAGCAGCGGCGACATGACGTTCGGTGAGGTGTCGCATGACGATCGATCACCGGTGTGGACCGGCTCGCAGGTGATCCTGCTCGGCAGCTACGACGCAACCACCGGCGGCGCCACCTTCACGCCGCCCGCGTGAACGCGAACGTGGCAACGAAGCCCTTGTGGTCGCTGCCGGGAATGGTCAGGTCGTGGAGAGCCACCGGGGTGGTGCCATCGCTGAAGAGGGCGTGGTCGATCCGCACGAACGGCGGTGGCAGCATGCCCTCGTCCATCGGCCAACTCACGCTCCACCCGTGTCCGAGCGCCTTGTGGCTGTCGCGCAACCCGGTCGCCAGGAGCGCCCGGTACGAGGGGTGCCATCGCGAGGCGTTGAAGTCGCCCACCACCACCGTCGGCAGCGACGACGCCGCGGCGAGACGTCCGATGGCTGCGAGCTGCGCGCTCCATCCATCGACGTCGCGTGTCGGTGGGTACGGGTGCACACCGAGAAGGCGAATGCTGCGCCCGCCCACGTCGAGAACCAGGTCCACTGTGGACCGCTGGCTGACCTCGACCATGCCACCGGATGCAATCGGGAGGCGGCTCCACACTCCGATCGATTCCGACTCCAGGTCGGCTCGCTCGACGCGATACGGATAGTCGCCGGCGGCTGTCGCGTCGAGGATCGCGTCGCGCAACGGGGTGTCCATCTCGACCATCACCAAGACGTCGGCGTCGGCGCTCAGCAGCGCGTGCGCGGCCTGCGCAGGTGAGGGGTTGCTGTACAGCAGGTTGGCGTATGCCACGGTGATGCGCGGTGAGCCGGCCGCCGGTTTCGGCGCAGCGGCATTGAACACGATCGGGTAGCTCAGCACGAGCAGCGTGACAAGTGCGATGAGTGCGGCCAGCGCGAGTGGGTAGCGGCCGGTGGCTGTTGCTGCGAGGGCGATGGGCACGGCCCAGACCAGCACCCACGGCGTGAGTGCCTGTAGGGCGGTGATGCTGCGCAGGGCTTCGATGCCGAACCACTGCGTCAGGCACAGGGCGATCATCGGGACGAGCACTATCCACGGGAGGACTTCCACGCTCACCAGCCGCGCAGGTCGATCGCCCATCGATCCACCACCTCGTGACCGCTCACGAGCCAGGCGGTGTCGTGCATGGCCATCGTCGGGTCGATGTGCGCGGGCACCACTCGGACGCGATCGCCGACACTGGTGACGCCTGCGTGCGGCACGAACGTGATGTGCTCATCGCTGAGGAACCACACATCGGAGCCCTGGCCGTCGAACGTTTCGAGCGTGGGGTTGCCGTGGTCCATGCCCATCGCTTTCAGCCCCACGTCGGCGACTGCGAACTTCGCGTTCGCCGAGACGACGGTTCCGAGCACGAAACACGCCTGCACGAACGGAGAACCGATGGTGCCGTAGTACGTGTCCATGAGGGCGTAGCTGCCGGCCTGCACCTCGGTGACGCGGTCGTGCAAATGGTACGTACCGGTTCCGCCGGCACTGATGATGTCGCCACCCACCGCGGCATGCGCGACCAGCAGCCGATCGATGGCCTCGGCAACTTTCTCGCGTTGTACGTCGTGGTCGTCCACCACCATCAGGTGACCCTCGTAGCCCATCACGCCGCGCACCTCCAGCCCGTTCGCCCGGGCGAGGTCGGCAATATGTGCCGCATCGCCCGGCAGGCAGCCGCAGCGGGGGAGCCCGACATTCACGTCGACCAGCACCTGGCGAATCCCGGCGCGTGCAGCCGCGTCGACTGTCTCGGGGGAGTCGACCGCGACAGTGATGGATGCCGTCGACTGAGCTGTCGCGAGCGCTGCCAGGCGAACCGGGTCGAGCACCTCGTTGGCCAGCAACAAGTCGTCGCCCAGCCCCGCGGCGGCCATGCCGAGCATCTCGCGAGGTGTCGCACAGGTGAAGGCGGTGTGGCCGTGCGCCCGTTGGGCAGCGGCGAGCGCTGTGGTCTTGTGTGCCTTCACGTGGGGGCGAAGCGCAGTGCCCGGTCTGGCGGCCGCCATCGTCGTCAGGTTGGCATCCAGCAGATCGGCATCGATGAGCAGCGCCGGTGTCGCAAGGTCATGGACATTCATCGCCTCGATCGTTACACAAGTCACATCAGCAGGGAGATGCGCCGCCACGGGCGCGTGATTACGATACGGAACTGTTCCGTTTCGAAAGGCACCAGATGAGTCAGACCGCCCCCACCCACGAACCAGATCTGCTGGACCCCGCTGTCCACGCACGTCGTTGGTTCACGCTGGCCACGCTGTGCCTCAGCCTGCTCATCATCGTGATGGACAACACCATCCTCAACGTCGCCATCCCGTCGTTGATCAAGGAACTGGGCGCGACCAACAGTGAGCTGCAGTGGATCGTGGACGGGTACACGCTGGTGTTCGCCGGCCTGCTGCTGACCACTGGAAGCCTGGGTGACCGATTCGGCCGTAAGCGTGCGCTGCGAGTCGGTATCGCGATCTTCGCCATCGGATCGATGCTGTCAGCGCTGGCGACCACCCCCGCCAACCTGATCGCCACTCGGGCCCTGATGGGCGTCGGCGGCGCGCTGATCATGCCATCCACACTGTCCATCTTGACCAACGTCTTTCGGGATCCCAAGGAGCGCGGCCGTGCAATAGCGATCTGGGCCGGCTTCTCCGGCCTCGGTGTGGCGCTCGGCCCGGTCATCGGCGGTTTGCTGCTGACACACTTCTCGTGGAGTTCCGTGTTCTGGGTGAACCTGCCCATCGGTGCCACCGCTTTGGTGGCCGGCTACTTCTTCGTGCCCGAGTCCAAGGATCCCGCCGCCCCCCGGCTGGACCCGCTGGGGGCGGGGCTGTCCATCATCGGCCTCGGTTCGCTGCTCTTCGGCATCATCGAGGGCCCGACCAAGGGTTGGTCCAGCACCGAGGTGTTGCTGGCCTTCGGCATCGGTGTCGCCGGGCTGGTCGCCTTCATCCTGTGGGAGCGTCACACCGACCACCCGATGCTCGACATGAGCTTCTTCAATAACCCGCGCTTCACCGCGGCCAACATGGCAGTCACCCTGACGTTCTTCGCCTTGTTCGGTTCGCTGTTCCTGATGACGCAGTACTGGCAGTTGGTGCACGGCTACAGCCCGTTGCAGGCCGGTGTCCGCTTGATCCCTTACGCGTTGACGATGATGATCACTGCGCCGATGTCGGCTCGCCTGGTCGAGCGGATGGGGACCAAGCGAGTAGTGACCATCGGGCTCTCGACCATCTCTGTCGCGATGCTGGCGCTCTCCACGATCCACACCGATTCCAGCTACGCACGAGTCATCTTCAACATGTGCTTCATGGCCTTGGGTATGGCGCTGGTCATGGCGCCGGCCACCGAGAGCGTGATGGGCTCGCTGCCCCGCTCGAAGGCAGGCGTGGGTTCGGCGGTCAACGACACCACCCGTCAGATGGGTGGAGCCTTGGGTGTTGCCATCATCGGCAGCCTCGTCGCCAGCGTGTACGCCAGCGGTATCGATGACGTCGCCAAGGTATTCGGACTCAGCGGCACGCCGCTCGCCGACGCCCGCGAAAGCCTCGGCTCCGCGTTCGAAGTGGCGGGTGGCCTTGGTTCTCAAAGTGGCGCCTTCGCTCGTGCAGCCAAGGATTCGTTCGTCGACGGCCTGTCGAAGGGCCTGTTGCTCGGCGCAGCGATCGTGGCACTGGCCGCCTTCGTTGCGTATCGGTTCTTGCCGGCCGCTGCCCAGGACGACCTCGTCATCAGCCACGACACGCCGTCCGACCTGATGCCAGTGGCAGGTTCGTGAGATGAACTCCAAGGTTCGTCGCGGTCGCCCCCGCAACGAGGCGTGTACCGGGGAGATTCTGGAGGCCACGCTGCACCTGGTGGCGGAGGTTGGCATCGCCGGGCTGACGATGGATGCAGTCGCCGCGCACGCCGGTGTCGGCAAGGCGACCATCTACCGTCGATGGACGTCGAAGGAAGCGCTCATGCTGGATGCCTGGATGGTGTGTGTTCGCAAGCCGTCCGAGCCCGACACCGGCACGCTGCAGGGCGACCTGGAGGCGCTGATGGGCGGTATCGATTCGCCGCTGACCGACAGCGAGCTGCAGCGCGTGTTCCCGCAGATGATCGCCGCCGCCAAGGTCAACCCGGAAGTCGCCGAGGCGTATGCGGAGTACGTCGAGCATCGGCGAGCGCCGTTGCGAGCGGTGCTGCTGCGCGGCGTCGAGCGTGGTGAGATCGACCCGAGTGCCGACCTCGATGTGGTGCAAGACCTGCTCGTCGCGCCGATCATGTACCGCTGGATCGTCACCGACGCCCCCATCGACGAGGCCGTGATCAAACAGATCATCGCCACCGTCACTGCCGGCATCGCCGTTCGCTCAGCGGTCTGATTCAAGCAATCTGCCTCGGCTGGCCGACTGCCAGTATGCGTGCGGGCGGAGGGACTTGAACCCACACTCCTTGCGGAACGGGCTCCTAAGGCCC
>DAORTY010000233.1:0-5344 GCA_035432905.1 Ilumatobacteraceae bacterium | reverse complement strand
AGGCAGGCCGCTGAGCTGCTCGATTGGGACACGGAGTGGGACACCATCTGCGAGTGGGAGCTTCCGTATTCGAAGTGGTTCGTGGGCGGAAAGCTCAACGTCAGCTTCAACTGCCTCGATCGTCATGTGCTCGCCGGGCGCGGCGACAAGGTTGCCTTCCATTGGGAAGGCGAGCCGGGCGACACGCGCACGATCACGTATAGCGACCTTCTCGGAGAGGTGCAGCAGTTCGCCAACGCGCTGAAGTCGCTGGGTGTCGAGAAGGGCGACCGGGTCAACATCTACCTCCCGATGATTCCCGAGGCGGCAGTGGCGATGTTGGCATGCGCCCGTATCGGTGCGGCCCACAGCGTGGTCTTCGGTGGCTTCAGCGCGCACAGTCTCACCGATCGCATCAACGACGCCGAGGCCAAGGTGCTGATCACCGCCGACGGCGGTTATCGCCGTGGAGAGGTCTTCCCGCTGAAGGAGGCCGCCGACGAGGCGATCGCAGGCTGCCCCACCATCGAGAGTGTGGTCGTGGTGCGCCGAGGCGGCAACGACGTCGAGATGTTGGAGGGTCGAGACCACTGGTACCACGACCTCATGGCGGCTGCCGACCCGGTGTGCCCGGCAGAGCCGATGGACAGCGAGCAGTTGCTGTTCCTGCTCTACACCAGCGGTACCACCGGCACGCCCAAGGGCATCATGCACACCAGCGGCGGCTATCTCGCCCATGTGGCGTACACGCACAAGTACGTTTTCGACCTCCACGCCGACACCGACGTGTACTGGTGCACCGCTGACGTCGGCTGGATCACCGGCCACAGCTACATCGTCTACGGCCCACTGGCCAACGGCGCCACGCAGGTGATGTACGAGGGTGTGCCCAACTACCCGGCCAATGATCGCTTCTGGGCGATCATCGAGAAGTACGGCGTGACGAAGTTCTACACCGCGCCCACGGCCATTCGTACGTTCATGAAGTGGGGTGCACAAGAGCCGGCCAAGCACGACCTCAGCTCGTTGAAGTTGCTCGGCTCCGTGGGCGAGCCCATCAACCCGGAAGCCTGGATGTGGTATCAGGAACACATCGGTGGCGGCACCTGCCCCATCGTTGATACGTGGTGGCAGACCGAGACCGGCGGCATCATGATCAGTCCGCTCCCCGGCTGCACCACCACCAAGCCAGGGTCGGCAACGTTCCCGCTACCGGGCGTGAGCGCCGAAGTCGTCGACGACGAGGCGCACCTGGTCACCCGCGGTGGCGGGTATCTGACCCTCACCCAGCCATGGCCGGGCATGCTGCGTGGTATCTGGGGCGACCCTGAGCGCTACCACCACACGTACTGGAGCCGCTTCGAAGGTCGCTACTTCGCCGGCGACGGTTGCAAGCTCGACGAGCAGGGCTACCTGTGGCTGCTCGGTCGAGTGGACGACGTGATGAACGTGTCGGGTCACCGCATCAGCACTGCCGAGGTGGAAAGTGCGTTGGTCAGTCACGCCTCGGTGGCCGAGGCCGCGGTGGTCGGCGCCAACGATGCCACCACGGGCCAGGCGATCATTGCCTATGTGACGCTGCGGACCGGGCTGGAGGTTCCGGTCGAGACGTTGCGGGCTCATGTCGCCCACGAGATCGGGGCAATTGCGAAGCCGAAGGCAATCTTCTTCACGCATGATCTCCCCAAGACCCGAAGTGGAAAGATCATGCGGCGTCTTCTGCGTGATGTGGCCGAGGGTCGTAACCTCGGCGATACCACGACACTTGCTGATGCCTCAGTCGTTGACGAACTGCAGCGACGTGCGGTCGAAACCCCCACGGAGGACTGATCCCTTGGCGTTCGCTCAAGATGTGAGCTGACGTGCCGATACACCTGCGTGGCAATCGACGAGACGGAACTGCCGACGGGTGCACCGAATGGGCAGCACAGCGATGCTCGTGGAACGGACGCGTTGTCGGGCTTTGCAGCTGAAGACTTTCGTCTCCGCCTCGATTCGCCGCTGTTTCACCGCGACCCCGGAATGGGCGCGGCCAGCGCGCCACAGCTGCGCGAGTTGACCTGGGAGCACGTGGTTCGCCCGATGCACCCGGCGACGGACATCGACAACGACACGATCGACAACGACACGATCGACAACGACACGATCGACAACGACACGATCGAAGCGCTGCTGGAGCAGCTGCGTGACGACGAGGAGCCGCTCGCCGTTGTTGCACAGTTCCAGCCGGTGCCCCCGCTGGCAGTGCTCGAGTTGCCAGTGTTCGAGGCCTCGGCCCCTGATGCCGTCGTGCCTGATGCCGTCGTGCCTGATGTCGTCGTGCCTGATGTTGAACTTGCTGCCGTTGACGTTCCTGTGGCGGAGGTCGTGCCGGTGCTGCCCGCCGCCAAGCCGCGAGTCGAGTCGTTGTTCGCCGCGCTCGAGCAGATGGACCAGGTCCCAGTCGACCCTCCCGTCGAGTACCTCACCAGACCGATCAGCGAACAGATCCCAGTAGTCGCTGTGTCGACTGCGCCAACCGCTCCGGCCGTCTCGGGCATCGAGGCCGAGCTCAACCGGCTGGCGTTCGTGCCGGATGTCGACGAGGTGCCAGGCCCGGTCGTGGTTCCCGCGATCGCCTACTCCGAACAGCGGGAATCCAGTGCGGTGCCGATCCTCAGCCAGCACGACCTCTACAAGGCACGCAATGCCGCACCGGTCAGTCCCGGCCGCCTCAACCACGTCGATGTATCCACCACGTTCATCCCCGTTGCTCGCAAGAAGAAGCGAAACGTTTTCGCGCGGTTGGCAACCTTTCTCGTCTTCATCGCGTTGCTCGGTGGTGCGGCGTATGCCGGGAAGTACTACTTCCTGGACAAGCGGTGGGAAGGCGACATCAAAGTGCTGGCCAACGACGTCGAAACGGCGCGTGGTCTCTCGTTCGACCATGCGCTCGCCGTCAACACCCTGCCGGTAACCGACTACGCCTCGAAGCTGGTGTCGTCCTCCTTGGCGCCGAGTACCGACGAGATGGCACTGGAAGCGGGCATGTGGAGAGCGGTGGGGATTCTCGATGGTGCGCTGAACCTTGGCCAGATCGGGATGGCAGCTCTGCCGAACTCACCGGCGTTCTACGATCCGGCGAGCGACACAATTTTTGTGGCTGAGGGCCTGCCTGACGAGCTGTACCGCTTCGCCATGCATCGCGCACTGACGCTGGCACTTCTGGATCAGAAGTTCGACTGGAGCGCCCGTGCCCAGGACGCTTCACCTTCGGTGGCGCGCGGTATCAAGGGCTACTACGACGGTGATGCGATCGCCGTCGCTCTCGGTATGACCACGCCAACCGAGCAGGCCGACATCTTCAAGCAGACGCTCGGGCTGTTCGTCGACTATTCGATCGCAGCATCACCATCCCCGTTTGCGTCGACAGTCGCCAGCCGTCTCGGCGTCGCGCTGTGGCCCTACTTCGATGCGACCATCGATGAGGACCGTGCGATGCAGGAGAAGGACGCAGCACCCAGCGACGGTCAGCTGCTCGATCTGCGGCGGCTGACCTCGGGTGCGGCGGAGAGCACTTCGAAGACGTCGCAGGGGATGCTCTTCTGGTATCACGCGCTCGCCGGCCGAATCGACGAGAACACAGCCTGGGAGGCAGCGTTGGCGTGGCAGAACGATGACGTGTCGATCGTCGAAGGGCCCACCGGTGCCTGCGTGACCGCGCATCTGCAGGTGAACCCGGCATCGTTGGATTCGGTCAACGTGGCGTTCCAGGCGTGGGCTGCGGCTGCTCCGCCGACTTCTGGTACCTCCGTGGCCCTTACCACCAACGGCTCGCCGATGCAGCTGCAGATCAATGCCTGTGACCCCGGCCCGGGCTTATCAACGACTTCAGGTGTCGGGTACCTGGGCCTCGGTGGTGCGCCGCTGCGTGCCGAGCAGCTCCGCCTGCTGCTCGAGGCTCAGCCGACGCTGCCGCCAGCGCAGGCTGCGTGTGCGGTCTTCGGCGGCGACGCAGTCTCGATTGCCGATGAGCGAGGCGTGATCGACGATGCGCCCGGTTGGTCCGCACCTGCGAGCCACCCACTGCCCGACCCGAACCGATTGGGCTGTGCTCCGGTCTGAGTATCGGCTAGTTCAGTCGCGGAAGTTCTGGAACTGCAGGGGTATACCGAGATCTGCACCCTTCAACAGCGCGATGACCGCCTGTAGGTCGTCTCGCTTCTTGCCGGTGACGCGCACAGTCTCGCCCTGGGTCTGGCTGCTGACGCCCTTGGGGCCCTTCTCCTTGATCATGCGGTTGATCTCGCGGGCCTTGTCGCTGCCGATGCCGACCTTGAGGGTGACGACCTGGCGGACGGTGTTCTGCGTGGCTTCCTCGACCTTGCCGTAGTCGGTGCCCTTCAGCGAGACGCCGCGCTTCACCAGCTTCTCTTCCACAACGAGCCGCAGCGCAGCCAGGCGATCCTCGCTGACGGTTCGTAGCGTCAGCACCAGATCGTTGAGCTCGATGGACGAGTCGGTGTTCTTGAAATCGAAGCGGGTGCCGATCTCGCGCTGGGCCTGGTCGATCGCATTCTTGACTTCCTGGCGGTCGATTTCGGACACGACGTCAAAAGTGGACATGCATCAACTGTATCCAAGGCGATAGCCTCACTCACCGCAATGGGTCGGTGCCCGAGTGGCCAAAGGGAGTTGACTGTAAATCAACCGGCATAGCCTACGTAGGTTCAAATCCTGCCCGGCCCACACGAAGATCGCCAGGTCGTACCGCTGCATCGAGCAGCGGCAAGGCCTGGCGATCTTGCTTTTTCTCCGCACATCTGACGCAGACTGACACTCCTCATGATCCTCATCGACGCCGCCGGCCTGAAGGCATCCCGTCCGAACCGACCCCTCTTCGACGATGTCTCGCTGACGCTCAGCGATGGCGACCGCGTTGGTGTGGTCGGCATCAACGGGTGCGGCAAGAGCACCCTGCTGCGTTTCCTCGGGCGCGAGGCCAACCCGGAGGCCGGCGAGGTCCGCTGGGGCCGCGGTGCCCGTGTCGGCTTCCTCATGCAGCAACCGATCCTTCCCGAAGGCACGGTCGCCGAGGCCGTGGGCGCCGGCTGGGAAGGCGAGGCGATGCTCGACCGGCTGGGCATGGCAGCGCTGGTGGACAGTCGCACCGACGAGCTCTCCGGTGGCCAGGCCAAGCGTGTGGCGCTGGCCCGTCTGCTGTGCGGCGAATACGAGGCGCTGATCCTCGACGAGCCCACCAACCATCTCGACCTCGATGCGATCAAGTTCTTGGAGGAGTGGCTGGCGGCGTATCGCGGCGGGCTGGTGCTGGTCACCCACGACCGTCACGTGCTCGACCGGGTCACCACCAAGGTGCTCGAGA
>DAORTY010000232.1:0-5362 GCA_035432905.1 Ilumatobacteraceae bacterium | reverse complement strand
ACTGCTCGTCGAGCCTGCAGACCATCCGGATGGCCTTCCACGCGATCAAGGCCGGAGAGGGCGACTGTTTCATCGCCGGCGGCGTCGAGACTGTCAGCCGCTATGCCAGTGGCGCCAGCGACGTGGCTCCCAACCCGATCTTCAAGGGCCCAGGCGAGCGCACCAAGCTGCGTAGCCAGGGTGGCCAGGGCGCATGGACACCGCCGGTGGGTCTGCCCGACATGTACATCGCCATGGGTCAGACGGCGGAGAACGTGGTCGAGCTGGAAGGCATCAGCCGCGAAGAGCAGGATCGCTTTGGGGTGCGTAGCCAGAACCTGGCATGTGAGTTCGTCGAGAACGGCTTCTTCGAGCGTGAGATCAGCCCGCTCACGCTTGCCGACGGCACCGTTGTCAGCAAGGACGATGGCCCTCGCCCCGGAACCACCTTCGAAGGCGTCAGCCAGCTCAAGCCGGTATTCCGCCCCGACGGCACCGTGACCGCTGGCAACGCCTGCCCGCTCAACGACGGCGCTGCGGCCGTGCTCGTGATGAGCGACGCCAGGGCAAAGGCCCTCGGCCTCACTCCGCTCGCCCGAATCGTGTCCAGTGGCGTCTCGGGCCTCAACCCCGAGATCATGGGCCTCGGCCCCATCGAGGCCATTCGCAGGGCCCTGGCTCTGGCCGGCAAGACGATCGACGAGATCGACCTCGTGGAGATCAACGAAGCATTCGCCGTGCAGGTCATCGGCTCGGCGAAGCACCTCGGCATCGACCTCGACAGGCAGATCAACGTGCACGGTGGTGCCATTGCCCTCGGCCATCCCTTCGGTATGACCGGCGCTCGCATCATGACCACGCTCATCAACGGCCTGCAGTGGGAAGACAAGACCTGGGGCGTCGAGAGCATGTGCGTGGGTGGTGGCCAGGGCATGGCCATGGTCATCGAGCGTCTGTCGTAGTAACGACAGCTATCGCGGCTGCTGCGACGTGCGCAGCCCCTGGCTGGCGGCCAGCACAGCGAACAGCACCACACCGCCACCGGCAATGCCGAACATGATCTCCGAGCCGAGCTGCTCGTAGATCGTCCCGGCCGCGTAGCCGGTGAACGCACCGACCAGGAGGTTCATCGAGCCGGCGAGCCCTTGTGCCGCAGCGGCGCGCCCTGGCGGTGCACCGCTGGCAACGACGGCTTGGCTGGCAGGTGCACCGATTGCCTGAATGATTCCTTCGATTGCGCTCATCACCACGATGATCAGTGGCACTGTCACGAAGCCATAGCCGACAGTGAGGGGCACGACGAGCACCGAGGTGACGAGGCCGACCCGCAACGCACCGCGCCGGTCGGCCAGTCGGCCGCCGAACGCGGCGACGATGGCGAACGGGATGCCGAAAGCCATGAATGCGAGCCCGATCATGGCATTCGATGCGCCTCGATCGGTCATGTATCGATCGAGGACCGCATCGTAGAAGCCGACCGGCACGAAGAGAGCGACACTCAGCGCAACGCCGGCTCGAATGCGCCGAATTCGCAAGAGGTCGAATGCCAGCCCTCTGGAGGGGCCGATGGGCGGCTGTGGCATCACTCGCGGCAGCAGCATCAGGCCACCGGCCAAAGCGAAGATGCCCGCAGCCAGGAACGGCACGCGCAGCCCGAATGGGCCGACCAAAAGACCACCCAACACCGGACCGGTCACGAATCCGGCCAGTTCCACGCCGCCGAGAACGCTCAGTCGATGTGACACTCTGTTGGGCTCGATCGTCACGGCGATCGCGCGCGACGCCGGCAGGAACAGGCTGTTGGACAGGCCGACGACAGCTCGAGCGATCACGAATGCGACGAGCGATGATGACAATGCGAAAAACAGGCTGCCGATCACCGCCAGTGCCAAGCCTCCGATGAGCAATGCCTTGGAGTGACCGCGGTCAGCGAGCGGAGCGAAGAAGATCTGGCCGATGAAGCCGACCAGGAAGCCGGTGCCCGCAATCAGCCCCAGCCCGTAATTGGCAAAGTGATACCTGTCCTGCAGATCGCTCAGGAGCGAGAAGATCACGCTGTTGGCGACGCCAATACTGGCTGTAGCCAGGAGGAGGGGGTACCAGCCAGCAATCTGCCGGCTGGTCACGCTGGACCCTGTGAGTGGGCCTCTGCCCGCACCCGAATCATGTCGGACCCGGGGGGCAGGCGCACCGCTCTCAACAGGTAGTGGTCGCCGCCGGCCACCAGGTCGGCGAGGCACCAGTCGCCCGGCGCATCACACTTTCCATCGCCGATCGCATGAAGCGAGTCGACGTCGAGGCCGGCTGTTTCGGCTTCTGCGTGCCACAGCGAAACCAGCCCTCGGCGCAATTCGGGCTCATCGACCAAATCGGTGCCATGCAGCAGTAGTTCGACCGTGGTGATGGTGACGTGCTGCACCTGCGCAACGTTGACGACGTCGCCACCCAGGTCACCGTCGAGCATGACCACCACCGGACCACCCGCGCCAGCAACGCCGCCGATGAAGCCATAGCGAACCAGCGGCAAGCCGTCGTCGTCGATGCACTCATAACGAACACGGTCGCCAGGCGAAAAGATCATGATGCGACCTCGGCGAGGACGGCATCGGAGAGCGCTGGCCATAGCTGCAGTGCCTCGGGGGCCCAATCGTTGAATGGTCGGTCGGTGAGCGCGAGACATGAGATGTGTGCCCCGGGTTCCACCCACAGGAGGGTACCGGCTCCACCGAAATGCCCGAACGTGTCGCGAGAATTGTGTGTGCCGGTCCAGTGGGGCTGTTTGTCGCCGCGGACCTCTGCTCCGAGCCCCCAGGGGCAGTCGTCGTAGCGACCGACACCGGGTACCAGCCCGGCGAGGCCCGGAAACTGGACGGTGCGGAACTGAACTGCGGTCTCCATGCTGAGCAGCAGCGGGTGGAGCAACTCGTTCACGAACAGCAGTAGATCGCCAACGGTGCTGCGGGCGCCGTGCGCGGGTGAACCGACCAGCACGGTTGCAGTCATTCCCAGTGGCGACAACACGGCTTCTCGAAGGTACTGCTCGAACGGCATTTCGGCGGCGAGCGCGAGTGCTGCCGCCGCCATCTCGATACCGGTGTTGCTGTAGATACGGCGAATGCCGGGGCGGGCGATCGGCGTGCTGCCGTCGAATGCGTAGCCACCTGCGTGGGACAGCAAGTGGCGAAGCGTGCAACCGTCCTGCCCGACCTGCAGATCGAGCTGCAGCGTGCCTTCCTCGCACGCCACGAGGATGGCCCAACTCGACAACATCTTGGTGATGGATGCCAACCGGAAGCTGTGCTCTGTGGGACCGGTCGTGGAGACACCGCCGTCCGGTGCAACCACGGCCGCGGCAACGGTGCGGACCGGCCACTCGTTCACCAGTCGAAGTGCCCTCATGTCGTGCCGGCCGGGGTTCAGGCCAAGCCGGTGCTGCGCAGGACCTCGGCGACGTGGAAGGCGAGGTCGAGGCTTTGGCGGGCGTTGAGCCGAGGATCGCACACCGTCTGGTACCGGTCGTCGAGCTGACTGTCGAGGATCTTGTCGGCGCCGCCGGTGCACTCGGTGACGTTGTCGCCGGTGAGTTCGACGTGAATGCCGCCGGGCCATGTGGACTCGGCCTTGTGTGCCCGCACGAACCCGTCGATCTCGTCACAGATGTCGTCGAACTGGCGAGTCTTACGGCCGCCGACGCTGGTGATGGTGTTGCCGTGCATCGGGTCACAGGCCCAGACCACCGGGTGCCCTGCTTCGCGGACCGCACGCAGAAGTGGTCGAAGTGAATCCTCGACCTTGTCGGCGCCCATCCGGCTGATCAACGTGAGGCGGCCCGGAATACGGGCGGGGTTCAGCTTCTCGCAGAGTTCGAGTACGAAGCTGGCGTCGGTGGTCGGGCCGACCTTGCAGCCCACGGGGTTGCCGACACCACGGAGGAACTCGATGTGTGCCGACTCCAATTGACGTGTGCGCTCGCCGATCCACAACATGTGCGCCGAGCAGTCGTACCAGGCGCCGGTGAGGGAGTCTTCGCGGGTGAGTGCTTCCTCGTAGCCGAGCAGCAAGGCTTCGTGGCTGGTGTAGATATCGGTCTCGTGCAGTTGATGGTTGCCCTCGGTGTCGACCCCGCAGGCGCGCATGAAGCGCAGTGCCCGGTCGATCTCGGCGGCCAGTTGCTCGTAGCGCTGTCCCTCAGGGCTGCTGGCGACGAACTCTTGCGTCCATGCATGTACCCGACCGAGGTCGGCAAAGCCGCCCTTGGTGAATGCCCGCAACAGGTTCAGCGTCGCTGCAGACTGGTTGTAGGCCTGCACCAGCCGGTCGGGGTTCGGAATACGGGCAGCTTCGGTGGGTGCGTCGCCGTTGACGATGTGGCCGCGGAAGCTGGGCAACTGGACGTCGCCCACCTGCTCGAAGCTGCTCGAGCGGGGCTTTGCGAACTGGCCGGCGATGCGGCCGACCTTGACCACCGGCACGCCGAGTGAGTAGGTGAGCACCACGGACATCTGCAGGATGACGCGCAACTTCTCGCGGATGTTGACCGCGCTGAACTCCTCGAAACTCTCTGCACAGTCGCCGGCCTGCAGCAGGAACGCGTTACCGGCCGCGACCTGCGCCAGTGAGTTCTGCAGCGAGCGGGCCTCACCGGCGAAGACGAGCGGGGGATAGGACGAGATCTGCTTCAGTGCTCGGTCGAGGTCACCCTGGTCGGGCCACTCGGGTTGCTGCTGGGTAGGCAGTGCCTGCCATGAAGAGGGTGTCCACGCTTTCGCCACGGGGCAAGCCTAACGGGGAGGCCGCGCGCCGCCCCGTGTCAATTGCCTCGCAGCAAAAATGCAAACGCCGCGGTCGTCGACCGCGGCGTTGACACGACTGTGTGCTGATCAGACGGCGAGGATACGAACTGCGTCCTCGCGAAGGCCCGCAACTGCCCTGCTGACCAGGCGACGAGCGGCCTCAGCGGTGACGCCAAGGTTCTCGCCGACTTCGCGGAAGCTCTTGCGCTCACCGTCGAGCAGGCCGAAGCGAGCTTCAACCGCGTAGCGGGCGCGCTTGTCGAGGGTGCCGAGCAGTTCGTCGAGCAACTCGTTGTCCACCATTGCCATCACGGCATCTTCAGGAGTGCCGTCACCGTTGGCCATCAGGTCGCCGAGGGTTGCGTCGCCATCGTCGCCGATGGTCTTGTCCAGCGACACGGGCGTCGTGAGGCGATGCAGTTCGGCATTGCCGACATCGAGCGTCTCGCCATCGCCGCTGGCCTGACGCAGCGCAGCGCGCAGGCTCGCCGAACGATCGCCGGGGATGCGGATGAGGCTGGCCTTCTGGTCGAGAGCACGGCCGATGGCCTGGCGGATCCAGAAGGTGGCGTAGGTGGAGAACTTGAAGC
>DAORTY010000231.1:0-5371 GCA_035432905.1 Ilumatobacteraceae bacterium | reverse complement strand
ACCGCGCCCGGGATCACCTACCCAACAGCAACCCCACCCTCAGATCCGAAGAGCCCATAATCGTCGATGTCTGGACGCCGAAGATCTGGTCGATTGCCCACATACCTGCTGGAGTCATCTGAACCGGAAGTCCAGCAGGCGGTTCGAGCTGCCAGTCGCTCCACTCGGGGAGCTTGTCAGCGCGCACGAGTACTGCGCACACCAGCGCCGTATACCAACGCCTCGGTTCCTCTAGAGCTCCGTAGCGGGTACGCAAGGATCTAACGAGATTGCCCAGTTCAGGCGGACTGATGTCAACGACGGCCATTGGGTGCGAACGTATACGACGCCGGGGGTAGCCCGCGCGGAACAAGTGAACCGATATCGATCAAGCCACGGCACCAACGTTGATAGTCAGACTTCTCGCTCTTCAACGAAACCTTGGCGTCTAGGTCGACGCCTTCCTTGAGCGGCAAGTCACCAATCGCGTCTGCGACGGTCATCTCGACCTGTACTGGCGACGTCGAATCCGGCTGGAACCGTGGGAACGACGGCTCCAACCGGCGATGCGTCGGAGCCGGCCAGATGGGAGAGCCAGTTCTGGTTGCCTGCACGACGAGGCGTCGACGAAGCTGCGGCACTCCGTATGCCTCCGTGTGAAGAAGCGCGTACTCCGCGTTATAGCCGAGCTTGTCGAGCTCGCCGAGAAGTTCATCGAGGAAAGCCTTCCCACGCCAGAGCAAGGCTGGAACGTTCTCCATCACGACCACCGCCGGCTCCATCAGCTTCACCGCAGACAGAAACGTCTGCACAAGCCGGTTGCGATCGTCGCCTATCCGACATGGCCCTGCCGTTGAGAACCCTTGGCACGGCGGGCCACCGACAACGGCAGCCAGGCCATCAGGCGCCCGCTTCATGGCTGCCCGCGCTAGCCGGGTCAGCGATTGAAGGTCACTAAGGTCCATCAGCTCAACCAGCTCTCCATCCGGAGAGTTCGCTTGTGCGGCCTTGACTGCGTTCCGATCGGAGTCAGCGCCCGCAACGAGCTGGTGGCCAGCGAGTTCAAAACCGATTGACATTCCGCCGGCGCCGCAGAACAGGTCTACGAACGGTCCGGGTGGGACAACACCGCCGAGATGGTACGCCAGCAGTGGCGGCACAGCGTTACCGATTTGCATTGCTCGCGCCCGCATTGTCCCACTGAAGGTCGTTGAATCGGGAAAGGACTGGAGGCGAGCGGCTTCGCGAGCGGTGATGAGGCGATCTTCTGATGGATGAATGAAACACCCGTTGCCTGGCCTAGTGATGAACGTATTGATCGTGTAGGCGGGGCGATCCCAACGCAGGCGCCCGTAGTAGGTGCTACGACTCCCACCGCCGTTCTTGGAACCGTGGCGAATCTGTTGAACTCGTTGCGACGGAAAGTCGTCTGGTAGATCTCGCCAGTTGCCGCCGGGCGGGACGGCGTGAACCACGTCAAGATCCAACGCACTCAGCGTGCCTGAGCGATGGCTGTCGACTTTGTCGGTCATGCTGCTGAAAGGGCGGAGCCCACCCGCCGAGCGAGCGCGCTCACGCAGTCGTCAACCCGAATGAGCGTGAGCGGCGTGTTCGGCACCGAAAGCGACTTCGCTAGCGCCTCGCTCCGCTGATTGGTTGTCAACACGACGGTTCGGTCCGTTCGTAGTTTGCCGATGGAACGCTTCACGGCCCTCTCTGTCAATGGAACCCAGCTGACCAGTGTTTCAGAACGTCCTTCTCCCGCCCACGAACCGACTCCGCTTGCAAGATCGGGGTCGGTTTCTTGACGATTGAGTAGAGTCGACAGCATTGCTGTGCCCCACACGGCATAGGAGATGGCGTCGTCGTTGCGCAAAGTCGTTGCGCGTGCCACGTCGGACGGAAAGCCGTGCAACTCGATAGCTCCTGCGAATCCATCGGCTCGAAGCCGGGACAGCGACAGTGACGATGCGAGCAGAGATATGTCAGCGACTTGCCATCGGCGTCCTAGGCGCTCGGCGGCGACCGCCGTTGTTCCAGCTCCGCCGAACGGGTCGACGACTAGATCGCCAGGTTGAGTCGTCGCAGCGATTATCCGTTCGAGTAAGGCAACCGGCTTCTGCGTCTCGTATCCGGTGCGTTCACCCGAATGAGCACTCAGGGGATTGATGTCGACCCAGATGTCCTGAAGTTTTGTGCCGTCACTGTCGTCGGTGTACCGCTTCAGGCGAGGTGTACCGCTTGAGGAATGGACGATGAGACCCTTGGCTTCGAAGTCCTCCATCTTGTCGACGGTCCAAGCCCAGTGCCGGTTGGATGGCGGCCAGACGCCCCGCCAGGCGTAGTGCGCCCGAGTGCCCGGCCGGGCCCCTGGGGCTGTGCAAGTGATCAGCTGGTATCGGCCGTTCTCATCGCTGTTGCGAAAATACTTCTCGACGTACTGATCCGTGTACGGCGAGTAGAGCTGGTTCCAGGTGTAGGTCGAGGTTCTGCTGTAGAAGAGGATCACGTCGTGGACCGGGCCGAAACGTCTCGACCCAGAGTGAGCGTGTGTTCGCTTCCAGACGATTTCATTTCGGAAGTTGTCCGCACCAAAGATCATGTCAAGCACAACCTTCAGGTAGTGGCTCGCCGATGGATCACAATGCAAGAACAGAGCACCGTCATCCGTCAGCACACGATGCGACTCTGTCAGCCGTGAAGTGATCATGGTCAGATACGCGGCGAGATCACATCGGCCGATCGTGTCAATCAAAGACCTAAGGAACTGACCAACCTTGGCTGTGGCCGGAGTGTTCAGCTGCCCGAGGGCGGTCTCCGCGGCATCACCCCACCGCCAGGTGTCGGTGAACGCATCTCTGCGCCGATGGCCGAGGTCGGACACACCGAGCAAAGCCTCGTACGAGCGCCCAGAATTGAATGGCGGATCCAGATACACCAGCCGAACTGAACTGGTTCGGAGACTGCCGAGCATTTCTAAGTTGTCGGCCGCCCAAATGTGGCGGCCACCTGTTGCGATGTCCATCTTGGGCCGTTCCGGGTCGTGTTATGGGCCACTGTGCGTGAGGGGTGTGACATAGTTTGCGCACACCACCGAACACCAAGCCACCATGACTCTACGTCGCTCGGCGCGCTGCTCCAGGTGATGTGCCCACGGGATTCCCGAGGGCCGAAATGTGCGGGAGGCTGATCGAGTTTGCCGTGTGACGCGAGCTGCTTGGTTGGCTGCTCACATCGCAGAAGCCGCACCGCATGCCTCGTCGAAATCTGTCAAGTCAAATTTTGGTGACCTGACGGAACGTGACGGATTGCCCCCGACTGTTGGCTCTTTCGAGCCGCATTCGCCCTGCTAAAGGGCGCTTTTCATCTTGTGGGCGAGGGGGGACTTGAACCCCCACATCCTTTCGAATACTAGCACCTGAAGCTAGCGCGTCTGCCATTTCGCCACTCGCCCGAGCGGAAGCAACACGCTAGCAAGTCGCCACCCGCTGGCCAACCCGCAATTGCGGCGGCACTGCACACTTGCGTGTGGGTGCGACTACTCAGAGAGCACCGATCGGTGATCTGAGTACATCGGTGCTCATGCGCTTGAGCGGGGTCGATCGCATGATCGGACGTATGAAAACAACACTGGCTCACCCAGTTTCCTCATCCTCTCGTCGCCTCACCCGCGCCTGCATTGTCGGGGCGTTGGTGTCGCTCACCGGTCTTGTGTTGACCGACAACGTCGCTCACGCGACCAGCTTCGTGGTCACAACCACCGCCGACGGCGGGCTCGGTTCGCTTCGCGACGCCATCACGCAGGCAAACGCCAACCCTGGGCCTGACACCATCAACCTTCCGGCCGGTACCTACACGCTCACCATTGCCGGTACCAACGAGAACTCCAACGCGACCGGCGACCTGGACATCACCGGCGAGACGACGATCATCGGGGCCGGTAGCGGCGCGACGATCATCGACGCCAACGGCATCGACCGTGCGATCGAGATGCACGGCGGGCCGGTCATCCTGCAGTCCCTCACCGTCACCAACGGTTCGGTCCCAGGCAGCGGCGGAGGAAACCTGTCCGTTCACCAATTCGTCGACCTGACCGTGACTGACTCGGTGATATCCAACGGGTTCGCACTCAATGGTGGTGCCATCGGTGCGGACAAGGGAATCACCACCATCACCCGGTCCGAGATCATCAACAACACCGTCGACTTCGTTCCCGGTAATGGCAGCGTCGGCAGTGCGATCGCGAAGGGTGGCGGTGACAACGGCACGCTGATCATTGCCGAGAGCCTCATTGCGGGCAACAACGCCATCCAGGGGACGGCCGCCGTCTACGTCAACGCGAATGCAACCATCACCAACTCCACCTTTTCCGGTAACGCCGCCCAGAACCACACCATCTTGTTGGAGACATACGGCAACGTCGTGCTGGCAGCCACGCTCACGCACGTGACCATCGCCAACAACACCACCTCCGGCAGCATCCTCGGCTCGGGGCTGGCGACGAACGTGCTGGCGCCGGCCACGATGTCGGTCACGGTCGAAGGTTCGCTGCTGCAGAACAACCTGAGAGGCGTGACGCCATCGAACTGTGCTGTCAAGGCCACCGGGGCCATCACCTCGGGCGATCACAACCTGAGTGACGACACCTCGTGCACCAGTTTCACGCAGCCCAGTGACCTGAACAACAACCAGTCGACGACGCTGGGTGCGCTGGCCGACAATGGTGGACCCACCCGGACACTCGCGTTGGTGGCCGGCAGCTCGGCCATCGATGCCGCGGGCGACTGTGCGGCCACCACGCTCACCGACCAGCGTTTCGTGTCGCGGCCGAAGGGCATTGCCTGCGACATCGGTGCCTTTGAAGCTGACGCCGCTGTCAACACATCCACGACCGAGACTCCGACCACCGCGACTCCGACCACTGATGCACCCGGCTCCACGCTCGTCGAGCCGCCGACCTCGCTCACACAGACGACGTTGCCGCCGATTGTCACCATGCCGCCGTTCTACCCTGACCAGTTGCCGGTCACGGGCAGCAGCCATTCGAACGGTCTGTGGTTGGCGATGTTGGCCTGTTCACTCGGCGCCCTCTTGGTGCTGACTGCTCGCCGTCGGGCTCGCTAACCGCCAGCGAACCAGACGGTGCGTGTGTGCACTTCCGCTCGGTGAGCGGGCGGGAGTGCACACCCGCGAATCAGTAGGTGTAGAAGCCGCGCTTGGCCTTGCGGCCCAGGTGGCCGGCGGCAACCATGCGGCGCAACGAGGGGACGGCCGCGTAGTTGGGGTCGGCGAACTCGGCGTACAGCGCATTGAGGATGGCGACCGACGTGTCGAGGCCGACCAGGTCGAGCAGCGCGAACGGGCCCATCGGGAAGTTGCAGCCGCCCTTCAT
>DAORTY010000230.1:2476-5393 GCA_035432905.1 Ilumatobacteraceae bacterium | reverse complement strand
TCGTCCTGCATCCGAGCCGAGCGCTCGTCGAAACGCGACGCCTCGGCCGTCCACGACTCCCACGCAGCGCGAGCGGCCATGGCCTGCTCGGCCTGCGCAGCTGCCAATCTGAGGCCTGCAGGCTCGGACGGCAGGTGCTGAGAGGAGCAGCGCGCCTGCAGCTCGGCCAGCAAGGCTCTCGACCGTGCGACGGTGCGCTCAACAGCGGCCGCTCTCATCTCGGCTTCGGTCAGGGCATGGGTCGTCAGTTCGCGGGCGGAGCGCGCAGCGTTCAGTTGTTCCCGGGCAGTCTGCAACGCCGCCATCTGGTCGACCGGCTGCGCCGACGACGAAACCGGTGCGTGACTGCCCTTGAGGGACAAGTAGATCACCAGCCCGAGCGCGACGCCCGCAACAGCGATGGCCGGGATCAGCGCACCGCCCGCTGCCAGCACAACTCCGACAATCGAGCCGATGACCCCAACCACCAGCTGCGCCCGGCTGTGTCCTTGTGGCACAGGGGCCACCGGGGCTGCATGTGGGTTCAGCACCGCGAGGGCTTCTCGCTCGGCCCTCTCTGCCTCCGAGACCCTCGCCACTGCATCTCCGTCGGCGTTCCGAAGTTCGGCAAGCGGCTCGTTCGCCGGTGGTGCCATCATCTCGCCTGACACCCGTTCGATGTCGGTCGCCAGCATTCGAACGTGTTGCGGGCCTGCCGCCACGGCAGCTCGCACCACCGCGCTCGGATCCTCGGGCTGTGGAGGACGACTGGCCTGATGTTCGGTCACCACGGCCCTGGCCCCTTGGAGTTCTGTGACGAGTTGCAGTATCCACGACTCCATTTCCGTTGGACCATCTGGCGCGGACGGAAGTTGGAGCAGCTCCGCCTCCAGCTCCGAGCTACTCCGCCCGGCGAGGGGGCGCTGTGCGGGTGCGCTGCGCCAACCGGCGAGCGCAGCGACGACCGTGCGAGTGCGCTCCTCCAGGTCACCGAAGGCTGGCGGCGCAACTCCTGCGAACTGGTCGGACAGCTGCCGAATCCGGCCAAGGCGAGGCCGCTCGTTGGCCACTCGCTCGCGCAACTCGCCTTCGGACCTGATGGCAGCAACGGATCGTTCATGAGCGAGTTCGAGTTCGGCCGCGAGCTGACGGACCTGCTCGATCCGACGGATGGCTTCGTTCAGCCGCGCCAGCTCCTCATCGGCGGCGCGTGACCGAACGCGCTCGTGCTCCAACTCTTCCACCAGGCCGAGGTAACTGTCATGAGCCTGACGTGCTTCGGCGAGTCGGGCCGTCCACAGGTTGACGGCATCCTTGGTCCGGCGAAGCGGCTTGGCCGAGTTGGACCGATCGAGACCTACCCGGTCACTCTGGAATCGCTCGATGAGCTCCAGCGCCTCTGCAACGGTGGTGTCTGACGCACCTGCTGCGGCAGCGGCCCTCTGGAGCAGTGACTGAAGGCCGTCAGCAGAGTCGAGCACGCCGAGCAGCTCTGTCTGACCGATGCAGGCCGTGTTGAGGAACGTGCGGCGATCGAGTCCGAGCCAGCGCGAGCCATCGGGTGACCCCTCAAACATGATCTCGTTGGACACATCGCGACCGAGAACAAGATCGGTCGCACGGCAATCGACATTGCCAGCGAGATCGTGGTGCAGCTCGATGCGGCGTCCATCGGTGAGTTCGATGGCCGCCGACACTTCCCACTCGGCACGGTCCCACGGTCTGTGCAGGTCGGAGAAGCGCCGGTCCTCCTTGGTGCTTGCGCCCTTTCCGCGACGGCGACCGCACAACGCCGTGTAGGCGGCGGCATGCCAACTCGACTTCGCAGACTCGTTCTGGCCGACGATGACGGTCATGCCAGGAGCCAAGGGCAACGTCGAATCGACGAGCGGACCGAAGGCATGAGCGCGGACTTCCACGATGCGCATCAGTGCACTTCCAATTCGTCGCCGCGGCCATCGAGCGCTCGCAGTCCTGTGACGAGGATGCGACGGCGCTTGGGCTCGTCGAGCAGCGCGTCGGCCATCACGTCGCGGATGAACTGACCCCGTACGGTTTGCTCCTCGGCGAGAGAGGCGAAGTCGTATGCGACCGCCAGCGCCCCGATCCGCACCACCAAAGCTTCGAGATGAGGCGCTGCGTCCTGAAGATCGGTCACTCGCACATCGGCGCTCGGGTCGACCTCACCGTGAAGCGTTGCCCGAACAAGCCCGCTCATGCCTGCGACTGCCGCCTGCACTCGTGCACGGACTTCACCCGCGTGCGAGATGCCGGTGAGGTCGACATCGACTTCGTGGACATCGGTGTCCGAGACGGCAACCCGGCGACGCTCCACTTCGCCATTCGCACCCACAGTTGCGATCACCGCGCCGCGTTCACCCGTTTCGCCGAACTCCAACGGTTCTGGGTTGCCGGGGTACGTGTGCCAGTTCCCGCTCCGTGGTGTGTGGAAGTGGCCGGCAAACACGTGGTTGAGTCCACACCGCGAGACCTGCTCCTCGGTGAATGGCGCGTGTGGCACCTTGCCGGCCTCTTGCCAGATGATGCCGGACTGCTCCGACCCGTGGAACAGAGCGAGGTTCACCCCGCCGCGATCCACAACGAACCTCTCGAGGAAGCCGTCGGTGTTGGCCGGCGCTCGATGCGCGGCACCCCACAGGGTCAGGCCCTCCGCCAGCTCGACCGGCTGCAATCGGTCCTCGCGGAAGACCGACACGTTCGGGGACCATTGCACTTGTGCGTACAGACTCCGTGGGCCGAACCAGTCGTGATTGCCGGGGGCGAGGAACACCGGCCGAGCGAGTTCTGCGAACGACGCTCGGAGGAACTGCGCAGTATCAGGCGTGAAGTACTCGTGCTCGTAGAGGTCGCCAGCGCACAGCACCGCGTCGACCGACTCCTGTTCGGCCACGTGACAGATTCTGGTGACGGCGGCCCT
>DAORTY010000230.1:0-2376 GCA_035432905.1 Ilumatobacteraceae bacterium | reverse complement strand
ATCATTCGTGACTGAACTTTGCGAGTGCTCAGGCTGGTTCTTCCGGCGTCTCGTAGTCGGTACGCCGGCCCTTGTGGGTGCTTCGGGAACGCGAGAACTGACGCTTCGATGCGGCTGCCGACCAGCGGCCTTCCTGGAGCGCTGCAGCGTCGCGACGCAATTCCTCGACCTCGCTTGGCATTCCCATCGCGAACGCCAACAGATCTGCACCTCCCGACAGGAGCCGTGACGCCGTGCCGAAGTCGCCGCTCTGGGCCGCGTCGCGAGCGTCGCGGCGGCTCTTGGCGACCTCCAGACGCAGCACCTCTTCGGTCACCTCTTGGCTTGCCCCGGGGTCGCTCTGCGCGCCATTGCCGGCCGACACCACCACCGGCACCGTGACCGTGTGCAGCGCGACGTCGCCCGTGGTGGCCGCCCAGCGGATCGTGAGGGTCGCCACGTCGATCGGCCCGGCGGTGGTGACCGGCCGCAGATGGAACCTGGCAACCAGCTTGCGTCGCTCACCGCCGTAGGCATCGCCCAGCGCGACCTGCACGCCGGTGGGCAGGGAGGTGATCGGGAACTCGTTGAGGACTGCGGTCGCGGCCACGGCAGCGGACGGGGTGATCTCCACCGACACGTTCTGGGCGACAACTGCCGCCAGGCCACCGAACTCGTCGGCGAACACCCGTGCGGCTTGGTCGGGGCCGGCGCACCAGTAGTCATTTCCCATCCCGCTGTCGGCCAGGGCGGCCAGCAGCTGCTCGTCATACCCGGCGTCGAAGCCAATGCACGACGTGGTGACGCCCTGGCCATACCCGCCCTTGATGAGTTGCACCAGCTGGTCGGCGCCGGTGATGCCGGCGTTAGCGTGACCATCGGTGAGCACGATGATGCGACGCAACGACTCGGCACGTGGAGCAGTCGTGAGGAGCTCGAGGCCCTTCAGCCAGCCGCCCGACAGGTTCGTGGACCCACCCTCCTGGATTGCGCGCACGGCTCGACTTGCTATGTCCGGGTCGTGGTGTGCGAGGGGCAACACCAACTGCACCTCGTCGTCGAATGCGACCACGCCGACTCGGTCGTCGGAACCAGCCAGTCGGAGGAGTTGTGCGGTTGCGGCCGTCACAGATTCGAGCGGTGCTCCGCTCATCGAACCGGAACGGTCGAGCACGACCACCACATCGAGCGGAGCGCGGTTCATAGTGGCTGCCGGCGGTGCCGCCAGCTCGAGCATCACGTGCACAACCTCGTCGACGAGAACGGTGACGAGGGTGCGATCGAACTTCACGGTTGGCTTCATGGCACGCTCCTTGCGGACAGGTGACGACTGGGGAACACCCGACAGAATGCGAACGCGCGAACCCCCTCGGCGCGTGACGAGGCATCCACGCGCCAGACTGAGCCAGTGGCGACTCTTCTTCCGGCGGACTTCGATCTCACGCTGCTGCCCACCTCGGAACAGCGGGTGTGCAAGGCGTTTCTGCTCGGCCTTGACGCAACCTGGTTCGTAGTTCCGAGCGTGCCGATCGTGGTTGACGGAACGGATTGTGAGATCGATGTGGTGCTGGTGTCGCCACACCGGGGAGTGATTGCTGTCGAGGTGAAGGGTGGTGTCATCTCGATCGAGAAAGGCAGGTGGATCCAGAACGGGTATCCGCTGTCCAAGTCGCCCACCCAGCAGATCACCAAGGCAAAGCACAACCTGATGAAGCGACTGCGCTCCACCGGGGTCGAACTAGAGGGCATGTTCGTCTGCCATGCGGTGGCGCTGCCAGACGTGGGCTCGGTGCCCCCCGGTGGTCTCGGCCCCGACACCCCGGCAGAGACCGTGTTCGCCAAACCGCAACTCGAATTCCCTACCGTGGCCGTCAACGGGTTGCTGCGCGAACACGGGCCGATCCCACCGGAACGCATTGCCAGACTCCTCGCCGCGCTTCGTCCCGACATCGCGCTCGAAGGTGACGAGGGTCAGGTGTTGCAGTGGGCGGGCAAGCAGCTGGACGCCGAGACGCGGGTGCACCTCGCCAACGTGTGTGGTCTCGACAAGAACCATCGCGTGTTGGTGACCGGCGGCGCAGGCACTGGAAAGACGATGCTCGTGATCGATTGGGCGAAGCGTGCCATCAGGCGTGGCGAACGTACCGCCGTTGTTTGCTTCAACAAGCCGATCGCTGACCAACTGCAACGATCGCTGGCCGGCACCGATGCCATGGTCGGCACCTACCACGACATCGCCGTCAGATTGTTGGAGCCGCATGGGTTCCGCGTGGGTGCCAGTCCCACGCCCGAGTATTGGCTGAACGTCCCGACCGATGCGCTCGCGTTCCATACCGAGCGAATCGGCACACCGTTCGACACGATCATCGTCGACGAAGGGCAGGACATCTACCCGCA